>CAZMYN010000065.1:0-14942 GCA_964570495.1 uncultured Acidimicrobiales bacterium | reverse complement strand
GCGCTATCGAGATGACGAAGGCGAGCACGCCAAACAGCGGTCCGAATCCCTCACCGAGAGAAAATGCCGATCCCCGGTTGAACACCAGCCGAAGAGCCGAGCCAAAAGGACCGTCGATCGTGTTGCCATCGAGTGCGCTCACGGCCCAGATCTTGGTGATTTGATCGATTGCGATCACGATCGCCGAGACCGCAAGAAGCTGCCAGCGCCGCGCGGTCACCTGCGCTGGTGTTAGCTCGACTTCGGCCGGATAGTCCGTTTCGGACTCAGCGACGTCCAAGCCCGCCGACCTTGACTTCCACTCGCACAGCGGCCCACGGGATGACCTCGAGGCGCTCCTTGGGGATTGGCTTGTGCGACTCAACACACATGCCGTAGACCCCTTGTTCCATGCGTTGCAGGGCCTCATCGATTTCGTCCACGGCCTGCTGAGCTTGGGCGCTCAGGGCAAGGTCGCGTTCACGCTCGACGGCGAGGGTGTCGCCTTCGCCGGACTCTTCGTCGAACTGAACATCGCCAGGTTCCCGGTTCAACATGAGCGAATCCGCTTCGAGCCTGTAGGACACCGCGGATCTGGTGTACTTCTCGCGCTCTTTGAGCAGTTCTTCTTTCTGCTTTCGGAGAAAGGCGGGGGTAAAGGCCTTCTTTGCGGCTTTCTGATTTTCTTTAAGTCGAACGGCAGCAGCAGCTTGTGCTTCGTCGACTTTGGCAACCTCGGACATTGGTTCGGTGGACTTTGTCGCTTTCTTGGTGGAGGATTTCTTGGCCGGCGCTTTCTTTGCCGCGGCCTTCTTCTTCTTTGCGGGTGCCTTCTTCGCGGCGGCCTTCTTCTTCGCTGGCGCCTTCTTCTTGGCTGGCGCCTTCTTCGCGGCAGCTTTCTTCTTTGCTGGCGCCTTCTTCGCGGCAGCTTTCTTCTTTGCTGGCGCCTTCTTCTTCGCCGGAGCCTTCTTCTTTGCGGCTGCCTTTTTAGCCACTGCAACACCACCTTTCTGTTGCATCAACCAGCAAACGCCTTGGTTCGCCGCTCGTTGCAAATCAACAAGCCAAATATGTCAGCTTGCTCCTTGAGGCGAGAAGTCTAGGCCCAAGGCGCGCACTTGCCACGGACGGTCTTAGTCGCGCACGATTGGAAGCTCGTCCAGCGCGGCGCCAAAGCGGTCGATAAAACTGCCGCCGGCGGCGACTGGAACGCTGTCTTCATCGCTGCTCTCGGGCTCATCTGGCTCCTCGAACACCGCAGCTGCGCCTACTCCAGCGACGCCCGCTCCCCCAATGACCGCAGCACCGAGAGCCGCAGCACCCGCGGAAGGCGGAGTCGGCGCGACATCGACCTCTTGGCCAACATCGGTACCAAACATGCCGGTTGGTTCATCGTCGAGCACAACAAGCTCGGCCTCTTCAACCTCAGCTTCGGTGGCCACGACCGGAATTGGTTCGGTGTCTGGACCAGACTCTTCGACCGTTTCGGCAACGGCGAGCGGCTCCGCATCGAGTTCCATTGGGTCGTCGTCGGCGACGACTCCCTCGAATGTGTCAGCGTCAGCAACCGTGTCAGCATCAGCTGCTGGTTCCTCTGCCTGAGGTGGTTCCTCTGCCAGAGCAGGTTCGTCATCCAGCGCTGGAGCCTCCTCGAGCACAGGGTCGACGGCTGTCAGGATTGGAGGTGCCGGTGGTTCGGGGGGAGCAGGAAGCTCCGACGTGGTCTCGGCGACCGACTCGTAGCCGTCGAGGGCGTCGGCTTCCAACTCATCGACCGTCGCAGGGTCGGGGACCGATTCACTAACGCGATCGATGATCTCGATGTCTGGGGCAACGGCTACATCGGCACCACTGGCCCCGCTGTGTGGGGGTGCGGGCTGTGTGGCGAGCAAGGCATCATCATCGGCGACTCGTTCGAGATCCTCAATCGAGCCCGACATCCCGACCCGGAGAGCCTCAACCGCAGTCCGAACACGGACCCGCTGGTCTTCCAAGTGAGATTCCAATTCGCTGATGTCGGTGAGCAAGCGAGCGCGCACATCCTCGAGCTCGGCGACCTCGGAACGAATGGGCTCTCGCATTGCCGCAGCCTCTTGTTGGGCAGCGCTCTCGATCGCGACGACGCGTTCGGCACCTCGATCCTCGGCTTGTTGCATCAACAACTCGGCTTGTTGACGCGCGTCCGCTCGTGCCATAGCTGCATCCTCGTTGGACGCCGTAAGCACCGAATCCGCTTCGTCGCGCGCTGCCTGGAGCTCGTTCTCGCCGGTCTCGCGCATCGACGCTGCGTCGGCTTCGGCCGACGCGCGAAGCTCGCTCGCCTCCGAGGTTGCGGCGTCGACCATGTCTCCTGCGGCCTTCTTGGCCTCGAGTTCGGTTTCGTCGGCAAGTCGCTGGGCAAGCACGAGTGTCCGCCGAAGCGTGCCCTCGGTCTCGGAGCTTCCGCCGCCATTTGCGGCCTGAGCTTCAAGTTCTGCCATCCGCTCATTCGCGTCAGAAATCTCTTTTTGCACCGAGGCAACGTCGCTGCGCAGCTTCGCGAGGAATGAGTCGACCGCCTCGCAGTCATAGCCGCGCAGGGCAAGCTCGAAACGGACGTCCTTTAGTTCACGTACCAGATCCATAGAGCGATCCTAGTTTCCGTGGGTGGGAGATTCGGTCATCTCGACCACGGTCTGCGATTCGCTAGAAATTCGTGCGGTCTTCTTCGGTAACTTCGACGTCCAACGGCGTGAGCAAATACACGTCACGATCCACCTTTTCCATCGTTCCGTCGAGGCCGTAGCAAAGGCCTGAACTGAAGTCGATCAGGCGCCGGGCAAGATCTCGCTCGGCGTCTTGAAGGTTCACCATGACCGGCTTCTTCTCGCGAAAGTAGTCGGCGACATTTTGTGCGTCGTTGAATGAGTCGGGAACAACGACAACGGGTTGCACGGTTGCGGGCATCGGGATTGCACGGACGGTTCCGCCCAATGCCGAGTCTGACGGACGCGCTGTTGAGGCACTTGGCATGGAGTCGGCTCCTGAAGAAGTGTCCATTGGTTCATCGATCGGTACGACACGGACTGAGCCTTCTGAGGAATCGCGTGAGGCGTCGAGCCCGAGCGGGTTACCCATGGGGCGTTTGCGCTGAGGCGGTGCCTCAGACTCGGCGGGTCGGGGTTGTGGGCCACGCCGGGACCTGTCGGGTCCAACCCGCGGGCCACCACTTTCCGCGTCCATCTGATCGAGCTCGCCACCAGGGGCCTGGACACCGTTCGATGGATCCTCGACGCCTGCGTTCTCTTGGTATTCCTCGTTTAGCCCGAGCCAAACGACAGCCTTTTTATAAAATCCCGACATTGGTGGGACCTCCAGTCAACAACCGAGCGTAGCTGCTCATGGTTTCGCGTCCGAATCACGCCGAACGGGCGTAGGCCGTTGGCCAAAGAGCACCGACCCAAGGCGCAGCATCGTCGACCCGGCGTCGAGGGCATCGCGATAGTCCGCGCTCATCCCCATCGAGCGCTCGGCCAAGCCGTAGCGCTCGGCGAGTCGATCGACCTCTTCGAACGCCTTGCGAGTGGCCACGGGGTCTCCGAGGACTCCAATTGTCATCAGGCCCGCAACGTCGACTCCCGCTTGCTCGGCTTTGTCGAGCATGTCCTCGATCTGGCTCGGAGCAATGCCGTCTTTGCTTTCATCATCGTGGGGCCGTACCTGAATAAGCAGGCCTGCAGAACCCTCATCTGAGCTCGCGTCTTGTCGCTTCGCGATCTCGGCCAAGATTTCCGGGCGCGCAATGCTGTGCCACACATCGACGTCGGCGACGAGCTTGCGGACTTTGTTTCGCTGGATCCGACCCATGAAGTGGACCCGCGTGTCCGGCTCGAGCGCATCGACTTTGCCCAGGAGCTCCTGGGCGTAGTTTTCGCCAATGTCACGAAGTCCCAGGCGTTGGGCGCAATCGATAGCGGATCGATCGAAACCCTTCGTGACGGCGATGACCGTGACGTCGCTGCGACCGAGGCGCTCGATCTGCTCGCGCACTTCGTCAAGGCGTTCACTAACCACGTCGTCGCTCGTGGTCATTGCACGATCCGCACTACCGCTCATGGTCTGATCCGTACCGCTAGGGCGTGACGCTCGGTGTCCTTGCGTGCTCGATGGGAGAACCCTCCGTTGGAGCAACCAGTGCAGGGGCGCACAAAGCTGACCTGCTCGACCCCCGCAGCCTCACAGGACGCTCGGATCGCTGCTCGCAGGTCGAGCGCAGGGGTTCCCGAGGCGGTCTCGGCGCGCACGACATCTCCCAACTCCCCCGCGACCGCTTCAAGATCGTCGCTCCCAAACTCGTAACACCCCGGACCTATCACCGGACCGACGAGCACTTCGGTCACGACCGCGCCGCGCATGGCCAATTCGTTGACCACCGAGTCGACAATGCCCGATGCAAGACCTCGCCAGCCCGCGTGCGCCACAGCGACGGGCCCCTTACTCGTCACAAAGCCGAGTGGTGCACAGTCGGCGCCTTGCACAGCGATTGGTCTCCCCGGCTCGTCGGTGATGATCGCGTCGGCCTCCGGTGCAGCGTGTGCATCCAAGCCGCCCGCGACGATGGTCGAGGCGTCCACCACATCGGCACCGTGAACCTGACGCGCGACCGCCCACTCACCGGACATAACCGCCATCCGGCGATCGGCGAGGCCCGTTGGCTCGGCGTCGATATGGAAGTCGCCATCGTCCACTTCGGTAAAGGTGAACTCGATGACCGAGCCGTCGCCACGAGAACGTTCGTAATGGACGCTCACGGGGAGCGCAGCCTTAACGCAAGAACGACGGGACGTCGAACTCGTCTTCGGGGCCTTCGTCGTCGTCATCGTCAGTAATAGGCGCCTCGGCAAAGACGTCGGCGATCTCTAGATCGTCGTCGTCGACAGGTGGAGCAACGCTGAAACTCGAAGCTCCCGAGTCGTTGCTTGGCTCATCGTTGTCAACGTCGGTGCCCAGCTCGTTGTCCTGGTGGATGAACGAGTCTTCCTCGGCTGCATCGACAGCGGCGCTGAATTCGTTCTCGTCGCTACCACCGATCGTGGAGCTGTCAGCGGTCGTGGCCGCCCCGAGAGAACCTGTGGAGGTGAGGGTCGAGCTCGACAAGTTTTGGGATGCTGACGTGACCGAGCCTGCACCGGCCTCCCAGCGCTCAAAGCCTGCTGCGATGACGGTAACTCGTACGTCGTCGCCCATCTCGTCGTCGATGACCGCACCAAAGATGATGTTGGCGTCGGGGTGAGCAACGCCGTGGATTACTTCGGCTGCTTCGTTTACCTCGAACAGACCCAAGTCTGAACCGCCCGAGATGTTGAGCAGGATGCCGCGGGCACCTTCGATGGATGCTTCGAGAAGCGGTGAGCTGATAGCGGCACGAGCTGCCGCGAGCGCACGACCATCGCCCGACGCGTAGCCAATGCCCATGAGCGCTGAACCAGCGTCGGACATGATCATCTTGACGTCGGCGAAGTCGGTGTTGATCAGGCCGGGGGTGGTGATGAGGTCGGTGATGCCCTGCACACCTTGCAAGAGGACCTCGTCGGCCATCTTGAACGCGTTGAGCATGCTGGTGCTCTCCTCGGAGACGGTGAGGAGTCGATCGTTCGGTATGACGATCTGGGTGTCGACGTTTTCTTTGAGGCGCTGAATGCCCTGTTCGGCCTGAACAGCACGGCGACGTCCCTCGAAGCCGAATGGCCGGGTGACGACGCCGATGGTGAGCGCTCCAACGTTGCGGGCTACCTCGGCAATAACCGGCGCTGCACCGGTTCCGGTGCCGCCACCTTTGCCGGCGGTGATGAACACCATGTCGGCTCCGCTGATGGCAGCTTCAAGCTCGTCACGATGATCTTCGGCGGCCTGTCGGCCAACCTCGGGATCAGAGCCTGCGCCGAGACCACGGGTGAGCTCTCGGCCAATATCGAGCTTGACGTCGGCGTCGCTCATGAGCAGCGCTTGTGCGTCGGTATTGACGGCGACAAATTCGACGCCCTTCAGTCCGGCATCGATCATTCGGTTGACGGCGTTAACGCCGCCCCCGCCAACGCCGACCACCTTGATAACTGCAAGGTAGTTCTGGGGTGTTCCATTCATGGGGCTGGTTCCTCCGGTCCCGATCATCGCGTAAGACTCGTCCGCATGTGGCGCATTACTCGCATCGGATCATCTGCAAGCGTCTCGAAACGTGATCGAACGCGCTGTACAGATGACCGAGTGCGGGCGTGCACCTCACGGCCCCTACTCGCTGTGTGTGGTGCGGTGAGCACCCCACGTGAGAAAGGAAACCGCAGAATACCTAGCTCGTCAATTCCTGAGACGCGATCATGCATTCGCCATTGCGGTGAAGGACCGGGTTGTCGGCGACCGATAAGTCGATCAATTCAAGACAGACGAGCGGTGCGCCACCGTTAAGGATCGACGCGAGCGATACGAACTGGGTTCGATGATCCTCAAACGCTCCGAACTCGACAACCGCGGATCCGACCAAGTTTGCCGCTACCGAACCGCTCGAATCCGACGTCCAGGTCGTGACCCACGGCGCGAGCTGCAACGGAAGTTCGTCGGCGATCTCGAGCGCTCTTTCCACTCCGACGAGCGGAAAGCCAACAGCCGCGTCCCGCACGACCTCGTCGGCGGCAATGATGATCGGGACCGACGCCGGTGGCGTCAGACGTTCCTCAACGACCATGCCGTCCTCGCTCGTGATCATCCAACGGCTTCCTGTCGTGTTGCCGATGGCGGCGACTGGGGTGCGTTCACGAACCACGACGCGAATCGTCGACGGCCACGAACGGCTGACCTGGACCTGCTGAATCCACGGCAGTTGAGCGACCCTTTCCGCGGCAGCGTTCGTGTCATAGCGCAACAGCGCGGTGTCGGGTTGTTGATCGAGCGCGTCGAGGATGGCGCCTTCGCTCGTTCGCGAGATACCGCTGATCTGGGTGTTCTTTGCTTCGAAGAACGGCGCCTCGAGCACGACGACGATGGCGACGATCACCATGACGAGCAGCCCAATCAGCCACCAGCGGCGAGCGGTCGCTGTCGTCCTTGTCGTTGCGGTGCGCGGTGCGGTCTTCTTCGGTGCGGTCTTCTTCGGCACGCTCTTCTTGGGGGCTGGCTTCCTGGCAACCGGAGGATGCCCGTGCGCGGTGCGGCGCCGGGTCGAGTGATGAGCGCTTTGTCGACGCGGTCCGGGTTTTGGCCGGTTGCGCGCGGTTGTTGTTTGTCTACTTCGTTGACTGGTCATTCGATCTCTACCTCGGACTGTTGGACCATGGCCACGACCTCGGGATCGAAACCGATCAACCGGGTCTCTGCATGCAGGCGAATCCCAAAACGCGCTTCGACGATTTCGACGACGTGGATCATCAACGCCATCACATCGTTCGCTCGGCCGTCTGGGTCTGCCTGAATGAAGTTCGCGTGCTTGGGGGAAATCTCTGCGCTTTCGATGCGATGACCTTTCAGGCCAGCCGAATCGATCAGGCGACCGGCGGAGTCGCCTTCCGGGTTGGTAAACACCGACCCGGCGTTGGCTCCGCCCGGCTGATGTTCACGCCGCCAGCCAACAATCTCTCGCAAGAGCTCTGCGCCAAGCGAGCCATCGTTGGTGTCGGTCTCCTGTTGACCACTCTGGTCTTCGCGGAGACGCTCCAGACGAAGTCGGGCCTGAACCACCAGTTCGTGGGAGCCGAGGTTGGAGTATCGGTATGCGAGGTCGAGCGAGTCAACAGATCTGGTCGTGATGTCGCCGGTTTGAAGATCGGCGACATCGACATCAACGAGCGAGGCGGCCATGTCTGAACCGTGTCCACCCGCGTTCATGCGTACGGCCCCGCCAATGGTGCCCGGCACCCCAACAGCCCACTCAAACCCCGTCAGATCGGCTGAGACGGTCGCTCGTGCGGTGATGGGGAGCGCAGCTGCGGCACCGACGCTCAGAAGCGTGTCCTCGATGTGGATGGCTTCAAAGTCGCCCTCGAGAATGATTGCTACGCCGTCGAAACCTTCGTCGGCGACGAGCATGTTCGAGCCCTTGCCAATCACGACGACGCGAAGCTGAGCGCGCGACAGTACCGACGCGACCTCGGCCAGCGCGGCGAGTGTTTCGACCCGAATCAGCAAGGCAAGTGGCCCGCCGACCCGATACGTACACAGCGTCGCCGCCGGCACAGCTCGGTGAAGCGTCAGTCCGCCGACCGAGCCGAGAGCGCTGACCACATCGTCGATCGAGGAGTTCGTTGTCATCATGACCCATCACCGAGGAGGGCGTGCAGCTCGTCGGGCATCGTCACCAGGTCGCCAGCGCCAAGCGTGATGCAGAGATCACCTGGAGCAAGGGCGTCTGCCACGACGCCTGCGAGGCTTGCACGGTCGGCGTGATAGATCAGCTCGGGATGACCGCTGCCGCGCGTCACGGCTTCGACAATGAGCTCTCCGGTGATCCCTGGACGCGGGGCCTCACCCGATGAGTAGATGTCGGTCAGGATCAGCAGGTCGGCGTCGTCGAAGCAGCCTTCGAACTCCTCCCACACCGCCTCGGTCCGGCTATAGCGGTGCGGCTGAAAGACCGCGACGACCCGCTCGTGTTGCGTGTCGACAGCTGCGGCCAGCGCAGAGCGAACCTCGGTCGGAAGGTGGGCATAGTCGTCGACAAAGTCGATACCACCGGCAGAGCCGCGGTCGTCGAAACGCCGTCCGACTCCAGCGAATCTCGAAAGCGCTGCTTGCGCTGCACGGAAGGGCAGACCCATCTCGAGGGCGGCCGCGGTCGCTGCTGCGGCATTGCGTGCGTTGTGCATTCCGGGCATCGGCAACCGGATCGCGCCGATCAGAATCCCCGAGCGATACATGTCGAAGGTCACCGAAGCCGTACCGCGAACAATGTTTCCCATTCGGTAGGTCGCATCCTCCACGCCGCCGTAGGTGACGACGTTCGAGCCATCCGCGAGAGCGCGGGCGCCGGGGTCATCAGCGCAGACCACTGCGACGTGAGCGCTCGCTACGAACTCGGCAAACGCCGCGCGCATCTGCTCCTCGCCGCCGTAGAACTCGAGGTGGTCGGGTTCAACATTGGTGACGATGCCGATCGAGTGTCCGAGCCCGAATCCCGAACCGTCACTCTCGTCGGCCTCGATGATGAACCAGTCGCCCTCTCCCCAGCGGGCGCCGCTTCCCAGGTCGGGAACGGTGCCTCCAATGATGTAGCTCGGGTCGACGCCGGCTTCCATGGCAATGACGGCCAGCATGGACGTGGTCGTTGTCTTGCCGTGAGTTCCTGCCACCGCGACGGTCTTTCGTTGCGAGGCGATCGCGGTGAGCATGACGCCTCTCGACGCAACGTCACCGCCAGCCTCGCGAATAGCCACTACCTCGGGGTTGGTGTCGGGAACTGCGGTCGATTTCGCGGCGATGTCTGGTGAGTGCACGTTGGCGGCGTCGTGGCCCACGATTGCGTCGATACCCAAGGATTGCAGTCGGGTAATCGCCGCCGAGTCGGTCATGTCGCTGCCGCGCACGTTGTGGCCCATGCCATGAAGCACTTCGGCAATCGCGGCCATACCCGCGCCGCCGATTGCGATGAGGTGAATGTCCTGTGGTGTATCGAGCTCGATTCCTTGCTCGACACTTCCGGTCGAGATCCCGGGTTCGTCTTGTGCGTTCATGAGGCCCCTCCGAACTGCTCGACCAAATCAACAACCGCGGAGGCCGCGTCTGGTCGCGCGACCGCGTCGACGCTGGCTCTCATCGTGTCGAGGACACCATCGGACGCGAGGAGGCGCTCGACGGTGTCGGCGAGCATTTCTGAATCAAAGATGGCGTCGGCGACGAGTTCAGCCCCACCTACGCGTTCGAGCGCTCGAGCATTTTCGGTTTGATGATCGCCGGGCGCTCCGGGCAGTGGGACGAGGACTGCGGGCGTTCCGGTCACCGATAGCTCGGCGCAACTCGTTGCTCCGGCACGACACACCGCCAGGTCCGCAGCGGCATATACCGAGGCCATATCATCTTCGTACTCGATGGGCACGTAGGTGAGCGGCGCGTCGTCGGGTAGCGATACCGCGTTGGTGATCTGAGCAAAGTCACGCTTTCCAATGATGTGTCGGATCACGAGGTCGCGGCGATCGGCGAGCCGGTCGAGCGAGCCAATCAGGGCGTTGTTGATCGTGCGGGCCCCGAGCGATCCGCCGAACACGACGAGCAGCTTCTGGTCCTCGGCGATTCCGAGCTCGCGGCGTGCGGCCTGTCGCGCCATCACCCGGTTCTCTGCGACGGCCAGAATCTCGGGGCGAACCGGGTTGCCAGTCCACACAGATTTCGGAAGGTCGGTCCCCTCATAGGAGACAGCGCACGCCCGCGCGAACCGCCCAATGATTCGATTCGCGAGGCCGGGCACCGCGTTCTGCTCGGCGACGACGATGGGTCGGCGCAGCAGCACTGCCCACAGGCCAGCAGGAACGCTCGCGTACCCTCCGAGGGCAACGACGACCTCGGGTCGGTGACTTCGCAACAGTCCGAGCGAATTCGCGAACGCCCGTCCAAGCCCGATAATCGAGCCGACGTTCTCGGTCGTGAGCTTTCGTTGGATACCTCGCCCCGGCAGCACGGTCAGTTCGAATCCGGCATCGGGCACGAGCCGTCGTTCAACGCCACGTTCAGAACCAACGAAATGGATGGAGTCGGCATCATGGCCTCGTCGAACGAGTTCTTGGCCAATCGCAACACCGGGCAAAACGTGTCCGGCGGTGCCACCTCCAACAATGAGTGCGTAGGTGGCGCTCAACGGCTACTCCGCGCAACATTCAAAATAATTCCAACGCCCGCGAGCGTTGCTACGAGCGAGGTGCCACCCGCCGACATAAACGGCAGCGGTACGCCCGTCATGGGCAAACCTCCGAGCACGCCGCCAATGTTGATGAAGGCCTGCACGACAATCCACGACGCAATCCCGATGACGAGCAGAGCGCCAAAGCGATCGGCGCGTTGGGCAATGAGCAAGCACGTCAGACCAAAGATCACGTAGCCAAGCACGACGATCGCCGCCCCGACCAAGCCGAATTCTTCGGCGGTCACGGCAAACACGAAGTCGTTGTGTGCCTCGGGGAGAAATCCAAACTTGCCACGGCTCTGGCCAATGCCCACGCCCGTGACCCCGCCATTGGCGACCGAAACCAACGAGTTCAGTGTCTGCCAGGTCGTGTCGAGCGGGTCGGACCATGGGTCCCGGAAGGCGAGCAGTCGCTGGCGGCGATAGGAGGCAAAGTACGCGAGCGCCATGGCGATTCCGGCGCTGACCGTTCCAATCCCGACCACGTAGCGGAGCTGCACCCCGCTCGTAAACAGCGCGATGATCCCGATCGCAAAGATGATGATCGTGGTGCCGAGATTCGGTTGCACGAGGATCAGCGCGCCGTAGAGCACCAGCACACTCATGATTGGTTTGAGAGAGCGGTGAACGTCGACCGAGTTCGATCGAGCCAAGTTGTCGGCGACAAACAAAACCAGCGCGAGCTTTGCCAGCTCGGAGGGCTGGAACTGAATCGATCCGAATCGCAGCCAACGCTGAGCGCCGTTCACGTTGACACCGAATTGTGGAAAGAGGACGAGTATCAGCAGCAAGAACGACGCACCGAGCGCAACGATGGTGAAGCGGCGCAGCACTCGATAGTCGAACAATGCCGCAATGACGCAAACGCCAAAGCCAATGCCGAGCCAGGTGGCTTGTGAGGTGAATTCGCCCCATGGCGAACCGGTCTCGGTGAGCGAGGTCACCGACGACGCGGACAACACCATGGTCAACCCAAGCAAGGAGAAACACACGACGACGCCGGTTAGGAACAGTGCCGGTGCAGAGCCAACACCTACCCGGCGCGCGACGACGTCGCGCAGCGTCTCCTTGGTTGTTGGAGAGTCCTGTGTCTTTGATCGTTTGGCGGTCGCTGGCCGCGAGCGTTGCGTCTTCGCAGTCTCGGCGGTCTTGCGACGACGGTTCGATACAGCTGTCATGTCACCCCTGCAAGTTCGGTTACTGCCCGAATGAAGTCATCCCCGCGGGCGGCGTAGTTGGCATATGCGTCGAACGAGGCGCACCCCGGCGACAACAGAACAGTGTCCCCAGCGGTTGCTATCTCGGACGCAGTTTTGATGGCGTCGTCCATGTCGTTCGCTCGGTGAACGGGCGCTAGCCCGTCGAAGGCCGCAGCCACATCGTCGCCGGCATCGCCCATGGCGATCACGGCACGGGTGAGATTACTGAGCTCGCCCAACTCGGAAAGATCGAGACCCTTGTTCTTGCCGCCGGCAATGAGCACGACCGAGTCGAAGGAACGAACTGCGGTGACGACCGCGTGTGGAACCGTTGCCTTTGAGTCGTTGTAGTAGTCGACGCCGTCGACGGTCGCGATGTGCTGGATGCGATGGGGCGCCAGTTCGTGTCGCTCGATCGCGGTCCCGATTCCGTCGACGTTCGCGCCGAGATGCAGCGCGAGCGCGGCCGCGACGAGCGTGTTGGTGATGTCGTGATCAAAACGTCGAGGGAGCAGGTCGATCGAGCCAATGTCGGTTCCGTCGACGATGAGGCGTCCAGCCTCGACGTAGGCGTTGGCTGCACCCTCCGAGGTCAACCCGACGAGGATCGCCTTTTGATCGGCCGGAAGGTGTCGTTGCACGATGGCATCGTCCACGGGAGCTACGGCCAACCCACCGGGTGGCAAGCTCTGCCAGATTTCGGCCTTGGCACGTTCATAGAGTTCGAGTGTCGAGTGAACATCGAGATGGTCGGGGCTGAAGTTCAACCAGGCAGCTGCCAGCGGGGAGAACCGTTGGCTGTGTCCGAGCCGAAACGAGGATGCCTCGACGACGAACGCGTCGTAGGACGGATCGTCGATCGCCTCGACGAGCGGCACGTCGGTGTTACCAACCGCTGCGGTTGCGACACCTGAGGCAACGAGCATGTCGACGGTGAGCATGGTCACCGACGTCTTCCCATCGGTTCCGGTGATCGCTGCGATTGGTCGATCATCCCACCACCGGGCAAGGTCGAATTCCGAAAGCGTCTGGATCGTGAGCGTGTCCGCAACCGCGAATGCTTCGTGGGTGTCGGGCACGCCGGGGCTTGGGATGAATCCGTCAGCTCCGGTGAACGCGTCGACGAGGTCGTCTCCGGTTGGGGAAATCAACAGCGCTGCGCCAACCTCATTTGCGAACGAGTGGGCCTCCTCTGTCGGGCGGTCTTCGATTGCGGTGACGTCGATGTTGCGTTTGCGAAGGGCGCGGGTGACCGCCTTCCCAGCAACGCCAAGACCCAACACGACAACGCGGTCGCCAGCGACGAGGGCGCCCGTCATCCCGCGATTCCCTGGTTGATCGAATCCCAGTAGAACAGGCCGACACCGAGGCCCGTCGTGAGCCCAGACAGCAGCCAAAAGCGGATGATGACTCTCGTCTCGGGCCAACCAACAAGTTCGAAGTGGTGATGTATCGGGGCCATTCGAAACAGGCGTTTTCCGCCGCGATAGCGAAAGACCACGACCTGCAAGATGACCGAGATCGTTTCGGTCACGAACAACATGCCCATGATCGGCAATAGCAATTGCGTGTTGGTCGTCAACGCAAGCGCGGCGAGCGCTGCACCGATCGCGAGCGAGCCGGTGTCGCCCATAAAGATCTGCGCGGGAGCGGCGTTCCACCACAGGAAACCAACGCACCCACCGAGCATCGACACCGAAATAACGGCGAGGTCGAGCGCGTGCGGGATGTCGTATTCAGCAGGGTTCCTGAAGGCCCAAAACGCTATGAAGGTAAACCCCGCAAAGTTGAGGATCGCGGCGCCCGAGGCTAGGCCATCGAGGCCGTCGGTCAGGTTGACGGCGTTCGCGGTAGCCAACAACAAGAAGATCGCCCAGATCGACCAGCCGATTCTTCCGAGGTCCAAACCAATCGAATCGTGGCGCACGAAGGACAGCTCGGTATGCACGTTCGTGAGCGTCACGAGCAGCACGGCAAAGAGCACCGCGACACTGACGAGACCGATGATCTTCGCGGATTTGTTCAGACCAAGGTTTCGCTCTCGAGAGATCTTGATCCAGTCGTCGAGAAATCCAACAGCGCCGGTGGCCAGGATCGTGCCCATGACAATCAGGCCGGTTCGGGTGAAAACGATCGACGTTCCAACGCCGAACAGGTTGGCAATGTCGGCGGCGATATAGCCAAAGAACGCCCCGAACAAAATGGCGATGCCGCCCATCGTTGGCGTTCCGGCCTTGACGTGGTGACCTTCAGGTCCGTCCTCGCGGATGGGTTGACCGACCTTGTTGCGGGTCAAGAAGTTGATGAGGAAGCGGGTTCCGAGCAGCGACAAAGGAACCGATGTCGCGGCCGCGATCAGCAAACGAATCATGCGGCACCCTCCCACCCAGAGAACGCCAGCGCAGCGCGGGCCTCGACACGGTCGTCAAAGTCGGTCCTGGTCGAGCCAATGATCTGGTAGTCCTCGTGGCCTTTTCCGGTGATCAGAACAATGTCGCCGGGGGCTGCACCCGAGATCGCTGCGCCGATGGCTTCGGCGCGATCAGAAATACGATGCACGTCGCTTGCCGGCGTCGACTCAATGCCAGCAACGACTTGGTCAATGATGACTTCGGGGTCTTCGCTGCGGGGGTTGTCCGAGGTGACGAACAAGACGTCGGCCGCCGATGCAGCGCGACCCATGAGCGGACGTTTGCCCGGGTCGCGGTCACCTGCTGCGCCAAAGACGATCCGCACTGCCCCGTTCGTGAGGGTGCGAGCGCTCTCGACCGCGGCGTCGATGCTGCCGGGCGTGTGTGAGTAATCGACGAACACGCCGAACGGTTGGCCTTGGTCGATCGACTCAAACCTGCCCGGGATTTGTGGAACCGTGCCGAGCGCTTCGACGATCCCGGCAACGTCGTAGC
>CAZMYN010000064.1:0-15066 GCA_964570495.1 uncultured Acidimicrobiales bacterium | reverse complement strand
GGGATTGGCTCGACGCTGATGAACACTTCCATGCCTCGGAGATCGACCGGGAAGGTGAACCCATCGGGGGCATTGATGAGGTAGTCCTCGCCTACGAGTGGTGGTGCGGGGTCCGGTCCGCTGAACGGGGCGGCCTGATCGGGGGCGAACGGGTTGGTGAACTTGCCGCCGGTGAGCGCCTGGCCGTCGATGACCTGCCACATCTCATATTCCCAGCCTTCGGAGAGCTCGGGGAGGAACAGCGACTGGGCTCGAGGGATTGCCGTCCACCACACGCCAGCTCGCTCGTTCTCGGGAGAACCGGTGCCGTCGGTGGGAGTGGCGAGAATGTACTGGCCGCTCGCATCTGAGAAATCGGCAATGTCGGCGACGAGCTCGGCGCTGGTTCCGTCGAGCACTCCCGACAACACGATGGTGCTCGATGGAGCCGGGTCGTCGTCGGTCTCGACGCTGACCTTCACCTCGACCGCATCGGGGACACCGTCGGGAAGTTCGAATTCCATAGTGGTGCCGGCATCGGTGTCGAACACGCCTCCGCTCACCGGATTGCCATCGGCGTCGATGAACCACAGTTCGTAGTCGCCGCCATCGCCAAGCGGTGCAAGGCCATCGAAGGACACCTGCATCGAGGGAATCGCCGGTGGAGGCGTTGTTGTCTCTGGCTCGGGAGCAGCGGTGGTGGCGGGAGCCTCGGTCGTCGGCGCAACCGTCGTGGTAGGTGCGGCAGTCGTTTCTGTCTGGGCGGTCTCTTCGGGCTCGGTCTCGGCGGCAGCGCCGAGATCGGTCTCGGTTGTCGAGCCGCACGCAGCAGCGATGAGGGCGAGCGAAATGAGTAAGACAGTCAAGCGACGCATGGGCACGATTTTAGTCAACGAGAACAACAAGTTCTGGACGCGACAAGACATTGGTCATTCTTGGTGTCTGCGGGAAGCGTCCCCCGAGCTGTTGTTGGGCTAGACCATGTCCATGGCAGCAGAGAACTCCATGACGGTGCAGATACCGGTCTTCCCAAGCAGCGGTTTCGACGGTACGGCGGCGTTCTACGCGCATCTTGGCTTCACCGAAACGAACCGCTTCGACGACCACTATCTGATCATCGAGCACCCCGTGGGAATGGAGCTTCACTTCTACGGTGCCGGCTCGGTCAAACCCCGAACGAACGACCATGCCGTCTACATACGTTTCGAGACCGCCACGCCGGTCGACGAATTGTTCACCCGCTGGAACGGCCTCACCAACACGCCAGCGTTCGCTCGACTCGCGGGCAAAATTGGACGCCTCACCCCACCGGTCGACACCGACTACGGCCTGCGGGAGTTTGCCCTGATCGATCACGACGGGAACCTGCTACGCATCGGCGGTGTCACACCGGGTCACTAAGTTGCCAAGTACGGCATTACTGTGGACCACATGATGTGATCCGTCCACTTATTGGTCTCGGCTAGCAGCGAACGTCATGACACAACTGAATGAACCGCCGCGCCCGACAGCGGCCGAGGTCAAAGCTGAGCTCACTACCCACGTGCAATTGCTCGCTGGCCCTGACGCACAACCTCATCTCGAACAACTCGAAGCGGTCACCGCGGTCGTGTCCGGTCGCAAACGCACGCTGCTCGTTGCCCGCACCGGCTTTGGAAAGTCGGCCGTCTATTTCTCGAGCACCCGCATGCTGCGCGACCGGGGATGGGGTCCAAGCATCGTCATCTCGCCGCTCCTGGCGTTGATGCGTGACCAGGTCGCGGCCGCCAACAAGCTCGGCCTGCGCGCCGAAACGATCAACTCGGCCAACCTCGACGCCTGGGCCGAGATCGAAGACGCACTACATCGCGACGAGATCGATCTGCTGCTCATCGCCCCCGAACGCCTGGCCAACCCTGGCTTTCGCGAGCGGGTGTTCTCGATGATGCTGGCCCGACCGTTCGCGCTCGTGTGCGACGAAGCCCACTGCATCTCGGATTGGGGCCACGACTTTCGCCCCGACTACCTACGGCTGCGCCAGGTCATTGACGAGCTCCCGGACTGGGCGCCGATTCTCGCCACGACCGCCACGGCCAATCAACGCGTCACCGACGACGTTGCAAGCCAATTGGGCCCCGACACGGTTGTGCTTCGGACGAGCCTCGATCGCGAGTCGCTGCATTGCTCGGTGATCGAACTGGCCGACGACGCCGAGCGACTTGCCTGGGTCGCCGACAACCTTGGCGACATCGACGGTTCGGGCATCATCTACACGCTGACCGTCGACCAGGCGATCACGACCGCCGAATGGCTTCGCATGCGCGGCCACAATGTTGCTGCGTATTCGGGCTCGACCGACCCGCAAGATCGTGAGCGCCTCGAAGATCGCCTACGAGCCAACGAGCTCAAGGCGCTCGTCGCCACCAGCGCGTTGGGCATGGGTTTCGACAAATCCGACATGGCCTTTTGTATTCACCTCGGCCTGCCGCCCACCCCGGTCGCGTACTACCAACAGATCGGTCGTGCCGGTCGTGGGATCGATCACGCCGAGGTCATTGCGCTGCCGCGCCCCCGAGAGGACGAACGGATCTGGGCGTGGTTCGAATCGGTATCGATGCCGAGCGAAGAGGTGTGCAATCGAGTTCTGTCCCAACTCAGCACCACGTCGAAGTCCGCAATCTCTCGCCTTGAGGTCGAGGTCAACATGGGTCGCTCGAGGCTCAGCACACTGTTGAGCATCCTCGACGTCCAAGGGGCTGTACGGCGCGTCAAAGGTGGCTACCAAAGAACGCCCGACCCGTGGACCTACGACGGCGAACTCGCCGAACGATTGCGCGGTCTCCGAGCGCTCGAAGCAGACCAGATGCGCAACTACGCCCCACATGAAGGTTGTCGACTGCGATACCTGCGCGATCTTCTCGACGATGCCGAGGCTGCCGATTGCGGGCGCTGCGATCGATGTTTGGCCACCGCTGGGCAAGAGCCGCGCTGGGATGCAACGGTGTCGCCAGCGGCAATGGAGGCCCGCGACCACCTGCGAGGAACCGACATCGGCATCGAACCCCGACGCCAATGGGCACCGAACCTCGACGAGCCAAAGGGCAAGATCAAACCCGAGCGCCAAGCCCGATTGGGGCGGGCGCTTAGCCGACGCGGCGATGGCGGATGGGGCCCAGAGGTCGCTGCACTGATCGACTCGATCAGCGATAACAGTATCGACGGGTCGAGCAAGCAAATCTCGCCCGACATGATCAACGGCATCGTCGGGATCTTGAAGCGTTGGGAATGGGAAGAGCGCCCTGGTTGGGTCTGCGTCATGCCATCGCGTCGCAACGGCAAAGTGATTAATGCAATCGCCGCCGAGATCGGCCGCCTCGGCAAACTTCCCGTGCATCACGCGCTCGTTCGCGACCCGGCTGCTGGCTTTCAGGCCGACCAATCGAACAGTGCGTTCCAGCTGTCGAACGTGTGGGGGCTGCTCTCGGTCGATCCGGCGCAGCTGCCCGATGAGCCAACACGCTCGATGCCCGTGTTGCTGGTCGACGACTTTGCCGACAGCAGATGGACGATCACGGTTGCTGCCCACCTTCTCCAGAATGCGAACACCGGACCCGTCCTCCCGTTCGCCCTCCAAACCCGCTAGCTCTTCGGGATCTAGGAACGCTCAGGGGGATCTGGTGCCCCAGAATGTTCCTAGAACTCAGGAACGGAGGAAGGAGTGGGCCATTTTTGCCAGCTCCTGGGGAGCGTCGATGTACATGGACCAGAGGATCTCCTGGATTGTCCATCCATGTGCCTTTGCTCGATTTCTCTTCCGTTTGTCGCGCTCCATCGCTGTGCGGCCCGAGTGGAACTTGAGTCCATCGAGCTCCCAGGCCTTTTTCTTGTCGGGCCACGCGAGATCGGTTTGCAAGATCAGACGTCCGTGATCGTCGGTAATCCGATATTCAACTACGGGCTTCGCCACACCGTGCTCGGCCAGCAGGTGCACGATCAATCGACTGAAGTCAGATAGCGGCACGGTCTCATCCTCGAGACGGTGGGCGAGGAGTCGTCGCATCGGCCCACAACCGTTGCGCCCCTGTTTCGAGTGCTTGCGAAGGCAGACCGCAAGGTCCTGCCATGTCGTAAATCGGCGTCGGATTGCGTCTTCGCACAGTCGTTCGAACCGATTGAAGCTCATCACCCCGGCGCAGTCGAGAAGCGTGCGCTCGATCCCGGTGCATGGAATCCCCATTCGTTGAACCGGGTCGCGCAGCTGCCATTGCGTCGATTGATGAAATCGGCCGATCGGGTGCTTCGACCGTGTTGTCTTCTCGACCGTGATCTCTATTGGTGGCTCGCGGTAGGAGATGAGTCCCCATAGCGCTGCCGCGCATCGATGTGACGCGATTCCACCGGAATGCAAACAGGCTGCCATGAGGTTGCCGTTCCACGTCTCGGGCACTGCTGCGAGACGAAATGTGGAAGGCAAGACCCGCACCCATTCTCCATGCCGTGACCGGTGCTTTATCTGGTCGACAGTCATTCCCTCAGCGAGCGCTTGCGCTCGTGAGATGTGGCCGAACTGATCGTGGAACCTCTTGGCAACACGCCCGTTGATCTCTCTTCGTGACATTGCGAATTCCCCTTTACCGGGCGCGCCCGGCCAAAAATTGGGTGATGGGGGAAGTTGCTCTACTCAGTATTGCCATCGCCTGTGACAGCGACGTGATTCAGATGATCTGGGAACGCGGAGGTGCGAGATATGCCCCTGGGCGTTCCTAGATCCCCAGAGGTCGATGGCCGATGGGTCGGTTCGAGGAGGCGTGCGGGAGAATACGAAGGTGGCTCGTCGAGGCAAAAGAGTTGGCACCCCTGGTGTGGAACCTGCGCTGATTGCGCCACCTGACGGTGGTGCGTATATGCCGCTGTCGCCGAGTGAAGTGGATGCGATTGTCGACCATGCCTTCGAACTTCTCGCAGTTGTCGGGATGGGCGACGCACCCGAACGAACCGCAGCGCGCCTGATCGACGCGGGAGCAACGCCGCGCGACGACGGCCGGCTGCTGTTCTCACGAGCGGTGGTCGAAGCGGCCCTCGACCGAGCACCGTCGACGGTCGAGCTTCCGGGTTTCGTCGAAGATCAAGGCCTCACGATTGGCCGTTCGGGTGTTCACATCGGCACCGGCGGCGCTGCCGTCCAGACGCTCGACGCCGCCACCGGCACGTACCAGCCATCGAGCATCCACGATCTCTGGACTATGTTCCGCGTGCTCGATGAAAGCCCGAACATCCACTACGGACTACGCCCCCTCGTGGCTCGCGACATCGAGGATCTGACCGAGCTCGACCTCACGACGGCCTTCGTCGCCGCAGCCGCGACGGCAAAGCCGACCGGCGTGAGCTTCACCTCGTCGGCGACGGTCGATCCGGTCGTCGACCTGTTCGACCTGGCGCTCGGAGCCGACGGCGCGTTTGCACGCCAGCCCTTCTCGATGGCCGTGGTTGTCCATGTCGTCCCGCCGCTGCGGTTCTCCGTGGAGGGCTGCGAAATCATGGAGCGAGCCATCGAGCGAGGAATGATCATCCAAACGTGTTCGGCAGGCCAGGCCGGAGCGACCAGCCCGGCATCGCTTGCCGGATCGCTTGCTCAGGGATTGGCCGAGATTCTTGCCGGGGTTGTGCTCGCCGATTCGATTCGCCCCGGTCACCCGTGCATCCACGCGTTCATGCCGTTCGTATCGGACCTGCGCAGCGGTTCGATGACCGGCGGCAGCGGCGAAGCCGCGGTCACGAGCGCAGCAGCCGCGCAACTTCTGCGGAGCCTCGAGTTGCCCCACGCGGTGTCGGCGGGGATCACCGAATCGAAGACGGCCGACAACCAAGCTGGCTACGAGAAGGGCTACACCGTTTCGCTCGCGGCCCAAGCCGGCGCCGACATGGTTCAGTTGGCGGTCGGAATGCTCGGCTCGATCATGGTCGCGAGCCCCGAGAGTCTCGTCATCGACGACGACATGTGCGGAGCGATCCTGCGATCGGTGCGCGGGGTCGAGGTCGATCCGGCATACCTCGACGTGGCGCTCACCGAAGCGGTCGTCACCGGCGACGGGCACTACCTCGGCGAAGCTCAAACGTTGGAGCTCATGCGCAGCGAGTACGTCTACCCATCGCTCGGCGACCGGGCGTCGGTCGACGAATGGGTGGCAGCGGGCGAGCCGAGCTTGTGGGATCGAGCCCATCAGCGAGTCACCGACATCATGGCGAGCGGTCGGCCCGGCCATCTCTCACTTGCGGCCGAACGGGCCATTCGAGACCGCTTCCCGATCCAATTTCCCGAGCAAACATGACTTCCAAAGACAACACGTTCGAGATTTGCATCATCGGCGGCGGTGCAGTCGGATCGTCGATCCTGTGGCATCTCGCGCAGGCGGGTCGAACCGACTCCGTTCTGCTCGAAAAGCACGAGCTCACCGCCGGGTCGACGTGGCACGCGGCAGGCAACGTCCCGACGTTCTCGAACAGCTGGCTTGGCCAGCGCGCCGGCAACTACGCCTGGCGCCTCTACTCCAAGCTCGCCGACGACCCCGACGACCCAATCACCTATCGGCACACCAAGGCGTTCTGGCCCGGGCACACATCGTCGCGGATCGATCACTTCCAACATCTGATCGGCATCGCCACCGGCCTCGGGTTCGATCTTCACCTGGTGTCGCCAGCCGAAATGGAGGCCATGCATCCGCTGTGGCACGACGACGGCTCGGTCATTGCTGGCCTGCTCGACCCCTACGAAGGCGACATCGACCCGACCGGCCTGACCAACGCTTTCGCCCGCAGGTCCCGTGCCATGGGCGCCCAGGTCAGGCGGCACTCGCGAGTCGTCGATATCGATCGGCCCGCCACCCCGACCGACCCATGGCGCGTTCATGTCGACCCAGAAAAGGACGACCGCTACGTCATCGAGGCCGACATCGTCATCAACGCAGCCGGCTTCTACGGCGCTGACATCAGCGCCATGGCCGGGCTCGCCGCACCCCTCGCAATTCTTGAGCATCAGTATTTGGTGACGGGGCCTGTCCCCGCGCTCGCCGACATAACCGAAATCTTCCCGCTCGTTCGCGACCCCGAAATCATGTTCTACCTCCGGCGAGAACAAGACCGGCTGCTGTTTGGCAACTATGGACACGAAGGTCGCAGCGTTTGGGAGACCGGCCGCCCTGACGTGTTTGATGCGTCACTCTTTGCCGACTCCACCGACGATATTGCCGAGGTCGCAGCCGAAGCTATGGCGCATGTGCCGGTGCTGGGCGAGGTGGGCATCGCCGAGTTCGTGAACGGCCCAATCACCTACTCACCCGACGCCAACCCGCTCATCGGGCCCGCGCCCGGGGTGAGGAACTTCTACCAAGCGGTCGGCGTCCAGATCGGCATCACCCACGCCGCGGCAGCGGGCAAGGTGCTCACCGAACTGATCGCCGAAGGCGACACCGAGTGGGATGTCTGGCCATGGGATCCGCGTCGCTTCGGGGACTGGGCAATGGCTGGCACGGGCCGAGACACCTACGCGAACGCTCGGGTGCGTGAGCTGTACGAGCATCAGTACGCCGAACCGTTTCCGCATCGGATTTGGGAATCGGCTCGCCCGGTCCAGCAGAGCCCGCTGTATGAGACGCTCGCTGCGAAGGGTGCACGGTTCGGTCAGATCGCTGGCTGGGAACGAGCCTTTTGGTTCGGTGGTGATGAGTACAGTCACGACACCGCGTCGTACCGGGACGAGCACTGGCACGACGCTGTCGAACACGAGTGTCTGGCCGTGCGAGACGGCGTTGGGGTCATGGACCACGGCGGCTTCACTCGCTACGAGGTCGAGGGCGCCGGAGCCGAAGCATTCCTCGACCAGATGTTCTGTACCCGGCTGCCCGCGGTTGGCCGGGTGAGGTTGGCCTACATGTTGCGGCCGAACGGAACGGTGTGGAGCGAGGCCACGATCGCACGGCTCGACGACGAGCGCTTCTTGCTGCTCGGCCCGACCGCTGCTCGCGAGCGCGACTTCGACTGGCTAGAGCGAGGGACTGAAGGGATCGACAACGTCAGCATTCAACACGTCACCGGCGTGTCGACCCTGATGGTCATGGGACCGAAGTCGCGCGAGTTGATTGCTCGGCTCACCTCGGCCGACGTGTCGAAGGACGAAGCTCCGTGGATGTCGGCCCGCCAAATCGACATCGCTGGAGTGCCCGTCCTTGCGTTGCGGGTGAGCTTCGTCGGCGAACTCGGCTGGGAGCTCCACGTTGCCGACGGCGACCTCATCGGGCTCTACGAGGCGCTCTTTGAGGCCGGGGCCGACCTCGGTGTCAAAGACTTTGGGTCCTATGCGCTGAACTCGATGCGCATCGAGAAGGGCTACCACGGGTGGGGTAGCGAGTTCGGCGTCGAGTACACGCCCTTCGACGTTGGTATCGAGCGCTTTGTTCACCTGGACAAGGGCGAGTTCATTGGTCGAAGCGCAACGGTCGAACGTGCCGCCGGCAAAGCCGAGTGGGCCTACGTGGTACTCACCGTCGACACGTCGGACGCTCCGGGCGAACCGACCGACCCCGCTCCTTCCGCCCCGATTCTGCACGGCGGCAAACCGGTCGGATTCGTGACCTCGGCCAGCCAGGGATTCCGGACTGGAGAGCGGGTCTGTCTTGGCTATGTAACGCGGCAATACGCCGATCTCGTGGAGGGGTTCGAGATCGACGTATTTGCCACACGGTGCCCCGCCCAACGGCACGAGCACAGTGTGTATGACCCCGACCATGAGCGGCCGAGAAGCTAGAGGCACATCAGGAGATCAGGTTCCCGGACCAGGACCCCACGTAGGAGTGGCCGAGTGTGTCGACGCTGAGCGTGATGGAGAACACGGCAGTGGAACCTGAGCTAGTGGGCTCAAAGGAGACGTTGAGGTCTTCGATGTTGGAGTTCTGCACGAGGGAGGCAAGGAACTCGCTGGCTTCGATCTCGGTGGCGCTGGACCGCACGATGTCGGTGGAGCGGAAGGGCACGAGCTCTGTCGAGCTGAACGGCACGATGGCGGTCGAGGCAAAGGGAACGACGGCGCTGGTCTGGGCGAGGTGTTGGTCCCTCGGTGATGGCTGAATGATTTGCATTAGAGGTTCCTTTCGTTGCTGTTTTGCCGGCGATGCGAGGGTTCGCCTTGTGTGCCGACATCAGAGAAACCCGGCCGCGCCCGCGCCAGTTCACCCGATCGTGTTTGTTCTGATCTTGTTCAGTTCGAACCCGCGTCACATTCGACCGGTACGGTGGCAGCGTGCAGAACTCCTCAACCGGCGCTCTTATCCTCGAGCGCCTCTGGCTGACCGATTTTCGTTCGCACGAGTCGCTCGATCTCGAGTTCTCTCCAGCGGTCACGGCGCTGATTGGTCCGAACGGTTCGGGCAAGACGAACATTGTCGAGGCGATTGGGTGGCTGATGTCGATGCGCTCGTTCCGCGGTGCACCCAACGAGGCACTTATTCGACAAGGTGCCGAGACCGCTATTGCTCGCGCCCAACTTCGCAGCGATCAACGCGAACTTCTCATCGAGGCCGAGCTCCCTCGTTCGGGTCGGGTTCGCTTCCAGATGAATCGCCAGCGCGTGCAGCGAAAGGATCTGCTCGGGGTGCTGTCGGTAACGGTCTTTGCTCCCGACGATCTCGAACTGATCAAGGGTTCGCCAGGAGAACGCCGGACCTACATCGACCAGGTGGTAGTCGGGCTGCATCCCAAGAACGAATCGATCCGCTCCCAGGTCGACAAGGTGCTCAAGCAACGCAACGCGCTGTTGAAGGGCGTTCACGGGCGCCTCGATGGCGACGCGGCGTTCACTCTCGACGTCTGGGACACCAAGCTGGCCGATGTTGGTGATCAGCTCGGCCGGTTGCGTAGTGATGCAATCGAGAAGCTCTCGCCCCTCGTGACCGACGCGCTCCATGCCATTGCGGGTGGTTCACATGAGGTACAGCTTCGCTACGTGGCCCCGTGGTTCGAGAGTGGTCTTCACGCCGCGTTGGGTACGGCGCGCAACGACGACGTGCGCCGTGGCGTCACCACGGTTGGCCCGCACCGCGACGACATCGAGGTGATGTTGAACGGTATGCCCGCTCGAACCCACGCCTCGCAGGGCGAGCAGCGCTCGCTGGCGCTGGCGCTTCGTCTCGCTGGCCATGAGCTCGTGCGAGCAACGACCGGGGTTGCGCCGCTGCTCGTGCTCGACGATGTCTTCTCCGAGCTCGACGACGGTCGCTCCGCTGCTCTGGTCGCTGCGCTCCCCGCGGGACAGACGCTGCTTACGAGCGCGGTCGACCTGCCGCCTGGTGCGGTTGCCGAGTCGACGATCCGGCTTACCGGCGATCGTGAGGTTGCCCATGTCAGCATCTGAATCGGGGCGCGGGCACGTGCCACGAGTGACTCAGCGGTTCCGGCAAGGTGCCCGACCGGTGGGCGATGGGGTCGAGCGGGTGCTCAAACACTTGAAGGCGCCCAGCTCGGAGGTTGTCGAGTCGGTGTTCTCCGACTGGAAACGCCTTGTTGGCGACGTCATTGGCGAGCACACGCGGCCCGCGCGCATCGAAAACGGCGTGCTGTTCATCGAGGTAGACGAACCGGCGTGGGCGAGCGAGATGCAGTGGATGAGCGAGGACATCTTGCGCCGGATCACCGAGACCGCAAGCACCACCGAAATCACGTCGATAAAGGTGATCCTCTCGCGCTGACGACGGCTGTCTGCAGCCATCGTGATTCGCGAGCTGCGGGCACTGGCGTAGCGGGTCAAAAAACGGCCAGAAATTCAACAAAAAGCGCCTGTGGATAACTTGTCAGAAACAGGGCTCCGAAACCCGGATGTCACCCCCTGTCTGGTAGAATGACAGTGTCGTAATTCACGCGTTTCTCGTTCTGTAGAAACACCCTTTCTCACAAGGATGTGGACGGCGACGGAAGGAGTAGTTCGTGGCCGACAAAGAAGAGTCCTACGGCGCAGAGAACATCACGGTCCTCGAGGGTCTCGAGGCCGTGCGTAAGCGTCCCGGTATGTACATTGGCTCGACCGGCCCACAGGGCCTGCACCACCTCGTCTACGAGGTCGTGGATAACTCGGTCGATGAAGCAATGGCCGGTTACTGCTCGGTCATTGACGTCATCGTCCACACCGACGACTCGGTCGAGGTTCGCGACGACGGGCGCGGTATTCCGGTCGGCGAGCATCCAAAGTTCGAAGGCATGTCGGCGGCCGAGGTCGTGCTCACGGTGCTGCACGCTGGCGGCAAGTTCGGCGATGGTGGCTACAAGGTTTCCGGTGGCCTCCATGGCGTGGGTATTTCGGTGGTCAACGCCCTCAGCAAGCAGGTGAAGGTCGAGATCGACCGTGCGGGCAAGCATCACTACATGGACTTCGAGAAGGGCGGCAACGTCCTCACCAAGCTCGAGGAGCGCGGCGACGCCCCCGACGGCCGCACCGGCACCACCGTTCGCTTCTGGCCTGACGACACGATCTTCGAAGAGACCGAGTTCCGAGCGCAGACCTTGCTCGACCGCTTCCAAATGATGGCGTTTCTCAACCGCGGCCTTCGCATTCGCTTCAAGGACGAGCGTCGCATCGAACCACACGAAGACGCCGACGAGGACGGCTGGATCGAGTTCCACTACGAAGGCGGCATCATCGACTTTGTCCGCCACGTCAACCAGTCGAAAGAAGCACTCTTCTCCAAGGTTGGCTACTACGAGGTTCAAGAAGAAGAACAAGAAGTAGAGATCGCCTTCCAATGGAACACCGGCTTTAACGCCGACGGGCTTCATAGTTTCGCCAACGGCATCACCACCGGTGGTGGCGGCATGCACGAGACGGGCTTTCGTTCTGCGCTCACCCGCACGCTCAACGCCTATGGCCAGTCGAAGAATTTCTTGAAGGAGTCCGAGTCGCTTTCGGGCGACGACGTTCGAGAGGGCCTCACAGCAATCATCTCGGTTCGCCTCCAGGATCCTCAGTTCGAGGGTCAGACCAAGGACAAGCTCGGCAACGTGTCGGTTCGTTCGATGGTCGAGAAGGCCACCAACGAAAAGCTCGCCGAGTGGCTCGAAGAGAACCCCAACGAGGGCAAGCAGATCATCAACAAGGCAATCGCTGCCCAGCGTGCCCGTGAGGCTGCACGCGCGGCCCGTGACACGATCCGCAACAAGACCGCCCTCGATGGCGCAGGTATGCCCGAGAAGCTCAAGGACTGCTCCTCGAAGGACGCTCGCGAACGCGAATTGTTCATTGTTGAGGGCGACTCTGCAGGCGGTTCAGCTATTCAGGCACGCGATCCACGGACGATGGCGATCCTGCCGATCCGCGGCAAGATCCTCAACGTCGAGCGTGCTCGCATCGACAAGATGTTGAAGAACAACGAAGTCCAAACCCTCACCCAGGCAATCGGTGCGGGAATCGGCGAAGAGTTCGACATCGAAAAGATTCGCTACCACAAGGTGATTCTGCTCGCCGACGCAGATGTCGACGGCAGCCACATCCGTACGCTGCTGCTCACGTTCTTCTTCCGTCAGATGCGCGAACTGGTCGAGAACCAGCACGTCTACATCGCGCAGCCGCCGCTGTATTCGACAACGCAGGGCAAGAGCAAGCTCTACCTGAAGGACGACCGCGAAAAGGATGAGTTCCTCGAACAGCATCCGAATCACAAAAAGGATTTCCAGCGCCTGAAGGGCCTGGGCGAGATGCAGTGGCAAGAGCTTGCCGAAACAACGATGAACATCGCTGATCGCACGCTCTTGCAGGTCTCGGTCGATCAGGCTGCCATGGCCGACGAAGTCTTCAGCACGCTCATGGGCGAGGACGTCTCGCGCCGTAAGCACTTCATCCAGACGAACGCCAAAGACGTTCGCTTCTTGGACATTTAGGGGAGGACACACATGTCTGACATCACCACAACTGATGACGGCGCTCCCGCCGTTGAACCAATCGACATTCAAGAGGAGATGGAACGTTCGTTCCTCGACTATGCAATGTCGGTCATCGTGTCGCGTGCGCTCCCGGACGTACGCGACGGTTTGAAGCCCGTACATCGCCGAATCCTCTGGGGCATGAACGAGCTCAACGCGAACCCCGACCGGCCAACCATGAAGTCGGCTCGTGTCACCGGTGAAGTCATGGGCAAGTACCACCCCCATGGCGACGGTGCGATCTACGACGCTCTCGTCCGTATGGCGCAGAGCTTCTCGCTGCGTCACCGCCTGATCGAACCGCAGGGCAACTTTGGCTACACGCCTGACGATTCGCCGGCTGCAGCGCGATACACCGAGTGCCGCCTCGACCCTCTCGCCCTACGACTCCTTGCCGATATCGACGAGAACACCGTCGATTTCATCGACAACTACTCGGGCGAATTCTCCGAGCCCGAAGTCCTTCCTGCTCGTTTCCCGAACCTGCTGGTCAACGGCAGCCAAGGCATCGCGGTTGGCATGGCGACCAACATTCCGCCGCACAACTTGGGCGAGATTATCGACGCGACCGTCCACCTGATCGATAACCCCGAGGCCGAACCAACCGACCTGATGCAGTTCGTGAAGGGACCCGACTTCCCGACCGGCGGGCTCATCATGGGCAAGGGCGGAATCATCGACGCTTACAAGACCGGCAAGGGCAGCATCAAGATGCGTGCCAAGGCCGAGATCGTCGAAGGCAAGACGAACGACACGATCGTCGTCACCGAGCTGCCCTACCAGGTCAGCCCGAACGCCGTTTTCAACAAGATCAAGGAACTGCTGTCGGCCAAAGAGCTCGATGGCATTTCCGATATCAACGACTTCTCGTCCAAGGGCGAAACAAAGATCGAGATCAAGCTCAAGCGCGACGCGCCAGCGCTTGTCGTGCTCAACAATCTCTACAAGCGCACGCCGTTGCAGACCAGCTTTGGCATGAACGCCGTCGCCCTCGTCGACGGTGTGCCTCGCACGCTCAACTTGCGCGAGCTGCTGGTTCCTTACGTCAAGCACCGCGCCGAGGTCATCACCCGACGCAGTCAGTTCCGGCTCGACAAGGCAAACAAGCGGGCACACATCGTCGAAGGCCTCATCAAGGCTCTCGACCTGATCGACGAGATCATCGCGACCATCCGTGCGTCCGATGACCGCGAGGCCGCCGTCACCGGCCTTTTGGACAAGCCGTTCGAATTCTCCGAAGTCCAGGCCAAGCACATCCTCGACATGCAGCTCGGTCGTCTGACCCGGCTCGGTCGAGCGAACCTCGAAGAGGAGATGGCCGAACTCCGCGAGACAATCAAAGAGCTCGAAGCAATCCTCAACGACGAGGGCCGCCTCAACGAGGTCATGAAAGAAGAGTTGCTCGAGGTCCGCGAAGAAGAAGCCGACGAGCGCCGCTCTCAGCTCATGCACGACCCGGGCGAGATCGACATCGAAGATCTCATCGACGATGAAGACCTCGTCTTCACCATGTCTGCTGGCGGTTACGTCAAGACCATGTCGATCGATGAGTTCCGCACTCAGAGCCGCGGTGGCCGCGGGGTTGCCGGAGCGAATCTGAAAGAGGACGACTACGTCTTCAAGATGATCCACACGACGGCGCACGCGTATCTGTTGTTCTTCTCGAACCGCGGCAAGGTCTACCGCCTCAAGGCCCACCAGATTCCAATGGTCAGCCGCACCGCCCGCGGCACGGCGCTCGTGAATCTGTTGCAGCTTCAGCCCGAGGAGAAGATCCGGGCGATCATCGATACCCGCGACTACGAGACCAACCGCTACCTGTTCTTCGCGACGCGCCTCGGCCGTGTGAAGAAGACGCAGTTCAACGCGTACGACTCGAACTTGAAGGCCGGCCTCATCGCCATCAAGTTGAACGACGGTGACGAGCTGATGGACGTCATCCCGCTGAACGAGGGCCAAGACGTCTTCCTCGTCTCGCAGAACGGTCAGACGATCCGGTTTGATCAAGAGGCCGTTCGGGCGATGGGTCGCACCGCTGCCGGTGTGCGCGGCATGAAGTTCCGTGAAGGCGACGAGCTCGTGGCTTGCGCCCGCGAACAGGACGACACGCGTCTGCTCATTGTTACCTCTGAGGGCTACGGCAAACAGTCC
>CAZMYN010000063.1:0-15238 GCA_964570495.1 uncultured Acidimicrobiales bacterium | reverse complement strand
CGTGTAGGCGCCGTGGTCTTCACAGCGCGGCGCCTACACGCGCGCTGTCTGGGCGTTGGGGGACGGTCGACGCCTGGTATTTGACGACACACGCCGATTTGGTCGGCTTCGGGTGGTCGATGCGGGCGATTACGCAGACATTCCAACACTGCACGCCATGGGGCCAGAACCGCTCAGCACCGACTTCACCGGAGCAAGCTTGCACGCGGCCATTCGCGGACGCTCCCGGGCAATCAAGACGCAGCTGCTGAGCCAACGACCCGTCGCTGGCGTCGGCAACATCTACGCCGATGAGGCTCTTTTCCTCGCCGGAATCGACCCGCGAAGCAAACGGATTGGAGCGCAGCGATGTGAGCGGCTCGCCGAGTGCATCAAGGTCGTCCTCAGCAACGGTCTGGAGAACGGCGGAACGACGCTGCGCGACTATGTCGACGCCGAAGGGGGCGCGGGCCGCAACCAACATTCGCTGCACGCCTATGGCAAAGGCGGCGAGCCGTGCGGCACCTGCTCAGAACCGTTTAGCACCGTGGTTTTGGACGGACGGACCACCACCTTTTGCAGGAACTGCCAAAAGCGCTGAATCCGGCCACAGAAATGTGGCGCGCAGCATTGATGCGGTCACGGGCAGCGCGACTACTATTGCCGTCGACATGTCCACCTCCTCCGCGGCCGCGATCGAACGTCTCGGCACCTTCCCTCCTGTAACAGCCGCGGACTGGCGCAACATGTTCTACGGGGCACCGACCCCAATCAATCCAGAAGCCGCCCAGATGGTTTATGACATCTGCTGGTTCCTTGTTAAAGACGGCAACATTGCAACCCAACTCACGATCGTCACGTTCCGTGTCTCGCTCAGCCGCTTCCGAGATCACCAAATGCCCGACCCGGCGTCCTACACGGCATGGTTGGCGTCGATTGCCAGCAACGAGGCTCATCGCCATCTCGAAGAGAACCCCGGCCGACGACTGAGCTCAGCGCTTCTTGAGGGCGGAGAGAATCGCGATGCCTTCTTCTTGGCCGACACGCTCGCGGAGATGCGGGCCGACTACAAGCTCGCCATGCTGCTGCGCTATCGGTACAACACTCCCCCGAAGTTCATCTGCCTTGCGCTCGACATGCGTCCTCGGCGCCTCGCCCGGCTGTTCGCAAACGCTCGAGAAGAGTTCGCAGGACACAGCTCGATGACCCCGACAGCGCTCGGTCAGATCAACCCACCACGGTCTCGAAACCTCCCTCAGGTCGTCGAGCCCTATGCCAAACGCGAGATGCGCCACAAGATCCTCGGATACGGCTGGCATAAATCTGATTTCCCTGTAATCCCCGAACGGGACGAACGCAGGGCAAAATGGGTGACAGCGGTGCTTACCGTGCTAATGCTTGTTGCCATTGGCATCGTCATCACCAACCCATGGGACGCCCCGCGCCCCTCGTTCGAAGAACCAAGCCCCCCTGCTGTGGAGACAATTGATGAGTAGATCTCGATCGAAGAAGTCAGCGTTTGCAGCGTGCATGCTCATGCTCATGGGCCTCATTGCTACAGCGACGGTTCCCGTCAGCGCGCAGACAGCACTGTCCGACGACCAGATTGCGCTCGAGTCCGAAGAGGCCGCCCTCATCGAAGAGATCGGCTCGATCGAGCAGACGATCGCCGCGCTCGAGGTCGAACGGTCTCAGGTCGTGGTCGATATCGATGCCTCGACCGCTGCCATCGAGGGTTCGGCCGACGCACTCGAATTCCTTGCACTTGAGCGTCGTGAACCGGCGCTCGTCAGGGTCAACATCGCGCTCGAACAGTTCGTCAATGGTCAGCCCGCGCAGACCGCGTTCAACCAAGAACTGCAGGCGCTCGAGCACGACTCCAGTCCGTTCCAGAACCAAGAAGTGGTCGAATCCATCGTCGACGCTGCCGAAGCTGAACTGGTCCGGATCGACCAACAAGTCACCTCACTTCAGGCCAACGTGCCCGGACTTACCGCGGATCGCGACGACCTCGCCGAGCGTCTCATCACCATCGACGCAGCAGTCCTCGGACTTCGGGTTCAACTCGATGACGCAACAGTCGCTCTCACCGGCGTCACGACCGCGCTGCAGTTCTATCGCAACGCTGGTTCTCGATCGGTACTGACGGGCCGTCCAAACGTCAGCAGTACCAACCGAACAGCACTCGTCGTCAAGATCGATAACGTCCCTCGTGCCCGCCCACAAGCTGGCATCAACGACGCCGACATTGTCTATGTCGAGCTCGTCGAGGGTGGCTCGACCCGGTACGCAGCAGTGTTCCATTCCGAAGACGTGGGAACGGTCGGGCCAGTTCGTTCAATGCGTACGACCGACATCAATCTGCTTCGCCCGTTGAACCGTCCGCTGTTCGCGAATTCTGGTGGCAACAGTCGCACCACGACCGCGATCAACGCGTCGCCTCTCGTCAACATTGGTCATGCAACGAGCTCGGGTGGTGCGTACTTCCGCAACAACTCACGGCCCGCTCCGCACAACTTGTTCTCGTCGACCGCGGCCCTGCGCAACGCCGGCGGTAGCGCTGGCGGTGCGCCACCAACGCTGTTCACCATCCGCCGTCCCGGAACACCAAACCCGAACCTGACCTCAGATACGACCGGTGTTCGGGTCAACTACGAAAACACCAGTGTCAGCTACATCTGGAACGGCAGCGGCTGGGCCCGCTCCCAGGACGGCCGGATCACCGCCGACACCGCAGGTGTTCGTACCGCTCCCGAGACCGTCATCGTGCGATTCACCCCCTACGGCGTGAGTCCTGCTGATGCGAACTCGCCCGAGGCAAACGTGCTCGGCCGAGGTCGAGCATGGATCTTCACCGAAGGAAAGCTGATTCGCGGTAGCTGGTCGAAGCCAGATCCCGACTCGGTAACGCTCTACCGCGATTCTGAAGGCAACCCGATCCAGCTTCTTCCGGGCCGGGTATGGGTCGAGATCCCTGAGCCTGGCGGCGCGACACTCAACTAGGTAAAGCACCGCCGCGGGGCCGAGTTGGCAATACGCTACGGCGATGGCTCGACTGCCCTTCAAATGTGACGACAAGCTGATTTGCGCAGGGCTTCACGCCCTTCGAATCGAGTTGGAAATACCCGAGGACTTCCCCGAGGCGGTCATTGCTGAGGCGGAGGCAAGCGCAGCTGCTGGTCCGCAGATTCCACCGGGGTCGGCAGCCACAACCATCACGGACCGGACCGATCTCGAACTGGTGACGATCGACCCGCCCGACTCACAAGATCTCGATCAGGCTGTTCATGTTGCGAAGACCGCGACCGGTTGGCGAGTCCACTATGCAATCGCCGATGTCGCTGCGTGGGTAGCTCCTGGTGGCGCTATCGACCTGGAGAGCCAAGCGCGCGGCTTCACGATGTATAGCCCCGACGGCCGTGCACCACTTCATCCCATGGCGCTCAGCGAAGGAGCCGCCAGCCTGCTTCCCGATCTCGACCGTCAGTCGTTGCTCTGGACCATCGACCTTGACGACGCGGGTGAGATTCTCGACGCAACGCTCGAACGCGCTCTCGTTAGATCGCGAGCAAAGCTGTCGTATCGAGCAGCGACCGACCTCATTGATCAAGGGAACGAGATGCTCGCGGCGATGCGCGAGGTGGGTCTGCGACGCGAGGCACTTGAAGTCGAGCGAGACGCCGTCTCGCTTCGCCTTGCCTCACAAGAGGTCATCCCGAGCGCTACCGGCGGTTTCGAGCTCCGGTACGACAACTCGCTGCCGATCGAAGGTTGGAACGCGCAAATCAGCCTCCTGACCGGAATCGCCGCGGCGAACATCATGATCGACGGCAAGGTTGGCATTCTGCGCACACTCCCGCGCCCCAACTCACGGACCATTAACGAGCTACGCATGGTCGCAAAGGCCCTCGACATCAACTGGCCGAAATCGATGAGCTACCCCGCCATGGTCCGCAGCCTGAACCCAAATGACCCGATCGAGGCCGCGATGATCTCTCAGTCGGCGCGGGGCTTGCGCGGTGCGGGATACGAGGCGTTCGACGGCGAGTTGCCAAAGCTGACCGAACATTCGGCGATCGCGTCAACGTACGCCCACGTGACAGCCCCTCTGAGGCGCCTCGGAGACCGCTATGCGAATGAGTGCGTGCTTGCGGTGCTCGCCGGCCAGAGGCCTCCGGAGTGGGCGCTCGAGGCGCTGCCACGGCTTCCAAAGCTCCTCGGCTCGGCCCGCAACCGAGAAGGGTCGCTCGACCGGGCGATATTCGACCTCGTCGAGGCGGCGCTGCTTTCGGATCGAGTCGGCGATACGTTTCACGGTGTGGTGACCTCGACCGATCCCTCGAAGGATCGTGTGCGAGTACAGCTCAACAACCCAGCGGTGGTTGCCTATGCCGACGGAAACGCAGAGCTCGGTACAGAGATCCTCGTCCGCCTCGAAAAGGCTGACGTTGCCTCTCGGCGCGTAGAGTTCGCGCTCGTCTAGCGAAGACTCGTTTTAGAGAACCACAGCCTCAGCGCTGGACTACCCGACCGGCCATTCGTCGGGGACGACGAAGCATCGCTGCGTCTCGCTGCCTTCACCATTACGAATGCTCACCATCACGGGGAACGCGGGGCCCTCGAAATGATCGTCGAGCTGGTCTAGGAATCGTGGGAAGGACAGAACTTCGGGTTCGACCATCGGGGCCAACCACGTTGGTTTGTCCACGAAGTGGAACCCACGGTCCTCGAACCGCTCCAGTTGGTCAACCGCGCCCGAACGAACCCATAGGCCGCGTCCGTGATTGGCCGCCAGGCACTGGGGACGCTCGGCTGGTTCGTCCGCATCGAGCTCGTAGAACACGCGGCCACGTACGAATCCGAGCCGGTTCTCGATGTCGGGAAGGTGTTCTTGGCCAAGTTCGAGTTGGCTACCGAAGAGCTTGTTTGCCTTGCGTTCAAGGTTGTCGCGAGCAGCAGGGCCGGGAAAGTGGCTTCCCGCCTCGTTTGGGTGATGGAGAAAGAACTTGACCGACGCCTCGCAGTGGCACAACCGACCAGCCTCGTCGCGATACACGAAGTCCAGTTCGCCCACTGTGCGTTGCTGATCGTCTCGGATCTGCAGACCAGCCTCGACGACCTCCACCTTGCGTACATGGGCCAGCCAATAGTGAAGGAGCGTCTCGAAGTAGCGTCCAACCCGGTACGAGGGTCTCTCGGCCAAGAACGCCTCAAGGTGCGCAACGTCGACGCGAGAGCGGTCGAACGTCTGCGCTTGGACCGCGAGCGGATCGGCCATGAGTGGAGGTGATGTCACTACCCACTCGAGGTCGAGCAACGCTTGGGACGTCAACCGGTAACGGCCTCGGGCTTTGGCGCAAATAGCTCAGCCGCGGTCGTTCCGTCGCTTGCGACGGTGAGCAGTTCATAGCCGCTATCGGTGACCACAAGGGTGTGCTCGAATTGAGCGCTGCGTCGTCCATCCCTCGTGAGCGCCGTCCATTCGTCCTCCCAGAGGTAGAGCGCTGGATCTCCGAGCGTCAACATTGGCTCGACGGTGAACGTCATCCCGGTCGTGAGCTCAGTTTTTGCTTTCGGGTCGAAATAGTGAGGGATCTGCAGATCGGAGTGAAATTCTGTTCCGACACCGTGGCCAATGAACTCGCGCACGACGCCGAGGTTCTGAGCCCGGGCATGGCGCTCGATGGCTCGCCCAATGTCGTGAACCTTCGATCCGTTGCGCACGGTCTTGATGCCCTCCATCATCGACACGTACGTCTCGGCGACGAGGTGACGGGAGTGTTCGTCGACATCGCCAACCAGGAACGTGCAACTGTTGTCGCCGTGGACGCCGTCGAAGTAGACGGTGACGTCGATGTTGATGATGTCGCCGTCGGCGAGCGGCCGATCGTCCGGGATTCCGTGACAGATCACCTCGTTGACCGAAGTGCACACCGACTTGCGGAAACCTCGATAGTTGAGCGGCGATGGGTAGGCGCCTCGACGGATTGTTTCGTTGTGCACGATCTCATCGATCTTGTCCGTGGTGATCCCCGGCTCAACAAAGCCGCCAGCGTGAATCAGCACTTCGGCTGCAATGGCGCCGGCTCGCCGCATGGCATCGAGCTCGCTCGGGGTACGAACCAGAGACGAAATGGACGGACCAGGGTCGCCGGTCGCGGCATAAGGAGGACGCGGAACTTCGGCAGGGACGCTACGACCCAGGCCAATAATCCCGGGACGAATCGGCGGATCTGATGGTGGGGCCAGAGCCGCTTTCTTCTTTCTACGGCGCTTTGCCATGACATACCTCCGGGGAGTTTGCTCCAGTGTAGGAGTGATCAAGCGTCCGATGACCTCGATTGTGCGCCGATCCTCACTATCGTTTCGGGGTGCACAGAGAGTGGTCTACCCCATCACGCAAACTGCTAGGCCTTCTCGCTATTGGTGTTTTGCTGCTCGCGAGCTGTGCTGACGACGACCGTAGAGGCATCCGACTGACGCCCACGGCGACCGCCGAGCCCGGGGTGCGAGCGCTCGTCGACAATTGCCCCGGCCCGACAACCGTTGCGTTGGCTGTGCGTGCCGACGTCCTCTGGCAGATCGACGCGCCACCAGCACCGGAAACAGACCCCCTAACCATCGATGACACCGAGGACGACACCACCGTTCCCGATACGTCAGCTCCGGGAATTGCCGAGTTCGTGATTGGCCAAACACCAGAAGGCTGGACCACGACGATCGCACTCGACGAACCACTTCAAGCCGGGACCCGCTACACGGTGCTGACCGCGCCCGACGGACAAACGGTTGACTTCAGCACTCCCGACCTGGCCGGCGGTCTCCTCTGGGACGGCGTTGGCAACTTGCGCTTCAATCCGGGCCTCATCAGCGCCGAATGTTCCGAACCAGCCGATATTGCCGGATTTACGCAGAACCTTCTCGTCCTGGGGCTACTCGGCGCAACCTCGGTCGCGCTCGTTCTCGTCGCGATCATTGCGCTGTTGTTCGTGCTGACCCGCCGGTTCAGCCGCGTGCGGACCCTGCAGCGCAAGGCCCAAGAGCAGAATCAGCCTCAGCGGCCGCGAGCTCGATCCAAGAGCTGACCTGCAGCTTGGCGACGGCGCATCTTACGAACACGCTGAGAATGAGCTGCTGAGGGGCTGACCTGCCGGCCCGAACTCCACAGAGTTGCCAGCATCGAGGCTGCGCCAGGGCCTGAGGCGGTCGCCCGGATGGCGTTAGCGTGACGATCAAGAACCGCACTCACCGCCGGCCCATCGGCCCGTACGCACAGCACCTGCGTCGAGCCACTGGTGTCGGCGTGAAGCTGTGATGCATCGGACTCTGAAATGAAGTCGAGCTCGCTGTGCATGCACTCATAACGACAGGTCAGTTCGTGCATGGCCTCCGCTGCGTCGGGTGAATCGAGGTCGATCAAGGCCACCTGCGCAGCGCCATCTCGGCGGGCCCATTCGACGAGCAACTGGTGCACCTGGTCAGCGGTCCATCCCGACGCTCGAAGCGCCTCCACCGAGCGGTCGATCACCTTGTCGGTGCCCTCAGCGCGAACGGCGTCTCGCCCGCTGCAGATCGACGCTGCTGCTGTCGAGGCGCCGCGGACCAATTGTCCGCCCGAGGCAAACGTGACGTTCAACGCGACGTCGGGGGAGGTCAAGATGTCGGCTGCGAGCTCGGCGACTGTCGGCTCGTTGTCTTGTGCTGCGAAAAGGTCGGACCAACGAACCCACTCCGCCGAATCCTCCGGCACTGGGCCGTCGCCGGCAAGGTTCTCAAAGGCGAGAACGTGCACAAGCACGTCAAGTCGCTTTGGTTGAAAAATTGCTCCGAGATCTACCTCAGGTGCGCCTGCCCCTGCCCGCCAGGACGATGTCGGAGCCAACGGTGCGGAAGTGTCCACAGGTAGCCCCTTAGTTTGGTGTCAACCCGCGACTTATGAACACAGGCTAACACGCAGAGTTCGGCTTCGAGGCAAATACCACACGCATTGTCACGCATAGTGCGACAATGCCCACATAGTGGGGTCAGGGAAGGCTAAAAGGTTGGGGTGTGTACCAACAGATAGTCTTCGCTGTTGTCCTTTCGGCGATCCCGGATCTCACGACCGCGTCGGGCAACGGCGCTCTCGGGTGCCTGCGGGTCGAGGAACATGTTCGAGAGTTGGTTGTAGCCCTGACCCAAGATCGGGCTGGCTTGGCTACCCAGGCCCTGCTCGATGACGGTCGCATACACGTCGCGGAAGTCCTTGGTGACCTTGAAGTCGCCCCGGTCGTCGAGTTGGTTGAGCGGAGGAGCTTCGCCGTAGAGTCCGCCCTTGACGCGACGGCCCATCAACAAGACGTTGTTGGAGGTGCCGTGGTCGGTTCCATTCGAGCCGTTTGCTTCTGCTCGACGACCAAACTCGCTATAGACCATCACCACGACGCGCTCGGCCATTGGGGCAGACAACGTCGAGAAGAACGTATCGAGTGAGACATCGAGCGTGCTGAGCAGGTCGGCATGGACCCCAACGCCAGAGTTGGCACCGATTTGTTGATCGTGGGTGTCGTAGCCGCCCTGCCACACGTTGAGCACGCGCGTGCCCAAGTTGAGGTTGATCATCCGCGCCGCGAGCGTCATGTCGGAAAGCAGCTGTTCCTCGGGAAGTTCGGTGTTGAAGGCAGGCGCCACCGCCTGTGCGGCGTCGATGGCCTGAGCGTTCACTTCGCCGACCGCGTTGACCCAAGCCGAGCGATCTGCTGGCTTTCCCATCTGGCGAATCGCTCGGTACATCCGCTGATCGATTTGATTGCTGCGGTCCGAGCCATAGAGCGCACCGCCGCCACGCGGCATATCGGTCACGTTGGTGTTAGCTCCACGGAAGTGGAGAGGCACACCCTGGCCACCAATGGCTATGCCGGTGAATTGCGATGCCTGTGTTCCGTCAAGCCAGCGACCGACCCAGCCGGTGCCACCGATCCGACCGTCGGGGTTTCCGGACTGCCAGCGGGCCAAGTTTGAAAAGTGGCTTCGGTCGCGCAGTGGCTCACCCACTCCACGGATGATGGCGACATCGTCTCGGCGATAGCGGGTGGCGAGACGTCGCAGACTTGGGTGAAACGAAAGGCCACCATCGATCGCATGTGCTGACGCCGCATTGATGGCGACGTTTCGTCGAAGGTCCCGATAGACACCGTTCGTGAACGGACCAACGGTGTTCAAGCCGTCGTTTCCACCAGCCAACGTCACCGTTACAAGAATCGTGTCGGTGCCCGTTTGGGCAGCGGCTTGCTCGGCAAAGAGGGTCGGGATCGCTGCAGCAGTGCCACCGACGGCGAGCGCTCCTTGCAGGAAGCGACGACGTTGCATCAGTGTTAGCGGCCGCTCGGGATCTCGTTCGAGGTCGTGTTGGATCTGCTCGAACTCGCCCGTTGCGCGATTGGATTGATTACTCATGCGCACTGCACCTCCGGCATAGACATACCCACGGCGAATGGTTCCGAAGCCATAGCCCACGGCCGTTCTTCGCGGGTTGTCTCGATTAGCACGACCATGTTTTCGCGAGTCTGCGCGGAGACTTCGAAGATCGAATAGAACGTCAAGATCACGTTGACGACCTGATCGGCAGTCAGGTGGTCGAGGTTCTGAAGAACGCCACGCTCATCGGCTGTCCATTTGAGATTGTTGACGTAGCGTGACTTTGCCCACGCACGAGCGGTGGACAACCAAAAGCCGTTGGTTCCCCAACCAGCGACCGAGGGAGGGTCGAACAAAGTCATTCCCATCCCCGTCATACGCCAGCGCACGTTCGCATCGGAACTGCGAAGGCCGTTGCGACGCATGATGTCGACCATGTATTCGGCCGGACTCTTGACGAGCGCGTAGCGGGTCGAGTCCTTCCAGAATTCAGCGTGAAGAAGGACGGCCTTGAGCAGCGCCTTGATGTTGAGATTGCTTTGAATGAAGACCTGAGCAAGCTCGTCCACGACGGCCTGTGACGGACTCGTGTGAACGTAGAACTGGAACATCTTGCGGGCAAAATAATCCGCAGTAGCTGTTGCCTTGACCCCAAAGCACAGCTCATCGAGGGTGGCCTTTGCGTTCCAGTTCTTGGTGATGCCGAACAGCGTCTTTTGAGAGTTGTCGTGCTCGTCGGCTTTGAACACGTATGTCGGGTCGTATACCCAGTTGTTCTCCCGGGTCGCTCCAACGGTGTTGTGGCCTGTCCAGGCCTTGGCCATCGCGACCACGTCGGACTCTTCGAAGCGACCGTTGCCGACGGTGAACAACTCCATGAGTTCGCGAGCAAAGTTCTCTTGCTCGGCACCGGCAACATTCGATTCGTTGTCGAGGTAAATAAGCATGGCTGAACCGAACGAGATGCGCTCGAGCAGTTGACGAAACGAACCTTGTCCGAGCTCGCGCAAGTCCACGTGCTGTTCCCACATGAGCGATGCGTCGCCGACCTTTTCCCGGGCGGTCGCGAAATGATCGTGCAGGAACAAGATCAGCTTCTCTTCGATCGTCGGCTCGGCGGTGATCATCCGATCCACCCACCAGTCGATCATCTTTTCTTGGGCCTGCCAGTTTTGCTCGCCGGAATCGAATCGGCCAAAGCCCGGCAAGGCCGCTACCGACGACGTGTCGAGTAGACGGTTGACCGCTTGAAGGCGCGTCAACCCAACAAATTGGTCGATCTGAGCGGTCGTTCCGCCCATCGCGGCCCTACGCAACAGATGTGCAGCCCCTGCTCTGCTCAACGTCATGTTCTATATCTCCTCAGCCCGCACGCTTGGTGCTCCGCTATCAGGGATTCGGAACGCTCAGCGTTTATCTTGAGGAATTATATTACGAACATGTTGCGAAACGTAGCATTCTAGGCTGACAAACTTGGCAGATCAGGCTCGATCGTAAATCCGACGATCGCTCCGCCGTCGGCACGATTCGACGCGAAGGCCTGACCACCATGGGCACGTGCGATCTCAGAGACGATCGCAAGGCCGAGCCCCGAGCCCGGCATTGTCCGGGTGGCGTCGGCTCGGTAGAACCGGTCAAACACTCGACCAAGATCCTCCTCGGCAATCCCTGGGCCTCGATCGTGGACTTCGACCGCATCCTCGCGAACGACGATTTCAATCGGTGTCTCGGCCCGAGAGAACTTCACGGCATTTCCAACCAGGTTGCCTACTGCCCGTTCGAGGCCTGCGGGATCGCCACATACCGGCGACGAGGCAATGCCGATCACCGATAGCTGGCGTCCAGTACGACGCGCTGTCCGATCGGCCACTGTCCTTGCGAGGGCAACGAGGTCGACTTCAACGAAGTTCTCTGTCGAGAGGGTTGCGGAGTTTGTCGCGAACCCGACGAGCTCAGATACGAGTTCGGTCAGCTCTCGAACCTCGGCGCTCATCTCATCGATGATCGACTCGCGCTGCTCGGGCGCAAGGTTTTCGCTCCGGCGACGCAGGACATCGAGGTTCGTGCGAAGGCTCGTCAACGGCGTGCGCAGTTCGTGGTTTGCGTCGCGCACGAGGCGCTCTTGTTGTTCTCGTGACGCGCGAAGCGTCGAGAGCATCGAGTTGAAACTGCGAGCCAGCCCGCCCAACTCGTCACTGCCCTCGACTCGGAGGTCAGCATCAAATCGTTGTGTCTCTGCGACCTGTTCTGTCGCTGCGGCCAAGCGCGATACGGGTCGCAGCACTCGGTCAGCCACAAGCCAGCCAACAAGGCCCGCCGCGAGCGAACCCGAAATGCTGATCATGATCAGCCATCCCCGAAGGCCGTTGAGGGTTTGCGCGACATCTTGCATTGAACGCCCAACCATCAGCGCACCTAGCGAATTCGAGGAGACGAGAATGCGATAGTTGACGCCATCGACTTCACGATCGATGGTCTCACGAACGACCTGGTCGCCGCGGCTAAGCGATGCGATAGCAACGTCATCAGCGGTGATCGGCAGTGGTGGTTCGGAGATGACGATGGCGCGATCGCCATCGCGCAACAACAGTTGAATGCTCGAGTCAGCCCGGGTCAGCGCTTCGATCTGACCCTGCTGAAACGCCCGAGCTCGAACGGACAGGTCGATTGGCAGGGTCTCCCCCGTCGAGAGACCAATCTCGGTATCGACCGTACGGGTCAAGAGAAAGTCGTTGACCTGTCGATTCAGCTCGCTCTCCGCGCTCACATAGGCCAGGAAGCTGGCCGTAAACAACATGAGGGCAACTACACCACCGATGACGGCGGTGAGTCGCCAGCGCAAACTCATCCTGCTCTTGCCGTGTAGCCGACTCCCCGAACAGTGTGGATGAGCCGCGGTAGGCCATCGACTTCGGTCTTGCGTCGGAGATAGCCAATGTAGACATCGAGAGACTTCGAGTTGGTCTCAAAGTCATAGCCCCAGATGCGCTCGTAGATGACCTCGCGGGTCAGCACGATTCCCGAGTTGTGCATCAAGAGCGCGAGGAGTTCGAACTCGGTCTTCGTGAGATCGATAATCACGTTGCCTCGGCGAACTTCGCGCCGCGCAAGATCGAGCACCATGTCTTCGACCTCAAGTACTTCAGATTCAGATTCGACGACCGTGCCGCGCCGTACGAGAGCACGCAGCCGGGCCAGCAGCTCTTCAAGGTCGAATGGCTTCACCAGGTAATCGTCGGCGCCGGCATCGAGCCCAGCGACGCGATCGGCTACGTCGACGCGAGCGGTCAACATCAAGACCGGCGTGCGAATCCCCTTCTCACGGATCCGTCGACACGCGGTCAACCCATCGACGGCTGGCATCATGACGTCGAGCACGACAACTTCGGGTTCGATCGTCATCAGGGCTTCGAGTGCTTGGGCGCCGTCGCTCACCGAGTGCACGTCGTAGCCTTCGAACTTGAGAGCACGCTCAAGAGCTTCGCGGACGCTTTGATCGTCCTCGGCCAGCAGCAGGGTTGTCTGGCTTGTCGGGTTCACCATGAGTACACGGTAGAAGAGCCCACCGTCGCACGGCGCGACCGTGGGCGCTTCTTACAGACTTATTTGATTGCCGCGTGGCGGCAACTGCTGAAAAATCAGCGGACCTGGAACTCGATGCGGCGAGAAGCAGGCTTGTCTTCGACGCCAGCAGCATCGAGGATCGGCTGGGCTTCACCGAAGCCAACAGCGCTCAGGCGGTCGGCATCGATGCCGTTGTCAACAAGGAAGGCAAGGACGGATTCGGCTCGGTTCTGCGACAGCGTGAGGTTGCCCTCTTCGGAGCCGTCGGTGTCGGTGTGGCCTTCGATGACGGCCCCGACATCGGGGTTCTCGCTAAAGAAGGTGACTGCCCTTTGCAGTTCCTCTTGGCCCGCTGCGGTAATCACGGCCGAGCTCACTTCGAACTCGATGTTCTCCAGTCCAATGAGCGAGTTGATGGTCGGTGGGGTGAGCACGGTGTCGATGATGTGAACAACACCGTTGTCGGCGGTGAAGTCGGTGTCGACGACCGTGGTGGTCCCATTGAGCACAACGGCTCCGTCGACGACGGTTACGTTGATTGGTAGACCGGTGCTCGATTCGATCTGTTGGCCGTCGAGCGCGATCAGGTCAGCTGCAGCCAAATTGTCGGGCAGGATGTGGTAGCCCACGAGTGCACTGGCGGCGGCGGGATCATCCTGAAGGCCCGGTATCACGCTTGGGTCGAGCTGGGCCAAGGCCGCATCGCTCGGAGCGAACAGCGTCCGCTGGGGAGGATCGGTGCCTTCGAGGCTCTCCTGGAGACCGAGCGCACCGCCAATGAGTGCGAATTGGCCAGCCTGGCCCGAGTCGTTGAGCGACTGCCAGATGTTCGTTGGCTCCGGAGCGGCCGTGGTTGTTGTCTCGGGGGCCGCTGCGGCAGCCTCGGTAGTGGTCGGCGCTGGCGCTGCGGTCGTGGTCGTCTCGGGCGCCGCGGTCGTGGTGGTGGAGTCTCCGGTGACGGTCGCCTCTGGGAGGTCGTCGCCGCTTCGCGCAACCACGGTGACGATCACCAGGATCGCCGCTAGAACACCTAGAACAAGGAGGAAGAATCCGTTGTCTTCTTCTTCATCATCGAACATGTAACGCTTCCCTCTGTCACTCGCGGTAATCCGTGCCGACGAGTCCTCCGTCGAACCGACGCAAGTGTACTTGCGAGAAGGCCACAAGGGGCGCCCTTAGTGCAGCGAAATGCGCGAGGACATCAGATCGCCACGCGCAGTGCTTTCTAGTTGTCGTAGCTCACCTGACAGAAGCCATGGTTGCAGTAGCCGCCAGGGTTCTTCTCGAGGTACTGCTGGTGATAGTCCTCGGCGTAATAGAACGTGCCAGCTTCGGCAATCTCGGTTGAGATTTCACCGAAGTTCGTGCTGGCGAGTTTGGCCTGGTACTTGTCCCTCGACGCCACTGCAGCGGCCATCTGTTCATCGCTGAACGTGTAGATCGCGCTTCGATACTGGGTACCGACATCGTTGCCCTGACGGTTGGCCGTCGTGGGGTCGTGGTTCTCCCAAAAGACACCGAACAGCTTTTCGAGGTCGACGACCTTGGGGTCATAGACGATAAGGACGGCCTCGGTGTGGCCGGTCTTGCCCGAGCAGGTCTCCTTGTAGGTCGGGTTCGGTGTGTACCCACCCGCGTATCCAACCGCCGTGGTGTAGACGCCTTCGAGCTGCCAGAAGAACCGCTCGGCTCCCCAGAAACAACCCATGCCAACAACGAGTTGCTCCATCCCATCGGGGAACGGTGGGAGCATTGGATTGCCGAGCACCAGGTGCGAGTCGGCAACCTGCACTGCCTCTTCGCGACCAGGCAACGCATCTTCGGGACTGATCATTACGGACTCACGCTGTTTAAAGAACATGTCATTAACCCTACGAGAGTCACGAACCCTCTGCTTAGAAACCAATCCCCGTTCACAACCTGTTGTTAGAGCGCGGACTCCCGGAGTTGTCGTTTGAGGACTTTGCCGTTGGGGTTTTTCGGGAGCGGCTGATCGTGGACGAAGACATGCGCTGGCACCTTGAAGGCGGCGAGCGACTTTGCCGCGAACTCTTGGAGCTCGGCGGGGGCGAGCTCTTCGCCCGCGATGGGGCAAACAGCGACCGCTACCTCTTCGCCCAATCGCTCGTGGGGCACGCCGAACACGGCGCACTCGTGCACCTTGGGGTGTTTGGCAATCGCGGCTTCGACCTCGGCGGAGCCAACGTTCTCGCCGCCGCGGATCACGACGTCTTTCGCGCGGTCGACGATCGAGACGAAACCCTCGTCGTCGATAACGGCAATATCGCCGGTGTGGAAC
>CAZMYN010000062.1:0-15349 GCA_964570495.1 uncultured Acidimicrobiales bacterium | reverse complement strand
AAATCTGTGGTTGCTGTGCCGCGTATATGCGGCTGACAAACCACAGATTTTCTAGAGGGAGGGGCGGAGGTCGTCGAGGGTTTTGACGACGCTCTTGCCGCCGATCTCGACTGGATGCTCGGCGACCTGGTGGGTTCGAACCTCGGTGCCGTCTTGGGTGTTGGTCTCGGCGTTCACTAGCAGGCCCTCGGCAGAGAAGTCGCTGACGATCTCAAAACCGGCGTCGAGGATCATCTGATAGGTCCGGTTCGACGAGGCGCCCTTCGCATTGAGGTACCCCTCGAGGAACAACGAGTTCGCCGGGTACAGCGCCATGACCTCCATCGAACGCAAGTGAAACTCTCGTCCGGCCGCTATCCGGATCTCGGCTGTCGGGTTCGTGAACCGAAACATCGACAGCACCCGAAGGCAGTACTGCGGCGAGAGCCCCTGCGGCGTCACAAGTTCGTTGCCTTCAAACGGCAACAAGAAATTGACGGGGATTGATTCGGCTTCAAGCGAGCGAAGCGTGTGCGCGATCTCGACGAGGTCTGACGCTGGCTCGCCCATCCCCGCAATGAGCCCGGAGCACATCTCAATTCCGTTGCGCTTGGCTGCCCGAAGCGTCTCGATCCGATCCTGATAGGTATGCGTCGTGCAGATCTCGGCGTAGTGCTCCTCGGAGGTGTTTAGGTTGTGGTTCAAGCGATCGAGCCCAGCCTCGGCAAGAACTGCTGCCTTGTCGTCGTCGAGCAACCCCGCTGACACACAGACCTCGAGCGGATACTGCGCCTTGATCTCCCGCACGAGCGAGGCCAGCTCGTTTGCACGCGAAGTCGACGGACCTCGACCAGAGAAAACCATGCAGTATCGAAACGCGCCGTTCTCGTAGGCCAGCTTCGCCTCGCCGAGAATCTCCTCGCGGGTCTTCATCGAGTACTGCTCGATGTCGACTTCACTCGTCTTGGCCTGGGTGCAATACGAGCAGTCCTCGGGGCACTTCCCGTTCGCTGCGTTGTTCAAAATGTGCACGTTGACGGTGTTGGACCAGTGGGCCTTGCGCACGGTGTAAGCCGCGTTGAGCAACGTCAGCAATTCAATATCGGTGTCGAGCAGGATGCGTTCGCTATCGGACTCGCTGATCAGCTCGCCACCGAGGGCGGCCGCCGTCACCGATTCAAGAAACTCTGTGGCCATGAAAGACTCCGTTTTCGTTTAGCGGCACGATGCCAGATTCTCACTCGGAACAACAAGGTCGTCGGCAATTACCAGACCAACCATCCCAGCATCGTCAGAAATCGACAAGCCGGTCGTCGCATTCCGAGGGTCGAGTCGGTACAGCCCAATGTCGACATCGGTCGATAGGTCGCGCGCTGCACGGGCAACGCCCGCACGGGTTGCGTTGGATTCACCGATGGACTCCTCCAACGCATCGTGGATACGACTGGCTTGTTCCCATGCTGCCGAGGCGGTTGCTGCCTCGCCGTACGTCAAAGCGGGAAGCACCTCGACCAGTTTCCGGCGAAGCTGGCTAGGCGCAAGGTCGATTGGTTCGATGCCTGAGGTGTGGATGTACACCCGTGCCAGAGCAGCGGCAGCCTCGGATTCGAACACCGAACTATCGAAGGTCAGCGACGTGCCAGCCCAACGCCAGCTTCGATTCACCTGCCCCAGCGCTGCCGATAGCTCGACGAGGTCGCGCGGCGAGACCGCCAACCACACAACGTCCGCCTCGATCGCCACCAACTGGGAAACAACGTCGCCGGGGGTGTCGACGCCAACAACATCGAGCACGATGTCAAAGCCTTGCGCCTCGGCGAGCGAGCGCGCTGCGTCGGCAGAGCTCACTGCCCAGGGCTCGTCCCTGCTCAGCAGCGCAAGACGCCGACGTGCACCTCCATCTACCGGCGCCAGCGCGCCCAGCGCTGCCGCTGTCTCACGACAGAGCGAACCGGCACTGGCCTGCACGGTCGTGGCACCGGCGGCCCGCTCATCGGGCAGAAGGTTCGCGAGCGCGAGAAGCCCGCTGTCACCCAACACCGAAACCGATGCGTCACCAAACAGCGGGTGCGACAAGTCGCCGATGGCAACTACGCCCTCATCGCTTGGTTCGCTGAGCTGGGCCAGGTTGTCGAGGTGGAGCGGCACGTCGAAACCGTTGTCGAGAAACACCAAATCGATGTCGCGTCCGTCGATTCCGCCCGCATTGTTGACGTCATCGAAGTACGCCTCGTGCACTGCACGGACAACAAGGTCATGTGAGCTATACGGGCCGGTCAGGTCGAGTGAGTAGCCGATACGAATCGTCGAATCGGTTACTCCCCAGTCGGTCTCGAGCACAGGCTCTTCGGCCTCTTCGGTCGTCGTGGTCGTGTCGTCGACAACGGTCGTGGAGGTCGTCGTGGCAGGAGCGTCCGTGGTCGGTGCCGAGGAAGGCGCCGCGGATTCTTCGCCACCAGGAAGCAATGAGCAAGCGGTCAACACGAGCAAGGCTGATAGCAAAAGTGACAGCCGGAGCGATCGATTAGGCACTGCGTAACGCTAGCCGGTGAGTTCGCCGCCCAGGTACGCAGCGATGACTGCTGGATTCTTCTGGATGTCTTCAGGCATGCCCTCAGCGATCTTTTGACCAAAGTCGAGCACCATGATCCGGTCTGCGATGTCCATGACCAAGCCCATGTCGTGTTCGACCATGATCATGGCAATCCCGAGCTCGCGGCGGATGTCGAGGATGAACCGAGCCATGTCCTCGGTTTCCTCCTGGTTCATTCCCGCAACCGGTTCGTCGAGGAGTAAAAGCACCGGGTCCATTGCAAGGGCGCGTCCGAGCTCGACCCGTTTTTGAACTCCGTAGGGAAGCAGCGATACAGGGCTCTTGCGGAACGCTTCAATCTCGAGAAAGTCGATGATGTCCTCGCACCGGCGGCGATGCTCCATCTCCTCTTTCTTCGCTGGCCCGAACCACATTGCGCCGGCGAGCCACGAGCTCTTCATTCGTACGTGGCGACCGGTGAGCAGATTGTCGATAACCGTCATGTTGGCGAACAGTTCAATGTTCTGGAAGGTCCGGGCAATGCCCATTGCGGCGATCCTGTCGGGGCGCTCGCCCATGACCGATTTGCCGTTCCAGCGGATGTCGCCCTCTTGGGGTCGGTATACCTGGGACAGCGTGTTGAAGATCGACGTCTTTCCGGCACCATTTGGGCCGATGATCGAGAACAGCTCGCCGTCGTCCACGTGAAAGCTGACGCTATCGATAGCGGTCACGCCGCCGAAACGGAGTGTGATGTTGTCGACTTCAAGAAGGTGTTCGCTCATGGTGTGTTGTTGATCCCGTCGACTGGTTAGGAGAGCCAGCGCTTGCGGCGCTTGTAGTGCTTGACGTCTCGGAAGCTCTTTCGCTCGCCCGATTCGTCGGTGTGCAGCCCAAGGTAGAACTCTTGGACGTCTTCGTCATTGCGGAGCTTCTCCGCCTCACCATCGAGCACGATCTTGCCGTTCTCCATGATGTAGCCGTAGTCCGCAATCGAGAGAGCCATCGCCGCGTTCTGCTCGATGAGCAGAACGCTCACGCCGGACTTGTTGATGTCGACCACGATGTCGCGAATCTGCTCGACAAGAAGCGGCGCCAAACCCAGCGAGGGTTCATCGAGGATAAGCAGCTCTGGATTCGCCATGAGCGCTCGGCCAATGGCAAGCATCTGTTGTTCGCCACCGGATAGGTAGCCCGCTGATTGATCGCGGCGTTCGTAGAGGACGGGAAACATCTCCATCGTCTTCTCGTAGGTTTCCTTCACCAGGCGCTTGTCGCCGTTGGTGAACGAGCCGGTCTGAAGGTTCTCATCGACGGTGAGTTCGGCGAAGACTCGACGTCCCTCCATGACCTGGGTAATCCCGGCCTTGACAATGTCGGCGGGGTTGGTGTGGCTGATCACGTTGCCGCGCCAGCTGATCGAACCCTTCGTGATCTGACCTTCGTGCACGTCGAGCAAGCCGCTGACGGCTCGCAAGGTGGTGGTCTTGCCCGCACCGTTGGCTCCGAGGAGTGCAACGATCTGCCCGTCAGGCACCTCGATCGAGAGTCCTCGCAAAACAAGGATCACGTCGTTGTAGACAACCTCAAGGTTGGCGACTTCGAGCATTTCGTCCTCCCGAACGACGTTGCAGTAGCGGCAGTAGCGGAGGCCGTGTCGGGGTGCTCGCGCACCCCGACACAAACTCCATTGGAGGGGTTAGGTGGATTTAGCCTTCACTCACGAAGCAAGGCTCGTTGAACTCGTGGCCCTGTGCGACCGAGCCAACAAAGTTGTCCTCGAGAAGCACGAATCCTGCCGAACCTGGCGAGGTGATTGCGGTCTCGAGCGTTGCAGCAGCTGCGTCGATGTCGTAGATGAATGATCCACGAACGACGAAGTCGTTGGGGTCGCCAGACCATGACTGGTCAGGAGCAAGTCCCTGGAAGTCAACCGTCACCTGGTTGGCGGCCGCAACTACACCAGCGCGAGTCATGTCACCGTTTGCGGCAGCTTGACGAAGCACTGCTTCGGTGAAGATTGCCTCGGTCCAACCAAAGATGTACGAGTCAGCCACTGCGTAGGTGCTATCGGGAAGACGCTCGGTCAGTGTCGACACAATGTCCGACATGCCGGCGCTGTTGTTCGAATCCCACAACGCGGTGTAGGTGCTGTGGAAGTAGAACGCGTCAAGAGCTGGGCCGACCTCGGTGCCGAGGAGCGCAGGGTTGTAGCTCGGGGAGTTACCTGACCAGATTGCGTCAAGGCCCTGAGCAGCTGCGCCACCCATCACCTGAGCGAGTACGCCAGGCGAGCTGGTGATCCAGACAATGTCGGGGTCAGCAGCGACGAGCTCGGCAACAACACCACTGAAGTCGTCGCCAGCGAGCAGAGCTTCGCCGTCGAACACGATCTCAAGGCCGAGTGTTTCTGCGGCGATCTTTGCGCCAGCGGCCCCGTCTTGGCCGTACTCACCAGGGAACGAAACAACAGCCAGAGTTGGGTTTGCGGCTTCGGAACGGTCGGCGAGGAACTCGACACCGTTCATGCTCTCAAAGCAGTAGTTGGTGTAGAGCTCAAAGACGTTGCTGCCGAAGTCTTGGTCAGCCCAGCCCGAGTACCACGAAAGCGGTACCGCAATCAGGTCGTCGCTGGCCAGGTCTTGTGCGATAGCGCCCGTGTGGGGCGAACCGGTCGACTGACTGATCATGACGACGCCGTTGGCGCTCTCTTCAGAGAGTTCGGCGTAGTTGTCGAGATGGATCGGTACTTCGTAGCCGCTGTCGAGCGTTACCAGCTCGATCTGACGACCGGCGATGCCACCGTTCTCGTTGAGCCGATCGAAGTACACGGTCTGCGCATCGACGATCGGCGAAGTCAGGCCAGCAAAGATGCCGGACAGGTCGGCCGACAGCCCGATGCGGATCGTTTCGTCATCGACGCCGAAGTCGGTCGCGATTGCGTCGCCGCCCTCGTCGTCTTCCATGGCCTCTTCGTCGTCTTCCATGGCCTCTTCGTCGTCTTCCATGGCCTCTTCATCATCAGCCTCGTCGTCGCCCGTGACCTCGTCAGCTACGTCATCAGCTGCTTCGGTGACCGTATCGGCGGCGTCCTCGGCGGCGCTGCACGCGACCGCGAAAAGACTGAAGATGGCGAGTAACGCCAACCAACGCATGTGTTTCATAGTTTTCCCCTCAATGGATGTGTATTGCCTTCGTGACGAACAGGGCATCTGTCCACCAGATCAATGTGGTCGCTGGCCGCAAGCGACGAATATCGCCAACGGTCATCGAGATAGCGCGCTAATAGCTAAACGGCCACCCTTTCCAGTAATTACGAACTTTGATCCAAATGCCGTAGAGGCCAAGTGGTTCAAAGATCAAGAACACGACGATCAGAACACCGAAAATCACAATGTTCCAATCGAAAACGTTGAGAGCCCAGCCCGGCGCAACCGCGGGCTCAGAGATTGGACCGAAGTCGCTTCCACCGCCGTCGGTCAAGAGAAGGTCGCCAACAGCGCCGGTTACGCCGCCTTCGCGCTCGGCAAGCCACTCGGTTACCTGCTCGACGAGCTCGGGGGTGATGATCACGAAGAAGGTGCCCATCAACGCGCCACTCGTCGTTCCGGCTCCGCCTATTAACAAGATCGCGATGAACTCCACCGACAGGGCGAGGCTCCAGAAGTTACCGGCGACCGTTCCCAGGAACGCGGCGAACATCGCGCCGGCAATGCCGGCATAGAACGACGAGAGACCAAAGGCGATCAGCTTGTACTTGACCTCGTTGACCCCCATCACCTCGGCGGCGATGTCGCGATCACGGATTGCTTGCAACGCACGGCCTGTGCGACTGCGGATGATGTTCTTGGCCAGGAACGTCATGGCGATTGCTACGACAAGAGCAAAGAGGTAGATCTTTTGCTGTTCGCTGACCTCAAAGCGGTTCAGGCCGAACAGCCCCGTCACTGTTTCTTCGCTCGATATGTTCACGAGCGGCGTCTCTTCACGCCACAACTTGATATCGAATTCGGGGTAGCGGCGTCCCGACTCGGTGTCTCCCGCGATCTGCGGGAAAACGCGCGAGAGGTGGACTCCGATAAAGACCAGGCCGAGCGTGAGGATTGCCAAATAGAGGCCGCGAAGCCGCACGGCTGCCGGGGCGACGAGCAATCCCACGGCGGCGGCCACAATTCCTGCGGCGGGTAGCCAGATCCAGATTGGCAACTCCCATCCCCAGCGTGTCCCGCCGAGCTGTCCGCCCATCACTGCTGCGGTACAGGCCCCGACGCCCATGAAGAACGAGTGACCCAACGAGACTTGACCAGCAACACCCGCGAGCAAGTTGAGCCCCAGTGCCGCGATGGCGAAAATGAAGACCTGGGTCATCGGGCGTAGCCAGTTGCCGTCGCCGAGGAAGCGAACGAACGGAATACCGTCTTGGATGATCGGGATGGACCCGAGAATCGTGAAGCGTCCACCGAGAATCGGCCAGCTATCAGGGAAGGCCCGAGGCACAGGGCCCGTCAGCAACGGAATGTCGAAGGGCATCAAGAACAGCAGCGCGACGAACCCGCCGACTAGCCAGCGTTGCATAGATGTAGGAAAGATCGCGCCGTCGCTTTCGTACGACGTAAAGAGTTTCGGCCTGCCGTGCATGTCAGACCCTCCTGATTTCTGGCGTACCGAACAGCCCGAACGGACGCACCAGCAGCACGGCCAACATCACGATGTAGGGCACGATTGTTTGATAACCCGCGCCCAGCGTGCTGGTAAACGAACTCAGGTATTGGCCAGCGGAGATCTCTGCAACACCGACCAACAAGCCACCGATGAGCGCCCCTTGAATCGAATCGAGCCCGCCGAGGATCACTGCGGGTAGCGCTCGGAACGCGACCAGGGCAGTAACGAGGGTGACGCTTCCTTCGGTTGCGATTGGAGGTTGTGTTGCAAACACTCCCCCGAGGACGGCGAGCGCCGTTCCCGCCGCCCAGGCAATAGCGAAGACCTGGCCCACGTTGATGCCCTGGGCCATTGCGGCTTCCTGGTCGAAGGAAACAGCACGCATGGCAACGCCGAGCTTCGACCGGTAGAAGAAGTAGACCGCCACGAACGCAAGCGCGGTGGTGACGAGAATCGCCACGATGCTCCAGTTGTAGAAGGCGCCGAACAGCACGAAGCCGCCGTCGCCTTCGCCGGTCGCTCCCCAGGGTGCTTCGACCGAACGATTCAGGAGCCGCACGGAGTCCGACGACGACTGGCGAAGCGCAATTTCGAGACCGAGCGTGATGACGGCCATCGAGAAGAGCGGTTGTCCAACCATGGGACGGATCGCAAGGCGTTCCAAGGTCATGCCGAGCACGGCGCCCAAGATCACGGCGATTAGTAGGTTTCCGAGCCACTCGATCCAGATGCTGTCGGTCGCTGCGATCAACGTGAGGGCCACGAATGTCGACACGCTCGCGACAGCCAACCTGGCTGACGGTCGCCATCCCTTGATCGCTCCAAATCCAAAGGCCGCCCCGAGCGCGATGATCAGACTGACGGCTTCGTTGTCGAGCCACGTGAAGCCAACACGCGTCGACAACCAGCGGAGGAACACGAATCCGACGAGGCCGGTGATGATCATGCGCATCTGAATTTCTTGGCCGCTCAACAGATGCACGACAATGCCCGCCAGCGCCGCGACGAGAATGATCGAAGCCCACTGTTGGGCTACGTCGGGAAATCCCTCACCCGCAAAAGGCGCTCGCCACCACGTTCCGGGCGTCTGCCCACGCGGGGCCGCCTCATCGGGACGATCGAACACGAGGAACGACAAGAACAACCCGCCGATTGCGGCGAGCGCTCCCTGGGCGAAGTTCAGTACCTGGGTTGCCTTGAAGATGATGACGAACCCGAGTGCGATGATCGCGTACACCCCGCCCAGTGCGAAGCCTCGAGCCATGGTGTTGAGAAACTGGGAGCCGACGGACACGTCGACCTGCGCCAGCGTGGCGAAAACTGCTGCCATCAGTACATCGTTTCCACGAGGTCGCCGTATAGATCCATCATTGCGGACCGCTTCAATTTCTGAGTTGCTGTGAGCTCGCCATCCTCATGGTCGAGTTCTTTAGGGATCATCCGGAACTTCTTGATGCCCTCTACGCGAGCGAACTTCTCGTTCGTGTGATCGACCGCACTTTGGACCAACTCGAGAATCTCGGGCTTTTCGGAGAGGTCGCGATAGGTGGTGTAGGAGATGTTCTTGCGCAGCGCCCAGTCGCCCGCAACGTCGAGTTCGATAGCGATCAACGCGGTCAGATACTTGCGACCGTCGCCAACGACCATGGCTTCCTTGATGAACGGGTTTGCCTTGAGCGTGTTTTCGATCTCGGAGGGCGAGATGTTCTTTCCCCCCGACGTGATGATGATGTCCTTCATCCGATCGACGATCTTCACGTGCGTTCCATCGACCCACTCGCCAACGTCGCCGGTCTTCAGCCAGCCGTCCTCGGTAAAGGTCTCGGCGGTCTTTTCTGGCTTCTGCCAGTAGCCCTTGAAGTTGCCGGCGTGCTTGGTCTGGATCTCGCCAGTCTCCTCGTGGATGCGAAGACCGATGTCGTCATAGGGCTCACCGACGGTTCCGAGCTTGACGCGGCCGGGGTAGTTGACCGTGGCGACGGCAGAGTTCTCGGTCATGCCGTAGAGCTCGAACACCTCGATGCCGATGCCCATAAAGAACTCGAGTACTTCGGGCGCAATCGGTGCTGCACCCGAGGATGCACGGCGACAATGACGCAGGCCTACCCGTTCTTGAAGCGCTCGGAACACCAGAGGATAAAAGATGGCGTTCAATACACGACTACTCGCGGTGTGCTTGCCACCGTTGGCGACCTTTGCCTTGCCGATCTTGTCGGCCGCGCTCATTCCCATTCCAAGCCATAGCTTCTTGAAGAAGGTCGCGTCGCCAGCGCGGATTTGCACGCCGGCGTGCAACCTCTCCCAGATTCGGGGGACGGCGAAGAAAAGCGTCGGCTGAACCTCGCGCAGGTTCATTGCAACCGTCTCGATCGACTCGGCGAAGTTCAGGGTCGGGCCGCCGGCAAGCATGGTCCAGGTCGAGAAGATGCGTTCGGCGACGTGACACAGCGGAAGGTAGGTGAGGATCTGATCGTTCGTGTTCGGCGCCTTGCCATCGGGATACGCAGCGGTTTCGTCAACGACTTTTTTGATCGCGAACAGTGAGTTGGCGTTTGTGAGCATTGCCCCCTTGGGAGGCCCGGTCGTGCCCGAGGTGTAGACGAAGGTCATGACATCGTCGTCTTTCGCGGCAGCCATGCGGTCGGCCACCGCGTTGGGGTGTTCGTCACGATGTTTGCGGCCAAGCTCAAGGAACGCTTCCCAAAAGATCAGCCGCTCATCGGTGAAGTCACTAAAGCCCCGTGGCTCGAGATACACGAGCGAGCGAACCGAGGCGACTTTTGCCTGGTCGCTCTCAAAGACCTTGTCGACCTGCTCTTGGTCTTCGACGATGTGGACGACAGAACCCGAGTCATTGATCGCATATTCGACCTCGGCGGCGGGGTTTGTGGGGTAGAGCCCAACAGTGATCCCGCGGATGGCAACGGTGGCCAGGTCAACAATCACCCATTCGGGCCGGTCCTCGGCGTGGATCGAGACACGGTCTTGGGGCTCGACACCCAACGAGAGCAATGCGTGAGCGGACAGCTCGATCAGTTCCCACACTTCGGCCCAGGTGTACTCCTGCCAGATGCCGAAGCTTTTCTCGCGAAACGCGACGTGCTTGGGCTTCTTTTGGGCCCAGTCACGAGCGAGCGAGGCAACGGTCGTTGCTCCACTGCCGCTACGGGTAGGTGCAACGCGATCCTCGACAACTGCCATCTATCCGGTGTCCCCCTCGACATGTGACCACCGTCTCAGCCACATACTGCCGAAAGTAGCACGCACTGACCGGTCAGTAACAATCAAACGACCATGCGCTCAAATGAACTTTTTGTGCCATCTTCGCTGATAGTAGAGCGGTGAGACTCGCCACCTGGAACGTGAACTCGATCCGCCGTCGGCTCGGTCTGGTGACGAGCTTTCTCGACGAAGTCGAGCCCGATGTGCTGTGTCTGCAAGAGACCAAATGCGCCGACGCCCAATTTCCGAAAGGCCCGTTTGTCGAACGCGGTTATGACGTCGCCGCCCACGGCAGCGGTGGCCATGGCGGCGTGGCGATCGTGAGCCGCGTCGGCCTTGACGATTTGAGTCGCGGCTTCGGCGGTTCGGCTACGGCGCCGTTCAACGAACCCCGGCTGCTCGCGGCCACCGCTGGTGAGCTTCGGGTCATGACGCTGTACGCGCCCAACGGCATGCGGGTCCGCACTCCCCCATGGGACATCAAGCTCGCCTGGTTCGAATTGTTGAGGGTCGAGCTTTCCCTTGAGCTAGAGGAGTCGCCTCGTCTGGTCGTTGCGGGCGACTTCAACGTCTGCCCTGCCCCGATCGATGTCTACGACTATGCAAAGAAGCGTCGGAGCAACCTCGTGAGCGGCCCCGAGCAGGCAGCCGTGGCCCGCATCCTGGAGGGAGGCTTCACCGATATGGCCAGAGTCCTTCATCCCGAGGAGCCCGGCTACAGCTGGTACTCCTACTCCTACGACCGGTTCGCGAAGGGCCTGGGCTATCGCCTCGACCTCGTTCTGGCGTCGCCGGCGCTGCGCGAGTCATTCACCTCTTGTCGCTCGCTACGCGAGTGGCGCGAACCACACCTGTCGCCCTCGGATCACACGCCCGTTCTCGCCGAGCTCGATGTGGACGCTTCGGCCTAAACCGAGAAGTTGGCCTCGTTCACGAGCCATTTGCGCAACGTGTAGGTCCGGATGCCTTCGCGGTGCATTGGGTCGCCGTCAGCGAGGGCACGAGCAGCTTCCATCGATTCAGCGCGGTAGATGATCATGCCTTCACCCTGCATTTCTTCGCCGGACATGTCCGACAGCGGACCGGCAAGCGCAAGGTTTCCTGCAGCTTGTTGGGCCATTTGATACTCGAGGTGTTCGGGAAGGACGGCCTTTAATTCTTCAAAGCTCTTGACCGGCGTGGTCACGACGCAGAAAAACTCCATTGCAAGGGAGCCACGCTTTCGTGCCATCTCGCGGTTTTCGTTCCATGCAACCATGACCACTCCTGATTCGTTGGGGTTCGTGTCGGCAATCTGCGCCGGCGATTCATCACGATAAGCCATAGTGACGCGTACAAACGAACGTAGCCGGGCTTTGACTCGAGCCCGAACGCGAAACTGCCGCCCCGCAGAGGGGGCGGCAGTTCCGCGGCACTTTGCCATGACGGGTCGTCGAAATTGACTATGACCCCATCGTGATTGTTCCATCGGCAGCTTCGAGGTTCTGCATCGTCTTGATAGATGCGTCCGCCAGGTTGTTGTACTCAAAGTCGATTTTTTCCATAACCTTCTTGAACTGATCGTTGACCTGGCTCAGCAGATCTTGAGCACGCTGGTTGAAGTTCGACTTCTCGTGATCAAGACTCTTGGTCGCCTCGCGGAGGACTCGATCCACCTCTCCCTGCAACTGACCCTTGAGGATTACGGCATTGTCGTAGGACTTGCCCTTCCAGTCAGCATTCTTGAGCTCGGTGTGTGAGGCAGTGATATCGGTCTGCAGAACACCAGCAATGGTCTCAAACCGCTTGGTCAGCGTTGTCATTGCCTCCTCGATCGCAACGGTGAGCTGGTCTGCTGCAGTTGCTGTGTCTTTGTGGGTATCTAGCGCTGCTTGCGCTGACTTGGTCATCCGATCCGCACTGGCCTGGATCGACTGGAGATTTCCACCAATAATATTCGCCATTTCCTTCATCCCTTCGTTAGAACACTTTCGTGCCGCTTGAACACTTTCGTGTTGTTTCGTTACTTATGGATATACCCGCATTTCTTTCTTGTCAACTCCAATCATCCCAAAATCCCAAATCCGCCATTCGGTGCCAGGCTCCTAAGTCCTCTTCCGGGCGCGTAAAACCCAATGATTTCAATGAACCTCAAGCGGATTTATGCAGAATCAGCGCGCCAAAACACCCCGAAACACAATTTCGGTGCCAGGCACCAATTCACCGTCAGAGGCCCGCCGGAAGCGAAGCGACGATGCGATTGCGGCGAGTTACCGCAGAGCATCCAAAGCGAAGCGACGATGCGATTGCGGCGAGTTGAGTTACCGCGCCAGCTGAACTACGTGTGCCTCGCCACCGGTGACGAGGTATCCCCTGCCGGGAACCTCGGGTAGGCGTTCGTGTCGGGGCAATCGCACGCCGAGCAGTTCGCCATCGACCGAGTTATCGGGTTGGAGAAGCACTCCGTTGCCCGAGCCGCGCAGAAAGCGCGACCAATGTCCATAGGACTGGCGAGCCGTCGATGATCGCAGTCCGGCGATGAACGTGACGTTGGGCGGAGCGTTTTTCGCGAGATCGAGGAGTGGGCCACTCTCGACCTCGATCCGCTCGGCATCATCGACCACGATGACCCAGCGCCGTTCGTCGGTCTGGGCCGCAGTCAGGACCGATTCCAAGCCCTCGACAACTCCATGAGCGTCAAAGGCGCCAGATGCGAACAAGTCTGCAGATGTGGTCGGCGCAATCCCGACCATCACCAGCTCGGGGAACTGGGCTCGTAACTGGGTTGAAATCAAAACGAGAGCGTTCGTTCGACCGCTTCCCCCGGGGCCCGAAACAACCGCATGCTCGCCTGCACGAACAGTGAGCTGGGCAATACGACGTGTTAACTCATCGACGCCAACGGGTACGACGAGGTCGGGTTCAATGAGTGACTCAACGTCGCGGAGCACATCTCGACCAATCGTAGTTTCGAGCGGCGAGATGTCTGGCAATGCCTCGGGAACTACGCAGCGTTGGGGGTCGATAATCTCTGGCCAGTTGATCAGCTGACAGAACATCTTGTCCGCCACCCAGAACCCGCGTCCGGGCACAAACGACGGAACGTTCGCCGCTCGGATTCCGATCTCGGAGAAGTCCGACGGGTCGCTTTGTTCGAGCATCAGCCGTTGCGACGCTGATGCCCAGCACGACCGTGGAATTTCTTTTCGGTTGCTCCCACCCATCACGGTGACAATGCCAACCGATGGCCCGTCGCGGACGATCCGTTCCCACAGGTCGCCGGTTGCTGAGCCACTCGACAAGTCATTCGAACTGGCAAAGCCCGCTGCGCCGTCGACCGCGACGACCATCAGTGGCAGCGTCTCGACGAGGTCAGGGGAGAGTTCTCGTCTTGTGTCGAGCGCCTGACCCAAGACGGCGAACAATCGACCCTGACGCTCCTCGTCACTCCCTGCGATCACCGGCGAGACGTGAGGGTAGCGATCGATGTCGGCCAGGCCGCCTGCAGCATGGTCGACGGGAAAGACCCAAACGGATCGGGTCGGCGATGCCACTCCCAGAGCTGCGATGATGCCGCGAAGACCGGTGCTGACGCCAGAACCGAGCGCACCGATAATCACCAGCCCGCCTTCCTCCGCGTTCCAGGTCTTGATGACACGACGTTGGTGCTCTGGATCGTCGGCAAGGGCAACCTTCACCGAAAGTCGACCCCCGGCGGGCTCGTCGAGCGTGACGTCGCTCAACATTTCCCGCTCAACATTCTCGGGCAACACCGGCAGCCATGGCCTGCGGGGCTCGGGGCCATTACGCGGCGTCTCGGTGATTAGGGCGACTAATTGCTCGAGTTCGCTGGTTTCGTCTTCGTACGTGGCGTCGGGAAATTCCGGACTTGCGCCCGAACCAATCGGAACATCGGCGATTCGCAATGGCGGCGTGTTCGTTGACGTGGTTCCGCTGACGTAGCCGGTTTGCACGACCGTCAGCTCGCCCTGACCAGTCCGTATGTAGGCCCGCCCCGGGGTCGACCGGGAGAGCTTGGCTGCCGCCGCATCGTCGATGACGTCGGTCGAATCCGGGCCGTCTTGCATGCGCAAGGCAATGCGCAAGTTCGTGTTTGCCTTGATATTCGCATCGACAGCGCCACTCGGACGCTGGGTCGCGAGAACGAGGTGAACACCGAGACTTCGCCCACGCTGTGCAATACCGATAAGCGCGGCCACGAAATCGGGGAGCTCTGCTCGCAGCGTTGCGAATTCGTCGATAACCACGACCAGACGAGGAAGAGGACCAGAGGGCGAACCTTGAGACCGGTAGTCGCTAATGTCCTTTGCTTCGACGGCTCGCAACACGCCCTCGCGATGGTGTAGCTCGGCCTCGAGCGACAACAGCGCTCGCTCGGAGAGGTGCGCGTCGAGATCGGTGACGAGGCCAACGACGTGTGGCAGGTTCGAGCATGCGTCGAATGCCGATCCACCCTTGTAGTCGACCAGCACAAAGACCAGGTCGTCAGGGTCGTGGTTCAAGGCCAGCCCCAGAACAAAGGCACGGAGCAGCTCGGACTTGCCTGCGCCGGTCGTTCCTCCAATGAGCGCGTGGGGGCCGTCGCCAACCATGTCGATCGCGACGGTGCCCTGCTCCCCTACGCCAATGTCGGTCTTCAGTTGGTCGCCACTGGCGCTGACCACCCAGCGCCGCTGGAGGTCGTCGGTCGTGAGCTCCGCACCATGAAGATCGCCCGCTCGCACGATCCGCGGAAGGTCACCGTTGGGCATTGGCAGCTCGGGGTCTTCGAATCGAGCGAGTTTGCGGGCGAGCCCATTCGCCACATCGATTGACATCAGGTCGGCGATTCCGTGCTCGACGTACTCAGGGGACGCGGTGAAGCTGAGAGTGACCTCGCCGTCGACACTCGTGACCTCGGCGATTGAGGAAGTGCTCGCCGGGAGTTGATCCTTAGCGCCCGTCAGCACAATC
>CAZMYN010000061.1:0-15394 GCA_964570495.1 uncultured Acidimicrobiales bacterium | reverse complement strand
ATGCAACCAAGCGCCACACCGTGCCGGTGGTCGGCGACGCACGCGAGTCGCTGACAGAGTTGTCGGGTCTGCTCGGCGACCATCGGGCGAGTGACCAGTGGAGCACGACCGCAGCGACCGAGCTAGCCCAGCACAACGCGTACATCGACAAGCTCGCGGCCAAGGAATCGACCAGCGACAGCGGGCTTTCGACCTATGCACAGGTCGTCGGGGCGATCGATCGGGTGGCCGACGAGAAGACCTTTGCTCTCGCCGCGGCGGGCGGCTTTCCAGGTGAGGTAAACAATGGCTGGCGCGCCAAACATCGCAACAGCTTCGACTGCGAATACGGCTACAGCTGCATGGGCTACGAAACCAGCGGAGGCTGGGGTGCGGCGATGGCGATGCCCGACAAGGACGTCACCGTGTTCGTTGGTGACGGCTCCTGGATGATGCTCAACAGCGACATCTACAGTTCGGTGATCCACGGCCACAAGATGATCGTGATCGTGTGCGACAACGGTGGCTTCGCAGTGATCAACCGCCTCCAAACCGGCATGGGTGGTGAGCCTTTCAACAACTTGCTCAAGGACAACCCGATGGTGGTCAACCCTGACCCGGTCGACTTCGCCAAACATGCCGAAGCAATGGGTGCGATCAGCGAGACGGTGTCGTCCATCGACGAGCTCGAAGCGGCCTACGAAAGGGCGAAGGCAGCGGACCGTACCTATGTGATTGCCACGGTGGTCGACGCCTACAGCTGGACCGAGGGCGGTTCGTTCTGGGAGGTCGGTGTTCCCGAGGTAAGCGAGTTCGATTCGGTGCTAGAGGCTCGGGCGGACATCGACGAAGGCAAGCAAGGGCAACGGCAATCGTGAGAGTCTGGATTAGTGGTGGAGGCGGTTTCGTCGGGTCGAACATTGTGCAGGCCAGCCTCGATGGTGGCCACGAAGTACTGACCACAGCACGAACATGGCGGCCCCCCGAAGGCGCTCCCTACGCGGTCGAATCGGTGGACATGACCCAGGAGGCGGAGGTTAGCCCCAGTATCGAAGCCTTCAACCCCGACCTCGTGGTCCACTGCGCGATTATGAACGACTGGGATCAGATGTACGCCGACCGCGAGGCGGCTTGGGCTTCCTACGTGCACGCAACTCGATTCACGCAGGCCGCAGCGATCGCCACCGACGCCACCTACGTGTTGGTCTCCACCGATTGGGTCTTCGACGGAACCCAGCCAGGTGCCCACGAAGAAACGCCGCCGAACCCAATCAACCTGTACGGGTCACTCAAGCTCGCATCAGAAATGGTGGCGCTCGAACACGGCGGCGCGGTCGCTCGGGTCAGCGGCGTTAACGGCCTTCACCTTGCGCGGCCCAAGACAATTCGTGCCCAGGACCGAGGCTTCGGGTACTTCGCAGCCTCGATCGTCGATGCGCTGTCTACGGGCAACACCTTCACGGTGTGGGAAGCACCAGAGATCAACATGCGGGCCACGCCATCGCTCGCTCTCGAATGCGGCGAGATCATGCTACGCATTGGAGAGGAACGTGCGTCGGGAGTGTTCCATTGCTCGGGTGCGGACTCGGTGACACGACGCGAACTCGCCGAGCTGACGTGTGAGGTCTTTGGCCTCGACTCCGGGCTATTGCGCTACGGACCGCCCGACCCCGACTCACTAATGGCCGCGCCCATTCCCCACGACAGCTCGCTCACAACGCCGCGCACCGACAGAGTATTGGGTCGGACCGCCACACCGGTTCGTACGTTGCTCGAACGATTCAGCGAGCAGTATTTCTCCACCGAGCAAAGCGAGACGACATGATCACAATTTCTATTCTCGGTACCGGACGGATCGGGAAGATGCATGCCGAGCTAATCGATCGCCAAGTTCCCGGCCTCGATCTTGTCTCCGTCTACGACATCTACTCCGAGGGTGCTCAGGACCTTGCCGACGAGCTGGGTTGTGTTCGGGCGGGAAGTGTCGAAGAGGTCATGTCATCCGACGTAGATGCGGTTGCGATTTGTACGAGTACGGACACCCACGTCGACCTTGTGGTTGCCGCGGCCGAGGCCGGTAAGGCGATCTTCTTGGAGAAGCCGATTTCGCTGAACCTCGAGGAGGTGGATCGTGCTCTGGCTGCAGTCGAGAGTGCAGGAGTACCCCTTCAGATCGGGTTCAACCGCCGCTTCGACGCCGCGCACGCCGCTGTTCGCGAAGCCGTGGTCAACGGAAGCGTCGGCGACGTGCACATGGTGAGAATCACGAGCCGTGACCCCGCCCCGCCGCCGATTGAGTACGTCAAGGTCTCGGGCGGGATCTTCAACGACATGACAATCCACGACTTCGACATGGCCCGGTTCGTGACCGGCAGTGAAGTTGCCGAGGTATATGCGACGGCTGCGGTTCGGATAGATCCCGCCATTGGTGAAGCAGGCGACGTTGATACTGCCGTCGTGATTCTTACACATGAGAATCAGGCGATCACCACGATCGACAACAGCCGTCAGGCGGTGTACGGCTATGACCAACGAGTTGAAGTCTTCGGCTCGGCGGGCATGGCGGTGTCGGAGAACCCACGCAATCACACCACCGAAGTGCACGGGCCCGATGGCACGACCCTCGCGACCATTCCGTACTTCTTCCTCGATCGCTACATCCCTAGCTACCTCGCCGAGTGGAGCGGCTTTCTCGAAGGGCTAGCGAGCGGGACAATGCCGGTTACCGGCCTCGATGGTCGAGCACCTCTCGCTATTGGGATGGCAGCGGCGCTCTCTGTAAAAGAGAACCGCCCCGTAAAGCTCTCGGAGATCGAGTAATGAGTCAGACGCTCGACGCCACAGCCCCGTATAGTCACGGCAGCTTTGCCGGACAGACCTGCGTTGTCACCGGCGGATCCCAAGGGCTCGGGTATGCGGTGGCCGAGTTGATGAAGGCCCGCGATGCCGAAGCGATTCTGCTTGTCGGCCGTGATCAGTCGAAGGGAGTAGCCGCGGCCAGCCAGCTCGATGGCAACGGTTGCCGGGTGAGCTTTTTGTCCGCCGACCTCGCCACGACCGACGGTGCTGAACTGGTCACCACGACCGTCGATGAACGCTACGGCACGGTGCACTCGGTGGCCTCGTGCGCGGCGGCCACATGGCGCGGCACGGTCTGGAATACGACGGGGTCGATGTGGGACGAAATGCTCGCCGTCAACGTGAAGGCCAACGGATTGCTGATTTCCGGGATGGCTCAGCTCATGGCTCGCGACGAGGTTGCTGGCTCGATCGCGCTTGTTGGCTCGATCGCCCATCACGGCGCAATCGGCGAACTGTTCCCATACGTCGTTGCCAAACATGGACTCGAAGCCATGGTTCGCCATGCCGCGTACTCGCTGCGAATGGAGCAGATACGCGTCAACCTCATCAACCCCGGCTGGATGGACACCCCGGCCGAGGATGCCGTCCAAAAGAAGTTCCACGATGCCCCCGACGACTGGCTGGAGAAGGCTGAAGCGCAGCAGGCGTTCAAGCGGATTCTCAAACCAGCAGAAGTCGCACGAGGCATCTGCTTCATGTTGAGCAGTGAATCCGGTCTGATGTCGGGCGCATCGATCGACTTCGATCAGACCATGCCCGGCCAAGGCCCACCCGCCCCGTTCGACCCCGTGCCCCGACACTTCCCCTGGGAGAATCCATGAGCAACTCACACGTCGCAAACAATCGAGAGGATGGCGTCCGTATCGACGTCACTCCCGAGTCCGCAGGCTGGCGCTTTCTGAGCTTCGCCAACGTCTATCTACCCGCAGCCCAATCCCACACCGATCAGCGTGACGGGCAAGAGATCGCGATTGTACCTCTCGCCGGCTCGGGCATCGTCGCCGCCGGCGATCAACGTTTCTCCATCGCCCGGACCAGCGTCTTCGAAGAGATGCCATCGATCGTCTACGTCACTCCTGGCGAGAACATCGAGGTAGTTGCGGGCGGTGACGGCTTCGAATTCGCGATCGGCTCTGCTCCGGCTGAAGGGCTTTACCCGACACGTCTCATCGTCCCTGAACAGATGAAGAGCGAGGTCCGTGGAGGAGGGGCGTCTCAACGCCAGGTCAACCACGTGCTCGCACCACCGGTCGACGCGGAACGGCTCATCCTTTACGAGGTCTATGTACCTCGAGGAATGTGGTCGGGCTGGGCCCCACATCGCCACGACGGAGTCGACGGGTCGCCCTACTTGGAGGAGACGTACTACTTCCGGATGGACCCCGGCAACGGCTTTGCGATGCATCGAAACTGGGCACCCGAGGATGGCTTCGACGAGACCGTCGTCTTGCACGACGGCGATACGGCGTTGGTGCCCAAGGGCTTCCATTCGAGTGTGTCGTGTCCGAGCTCGAACCTGTTTTTCCTGAACTATCTCGCTGGCGAGCTCGTCGATAAGGAACGTTCTACGCCGCCATGTTTTGACGAGGGCCACACGTGGATCCACGACGCTTGGGACAATGGCGACGAGGGCGCGTGGGTGCAGCCAGTTATGCAAACACCGAACCTGAAGAACCCCGGCGGCCTGCCGCCCGACTCGTTCACCGGTGATGTCCCCGATGACCCTTACGCCGTATCTGGTGAGAAGCCGGAGGATTCCTAACGTGATGCTCACTCCTGGAAAGATCCGCGGGATCGATCAGCTGTCAACGGAAACCGGGGTCATCGCCGTCCTTGCTATTGATCATCGAGACTCCCTCAGGGCAGTCATCGGGGGAGACCCATCCAATGAGGAACTGACGCGGTTCAAGCTGGACCTGATCACCGGGGTCGGGTCACAAGCTAGCGGGGTGATGCTCGAACCTGAGCTCTCGCTTCCTCAAGCACTGGAGGCCGGGGCGCTGAAGGGAAGCCAGGGGTTTATGGCCGCGCTCGAAGCGCAGGGCTACCTCCAGGATCCGTGGTCGGGGCCAACCCAGATGCTCGAGGGCTGGACGGCTCTCGACGCGAAGAAGATGGGAGCAAGCGCGGCGAAGTTGTTGCTTGCATACTCACCCGAGCGTGCCGACCATGCCGCACAGCAGCAACAGGTGGTGACCGATACGGCTGCGGTATGTGCCGATCTCGACTTAGCCCTTCTCGTCGAGCCGGTCGCCTTCGGTATGGCCGACCACGAGCGACCAGCAGTCGTGCTCGAGACCGTTCGCCAGCTCACGGACCTTCCCATCGACATCCTCAAAGTGGAGTTCCCTGGTGACCCGTCGAAACCAGATGGCTGGGCTGACGCATGCAAGGCGGTGAACGCCGCAGCGACGAAGCCGTGGGTGTTGTTGTCTTCGGGTGTCACCTTCGAGCAGTACCGCGATCAGTTGGCCGTCGCGTTCGAGAACGGTTGCTCGGGCTTCACCGGCGGCCGGGCAATTTGGCGACCGGCCAGCGACGCGGCCCCCGAGGATCGGGGCGAAGTCATCGAAACGGTCGTTCACGACCGTTTCGCGGAACTACGTGCACTCGCCATCGCCAAGGCACAGCCGTGGCGCGACGCGGCCGAGCTCTCCTAAACAGTTTCGGTCGCCCCCACGGCAATACGCGGGGTTCTCAGCCTCCGGCCATGGCGAGGCCGAGTTCTTCTTTCGTGGCGTCCGCCCGGTCGACGACGGCCACGATGCTGCCTTCGAACATCACAGCAATGCGGTCCGCCAGAGCAAGGATCTCGTCGAGGTCCTCGCTGATCATCAGGATCGCCACGCCTTCGGTGCGCTGCTTGATGAGCTCGGAATGGATGTATTCGGTCGCGCCAATGTCAACACCGCGAGTTGGTTGTGCGGCGAGCAAGACTGTCGGCGACGAGTCGAGCTCGCGGGCGAGGATGACCTTTTGGATGTTGCCGCCCGAAAGGCTGCTGGTCGGGGTCGAAAGCGACGGGGTCTTCACGGCGAACGCGTCGACCAGTCGTTGAGCGTGGGTCTTGATGCGATCGAAGTCGAAGAGTCCAGCTCGGGTCAAAGGCGCCAGCAATTCTCTTCACCTATCGCCATCCCCTCAGCAAATGCTTGCCCGAGCGAAGCTAGCGCTGGGCACCGTGCCAAAAGAAGCCCGGTTTACATTTTGTTAAACACATTTACACGCTGTTCACACACACGCAATTTCGACAGCCTTCCAACGCACGCTCTGCGTGTTAGCGATTGCTGACGGCGGCGAGAACTCGGCTGGGGGTTAGCGGGAACGCGTCGAACCACACGCCGGTGGCGTCGTGCACGGCAGCGATCACGGCGGGTGCGTAGGTGATGTAGGGCATCTCGGCCATACCTCGCACACCCCATGGGCCCAGCGGGTCGGCGAGTTCGAGGATCACGCTTTCGACGTGCTCGGGAACGTCGCCGATACCGGGGATCAAGTACTGCGATAGTCGCGGGTTCTCGATTCGGCCATTGGCTACGACCAACTTCTCGCTCAGCACATAGCCATGCGCCTGCACGACCGCGCCTTCGACCTGGCCTTGCACAAGCCGCGGGTTGATCGCCCGGCCAACATCGTGGGTGCTGACGACCCGGTCGACTCGGATGTGGCCGGTTTCGGTATCGACCGACACATCGATGGCTTGGGCCATGTACCCATAGGCAAAATTCGGTTGCCCGGCTCCGGTCTCGGGGTCGAGCGTGTCGGTGGGTGGGGGAGTGAACCGGAACTTCCCGATGGCTGGACGCTCGCCGTCACGCCACGCTTTCTCGGCTTCTTCAGATGCGCCGAGGATCGAGTTTCCGGCCATCCAACTCAGCCGCGACGCCGACGCCGATCCCGAGTCGCCGCTGGTTGCGGTGTCGGAGAACGTGCCTGTCACCGAATCGAGCGGAACGCCGGTGGCTTCGGACGTCATCTGCAAACAGGCCTGGTGCATGCCCTGGCCAACCTCAGCGCCCGAGTGAAAGATCTCCGCCGAGCTCGGAGCCTCGTCACCGGGGTCGCCGTGCAGGTGGATCTCCGCTTCGCAGCGCTCGGGGAACCCGAAGCTGAAGCCGACGTTCTTGTAGCCAGCGGCGAACCCGCGGCCGCGTTTCACAGCGTTTGGTTGAGGCGGCAACGACGCAATGGGTGCGAACGGCTTGACCTCGACCGGCTCGGCTGCCGACGCAGCACACGCGTCGATGACCTCGGGGAGCGTGACCCCGGCAGGCATGATGGCCGTCGTGATCCCCTCGCTGCCGTCGCGCAACGTGTTGATACGCCGCAACTCGACGGGGTCCATGCCGAGCGCATTGGCCAGCTTGTTCATTTGCGTCTCGGCAACGAAAGCCCCCTGCGGGCCTCCGAACCCGCGAAACGCTCCGCCGGGCACCGAGTGGGTATAGACCGCGCGGCTGTCGATCCGAGCGTTCGGGATCTCGTAGGCTCCACCGACGCTCAAATGCGCGTTGCCCAGCACCTTGTTGGAGGTGTAGTTGTAGGCCCCGGCGTCGAGCCACACGTCGGCCTCCACCGCAGTGATCTTGCCGTTGGAGGTTGCGCCGAGCTTGGCGTGAATCGTTGCCCGATGCCGCTTGTGGTGCCCGACGATCGACTCCTCGCGCGACCACGCGGCGTGCACCGGCCGGTCGATGCCGTCGGCGTGGAGCCGTTGTGCCGCGAGCGCCAAGACGATTTGGAGCGTCATGTCCTCTTTGCCACCGAAGGCACCGCCGATCGCGGCGTAGATCACGCGAACTTGATCTTCGGGAAGGTCGAGAGCGTGCGCGACCTGTTCACGATCCTCGTGTGTCCACTGTCCGCTCGTCTCGACGGTCACCCGGCCCTCGTCATCGATCCACGCGGTCGCGGCCTCAACCTGAAGGTACGCGTGCTCCTGGTGGGGTAGTTCGTAGCTGCCCTCGATCACGACGTCGGCGGCTGCCCAGCCAGCATCGATGTCGCCCTTTTTGATCTTCAGGTCGTAGTAGGTGTTCGAGCCGGCTTCGGGGTGCACGAGCACTGCATCGTCTTTGGCAGCGTCGATGTCGGGAACGATCGGCAGCTGTTCCCAAGCAACGTCGATGGCCATTGCACCGGCGTTGGCGGCTGCGGCCGATTCGGCGACGACGACGGCGATCTTGTCGGCTTCCCAGCGGCTCACATCGGCGGCGACCGCACTTCGTCCCGTGTCCTTCAGGCCGATCATGACGGGCTGGTCGAACATGGTCAGCCCATATTCGTTGACGGGAACATCGGCCGCGGTGAGCACGAACAGCACACCGTCGACCGCCTCGGCGGCACGGGTGTCCATAGCGGTCATCCGTGCGTGGGGCTGGTTCGAGAAGACCACCTTGGCGTAGAGCGCATCGGCGCGAACCTGATCGGCGGGGTAGCGAGTAGCGCCGGTGACTTTGCCCTGCGCGTCGAAGCGCGCCGGTGAGCGTCCTAGTGAGTTACTCATTGGCTTCTGCGCATTTCTGCTGCGCGTTTCACGGCCTGAACGATCGGGTAGTAGCCGGTGCATCGACACAGGTTGCCGCTCAGTGCCAGCTTGATCTGTTCGTCGTTGGGGTCGGGGTTCTCATCGAGCAACGCGGCGGCGGCCACGACGAACCCGGGAATGCAGAAGCCGCACTGCACGGCGAACTCGTCGATGAACGCCTGCTGTATCGGGGCGAGCGACCCGTCTTTTTCGAGCGCTTCGATCGTGGTGACGTTCGCTCCGTCGGCCGATGCTGCGGGGACGAGGCAACTCATGACCGCGACACCATCGAGGTGAACCGTGCACGCACCACACTCGCCTTCAGCACAGCCTTCCTTGACCCCGTCGAGGCCGGCGCCCCTCAAGTGATCGAGCAGCGTGTCGCCGCTGTCGGCCGAGACGGCGAGTGCTCCAGCCGTGGGGCTCGCCGCAAGCAGGGGAGGATCGGCTAGCCACATCTCGCCTTGGCGGCCAGTGAGCAGAGCTTCGAGGGAACGCCGTATGAGCGTTGCCACCGATTGCGATCGATAGTCGCCAGTAGCACGTCCGTCATCGATTGGCTTGACCGCGGCCGCAGTTGCGGTGCCAGCTTGTTCGATGGTCTCGGCGTTTAGCGTGCGGCCGAGCAGTGCATTCGCAAAGTCGGGAACGACCACGACGGTTGGCGCAACGCTGCCAATGCCGAGACGGGCATGGGTGACCGTGTCGTCGGTATCGAGACCGACGACGATCCCGGCGTGAACAACCGAAATGGCTTGCGCCTTGCGCAGGCCAAGCTTCACCCAGATCCCGCGCTGGTCGGCACCGAGCTTGGGAACAATGATCGTGGTGATGAGCTCTCCCGGCTGAAGGACCGTGCTTCGAAAGCCAGGAAAGAAGTCGGCGACAGCAACCTGGCGAGCGCTCATTGCTCCATCGCTAGCGCTCGTCAGTTCGAGCGTCGCGTCGAGCGCCATCAGAGCCGAGATGCTGTCGTTGGCCGGGCTGGCCGTCGCGAGGTTGCCAGCCAGCGTTGCCCGGTTGCGAAGCTGCGGCGAGCCAATCTCCACGCATGCCTGAGCCAACGGCAGCGCATTGTCGAACACCAGCGCGGAGGCAACGACTTGATTGTGGGTCACGCCGCCACCGATACGAATCGTGTCGCCGTCCTCGACGATCCGGTCGAAGCTTCCATCGGCAATAAAGGAAAGGTCGACCAGATCGACAGGTTCACCCGGGCCACCCCGTTCGATGTCGAGGATGAGGTCTGTTCCGCCTGCCACTGGTCGCCGGGTCCCGTCAGCGAGTAGCGCAAGAGCGCCCGCTACCGACTCGGCCCGGGTTACCTTCCCGATCGAGCGGCCTGGCCGCTGCACCGGGTGCAGATGCTCACCAATCACTACGAGCCGCTCCGGTCGATGCCGGTGAACAAGACGCCAACACGTTCGCGCGTGGTCGGCGGTTCTGCGAGCAGGCCAGCGAACCCGGCAGCGCCGGTCGAACACACCGGCACGTCGGTGTGGGCGTGCGCCAACTCGTACGCCGAGACGATCAGCGACTCGGCAGCAACGATTGGCTCGCCGCCGGTTGCGTGGGTGCGGCGAAGAAGCGGCAACCAGTCGTAGGTGATGTCGTCGAGGATGCCGGTGGCGAAGCTCTGCGGATCGTCCCATGGCGTCATGAAGTTCTCGGGCGCGCCAGCAGCCGCATCGAAATCAAAGTCAGGTGCCAGCAAATCCCACGCTCGTTTGAGCGGCGCACAGCCTTCGGCTTGCACCGGGTGCAGGCGCACGTCGGGCATCGCCATCGACACCGCGGTGGCCAGCGCTCCGCCTCCTACCTGGATGTAGAGCGCATCGAGCCCACCGTCGGCTTTGGTTTGGTCGGCGAGTTCCCAACCCAGCGTCCGGCCACCATCGAAGGTGGTTGGCGTGTCTGAACCCTGGACGCTGAACGCTTGTGCTCCGTCGACGACGGCTTCGGAGAAGCGCAGGTAACAGGGGTCGCCGGCTTCGCCCTCTCGGCGTTCGCAGCGGTTGATGGTCGCGCCGTGCTCGGCGAGCTTTGTCACGACGGCTTCGTCGGCCCAGACCGGAACGAACACATCGAGGGGTCGGTTCATGGCTCGTGCGATCACCGATGCCCCGAGCGCAGCGTTGCCGCAGCTCGCTATTGCTAGCCGGGCAGTGGCATCGGCGCTCGCTGGGTTGACCGCATTGTTGACCAACATATGCAAGGCCACACCAAAGAGATGCCGGGCCTTGTGCGAGCCCCCGACGTTGTGCGGTTCGGCTTTGATGATCAGGTCGACATCGAGCCCGGCTTTGGCCGCCAGGCCACTTCCGTCGACCAGCGGCGTCTCGACAAAGCCATGGCCCTCAACCGCGCTGACCGCAGCGTCGAACTCCTCGACGATTTCAACGAAGCGCTCGTCGCTCATCAGACCCGACCGAACCGGCGCGTACGAGTCGAGCCGTTCTCGATAACGGATGAACGGGTTGGTTGACATGGCTATCCGTGAGATGCGCCGGTCGCGGCGTTGAACTCTTCGATCATGGCGTCCCACCGATCGACGAGCGGGCGCAGGCCATCCCAGAAGCCCTGGCCGCGGCGCCTCTCGAAGTCGGGGATCTCGATGCCTTGTTGTTCGACCCACGTGAAATAGCCCAGGTTGAATACCCGGTCGCGCTCGGTTGGGCCCATCTCGAGGTACTCGGTTGGAAGTTCGCCATCGCGGCCAACGAGGTGATCCTCGAACACCTTCGCACCGTCCTCTGCGTCGAAGCCGCCCGAGTAGTGGGTCGACATGATGCGTTCGCGATCGGAGTTGTAGAGGTCGCTGCCATCGGTCGCCACCGACATGATGACGTCGTCGCTGCCGAGGCCCCACACCTTCGCGGCCGTGATCGCGGCCAACGTGTTGCAGATCGAGGAGTAGCCAAAGTCGACCAACATGTTGACCAGTGCCGGGTCGACGCCGCGTTCGGCAAGAACCTCTTTGCCCGCGGGCGTATTGAACAAGATGTCGAGCCGGTCGGTACTGTCATCGCTCACGCCAACCACGAGGTCGGTGTTGGTGACGTTGTGAATCAGTGGCACGTGCTTGTCGCCAATGCCCTGGATGTTGTGGTCGCCAAAGCCGTTGTAGAGCATCGTCGGGCATTCGAGCGCCTCGACAGCGACGATCCGAGAACTGTGCTCGTCCTTCAAGTAGTCGCCAGCGCCGAGCGTGCCCGCTGACCCCGACGCCGAAACGTACGCGGCCAACTTGCCGGGCCGGTCAGCAGTGATGTGCTCGAACACCTTTTCGAGTGCTGGGCCGGTGACGGCGTAGTGGCCGAGGTGGTTTGAGAACTCGCTGAACTGATTGAGGATCACGTTCGCTGGATCCTTCGACAGTTCGTTGCAGGCGTCGTAGATCTCCTTGACGTTGCTTTCGGTGCCGAAGGTCTTGATCACGTCTTCGTCGGGGTTGGTCGTCCATCGTTCGAGCCATTCGAAGCGTTCGCGGCTCATGCCCTCGGGCAAGATGGCAACGCCACGACAACCCATGATCTTGCTGATGGCGATTCCGCCTCGGGCGTAGTTTCCAGTCGACGGCCAGATGGCACGGTCGGCGGTGGGGTCGAAGCGCCCGGTCACCAACCGGGCAGCGAGACACGAGTACGCAGCGAGCACCTTGTGGGCCCGGATCATCGGGAACCGGTTGCCAAACGCCAACACGATGCGGGCATCGACGCCGGTGAGTTCACTCGGCAACTCGATGTGGGTGGGCACGTCGACGAGGCCAGGGAAGTTATTACCGGGGGCATCGGCGTGCTCGTTGAACCAATGCACGCGAAACAAGTTGCGCGGGTCGGCTGCGTCCTTTTCGACTTCGGCGAGCTGGCTGATGATCGACTCGGGAATCGTCGACGGGTCGCGGAGCTGAGCAAACGTCGGCAGCACGATGTTGTTTTCGGCGAACCGTTTTACTGCGTTGTCGTAGGACTCCTGGCCATCTGGGGCGAACTCGCCAAAGATGTCGAGAGTGCTGTCGGGAGATTCTTCGGTCATGGTGTGCTTTCCAATTTTCTAAACAGCGTTTGGGCTGCCTCTGCAGCCTTGGCGCGGATTTCGTGGGCGTCGATCAAAGTGGTTGTGCCGTTCTCGAACACGACGGTTCCGTCGACTTCGATCGCGGTCGGCGATACGCCGGGGCTGTAGGCGAGACGCCAGGGGTCCATGGGGGCATAGCCCCAGGTGACGATGTCGTTGCGAGCTTCGGGCATCAGGTTCCAGCCGGGTTCGAACCATGCCCAAACGTCGTCGGGTGTTGTTTCGACATCGTGTTCACGGGCCCGCACGTATGCCACGCGGAACTCGTCGAGCATGTCGGCGCCGATGCCGTCGGTGCCGAGGCCGATCGGGTTCGAGAAGCGGGCAGGGCGGGCGTAACCGACCGAGTTGTTCATGTTCGAACGAGGGTTGTGCACGATGGTTCCGGACAGGCCGTGTTCGTCGGGAAGGTGCACACCGTGCACTAACCACCAGTCGTCCTTGGTCTTGCCCTGGAGCTGCTGCCAGGTGTCGTCAGAACCTTCGGCAACGTGAACGTGCACGCCAACACCGTGGCGAGTTGCGAGTTCGCCTGCCGCCGCAATCGTGTCGTCGCTACAGGTGAACGCAGCGTGCAGGCCCACCATCCCTCGACCACCAGCGGACAGAAAGCGATCGTTCTCCGCCAAGCCAGCAGCAGCGCCGTCGGGGCCATGACGATCGGTGACGCCGTAGGAACAGTTCACTCGCACGCCGACCTCGGCGCACGCGTCGGCGATGATCGAGAGCGATCCGGGAATCGCGTTCGGTGATTCGTGATGATCGACGATGGCGGTGCAACCGCGTTCGAGCGCTTCGAGCGCGCCGAGCTTGGCCGACCACTCGATCGTGTTCGCGTCGAGCGCCATGTCGAGACGCCACCACACCAGCTCGAGGATCTCCATGAAGTTCGTCGGCGTCGCGGGCGGCGCGGGCATCCCACGGGCAAGTGCCGAGTACAGATGGTGGTGCGCGCAAACCAAACCCGGTGTCTGGTTGGCGGCTACTCCCATGCCGAGGCCCGCTCACGGTTGGCGTGGTTCACTAACGGAAGTTCGTTGTGCCAGGTGCCGTCGACCTTTTGCATGGCGGCGGCCACCGCCCCAGCGGTAGGCACGAGGCCGATCTCGCCAACACCTTTGATGCCGTACGGCGAGTTTGGTTCTGCCGACTCGACCAAGATCACGTCGACATCGGGCATGTCTTTCGGTCGGATGATGGCCAGGCCGCGGAGCTTGTCGTTGACCGGGCGGCCATCCTCGTCGCACGGGAACCCCTCGCTCAGTGCGTAGCCAAGGCCCATGTGCACCGCACCCTCGACCTGCCCCTCGCACAGCAGCGGGTTGACCGCCTTACCGACGTCGTGGGCAGCCACGACCCTATCGATGTCGCCCGATTCGGGGTCCATGATGATCATCTGTGCGGCGTAGCCAAACGTGGAGTGAATGATTGGGTTCTCTAACCCCTCGTTTAGCGAGTTGGTCCAGTCAACGCGGTACTCGCCCTCGTAGTCGACGCCTACCTTGCAACCATCGGCGATGGCCTTTTGGCATGCGTCGGCAACCGAGCCTGCGCCCATCAAGGTGCCTCGGCTGCCCGTTGTTTGGCCAGCGCCAAGCTCGCGAGTCGAGTCGACGATGACTTCGATCTGTTCGGCGGTGACACCGAGTTCTTCGATGGCGACCTGAAGCGCAACGGTGTGAACGCCTTGGCCCATTTCGGTCCAGCAATGGCGGACTTCGATCTTGCCGTCTTCTCGGAAATGCACGACCGCCTTAGCGATCTCTTTGAAGCCGTTCCCGAGCCCCGAGTTTTTGAGGCCGAGCCCGAGGCCGACGGCCTTTCCGGCCGCGACCGCTTCGTCGTAGGCGGGCTTGACGGCATCGAGGCACTCACGCGCACCGAGGCAGCCGTCGTCCATGATCTGCCCGGGGCCCCACACGACGCCCGGCGTGATGACGTTGCGGTTGCGCATTTCCCAACCCGAAATTCCAACGGCTTCGGCGAGGCGATCCATGACGCCTTCCATCGCGAACTGTGCTTGGTTGGCGCCGAAACCACGGAACGCGCCGCACACCGAGTTGTTCGTGCGAGCCGCCACAGCTTCGACATCGATGTTGTCGCACACGTATGGGCCCGATGCGTGGCCGGCAGCGCGTTCGAGAACCTTCATACCCACCGATGCGTACGGGCCCGAGTCGCCGAGCATGCGAACCCGAAGTGCGGTGAGCTTGCCGTCGGCATCGCAGCCAGCTTCATACGTCATCTTGATGGCGTGGCGTTTGGTGTGAACCAGGAACGATTCTTCGCGGCTGAATGTGGTCTTCACCGGGCGCTTCAACAACCAGGAGGCCAAGGCGGTCTGGCCTTGGTTCGACATGTCTTCTTTGCCACCGAACGCCCCGCCGTTGCTGACCAGTTCGGTGACGACAATGCCTTCGTCGAGATCGAGGATTCGGGTGATGTCGTTGCGGTCGTCCCACACGCCCTGGCCGCCCGAGTAGACCATAAGCCGGTCGAAGTCGACCGCTTCGCCACCGGTGGTTACCGGGTTGGTGAGTGGCAGTGGCTGCCCGGCGGGCACGGGAACTGCGAGCGTCGACTCGGGCTCGATGAAGGCGTGGTCGATGCGTTGGGTTTGGAAGGTCTCGGTGACGGTATGGGCCGCGCTAGCAAGCGCTGCCTCGGTATCGCCGCGCGAATAGGTGCTGGTCGACAGCACGTTGCCGTCGAGGGTCCACACGGCGTCTTCGCTCGACGCAACCGCCTCGGCGGGGTTGGTCATCGGGGTCTTGACGTCGTAGGTGATGTCGACCAACTGCGCGGCCCGACGGGCGGTAGGGCGGTCGGTGGCGACAACCATCGCGAGAACGTCGCCCAGGTAACTGGTGCGCCCACCGACCGGAATGAACAACGGCCAGTCTTTGTGGATGAGCGCGGAGCGTAGCTCACCGGCGACGTCGACCGCGG
>CAZMYN010000060.1:0-15501 GCA_964570495.1 uncultured Acidimicrobiales bacterium | reverse complement strand
TATTGGCAATTCCAAGATCATTGGCAAATAGATAGCAACCCGATCGCCCTTCTCGAGCCCGAGCGACTTGAGGACGTTGGCGAACTTGTTGACCTCGGCGAGCAGCTCGGAGTACGTGAGGGTGCGAGTATCACCGGGTTCGCCTTCCCAGTGGTAGGCAACCTTGTCGCCCCTGCCTGCTGCGACATGGCGATCGAGGCAGTTCTCCGACATGTTGAGCTGCCCGTCGCTGAACCATTGCGCGTACGGCAGTTCCCATTCGAGGACCTTGGTGAACGGCTTTTGCCAGGTGACGAGCTCACGAGCTTGGCGAGCCCAGAACGCCTCGAAGTCGGCTTCTGCTTCGTCGTAGAGCGATGAGTCGGAGGTGAGCGCACCTGCCTTGAAATCGTCGGACGGCGCGAAGGTCCGATCCTCGATCTCGTATACCCCAATCGTTGGCTCTGACATGTCGTCCCCTTGGCTCGTTGGGTGCGACTCTACCGATGACCTGCCCATCGACCCAATGTGGCCTGCGCCACTCCGAGCGTGCAAGAGACCGCAATCCGAGCGCACGCGGCTCAACGAGCGCCTCCGTGAGGCGACCAGCGGTCAGGATTCCGCTACGGCGGCCGAGACGCTACGAGGCAACGGTGAGAGCGGAGAGGTGGTTCTCGACGCGGTTCTTGATGAAGGTGCGCTCGAGGTGAGTTGCCGCGACCAATGTGTCGATGTCGGACTCCCGGAGGTACTCGGGGTAGTCCGCACGAACCATGCTGACGAGCTCCAGATACGCAAGAACGACCTGTTCGCTCGTCCGACTAGGAGCCAACCCGACTGAATACTCACCGATCGAAAGATCGGTAGCGGCTACTTCCAGTGGGGTGCGTGTTGGCGACGTCATAAGGAGAACATTAGGTGAACAGTTCAATCTCGTCCAGAGACAATTCGGCTCATTGCCCATCTATACCAGAGATGGGGTAATTATCTGACCCATCGCGCAACAAGGAACGCCCCAAGCCCGTCGGCGTCAAGTAGTGCCTCGGCCTCACGGATCCGGCTACGCCCCCGGAGTGCGTCGAGGGAACCAGCGGCTGCACCGTCGGTCCAGAGCGCTCGCCCTTCCTCCACCAATTCGCCAATTCCGAGCGATTCGAGCCACTGCGCTTGCGTTTCGATCGACGTTGCGGGCTCCACAGCGCGCTGTAGTTGCTTAAGGTCGACGTCGACGGTGATGTCCTTGCTTCCGGGCATGTCGAGTGGGTCACCGGCGTAGCCGTGCTCGGCGTAGGTGCGGATCTCGACGGCTTGGCTCTCGAGTCGCGCATAGTCGATCACGATGATCGAACCCGCGACGAGATCCTCGAGGCAGCGTTGCAACCAGGCAGCCGCGGCGCTCTGGAGCACCCCATGGTCGACCGAGTCATCGAAGAGCGCAGCCTCTGACGGTGAAAGCGCCGACCCCAGGGTCGTTGCCAGCTGATCGTCGCCGTCGACGATCACATCGATCACATGAAGTTCGCCGTTCGATCGCTGCACGGGCGTGAACGCCAAATTGTCGAGCAGTTCGTTGGCGATGACCACCCCGGTTATCCCGTTGCCCACTACCGCGTCGTGTGGCGCATCGAGCGAGATCACCCATTCGGGATGTTGTGCGCGTTGGGTGACCGAGCGCTCGATCGCCACGTAGCGAAGTGCGTTCCGACAGCGCGGCTGACTTGCGTCGAGGGCTCGTGCGAGGGTTCCGGGGCCTGCGCCGAAATCGATGACGGTGAATACATCGGGCTGGCCGAGGCGGTCCCATTCGTTGTCGAGAGCTCGGCCGACCAGGTGGCCGAACAGTGGCCCAACTTCGGCGCTGGTGATGAAGTCGCCGCGCCGTCCAGCCTGGCCGGTCAGCGAATAGAAGCCGTGCTCGTCGTGGTAGAGCGCGAGCTCGACGTACTCGGCATAGCCAATGGATCCGCGGTCAGTAATTCGCTCGCGGACCAGTTGGTCCAGTGGGGCGAGTTCGCGGGTCAGCCGCCAGCGCCCAGGTTGACGATCAGTGACACGTCGGCGACGGTGTCAACCAGGCCGGGGAGCACACCAAAGACGATCGTTGCGAGTGCGGTGAGACCCAGGGCGCCGACCAGCGATGCCGGGATTCGAATTGGGGTGAGGTCACCGTCGGGTGCTTCATCGGCCCACATGGTGCGCAGCACGCTGAGGTAATAGAAGAGCGCGATGACCGAGTTGACGGCCGCGACCACAGCAAGGGTGTAACCGCCGAAGGTGTCGGCGGTGACGAGTGCCCGGAACACCACGAACTTGGCCCACCAGCCACCGAGCGGCGGAATGCCTGCGAGTGCCATGAGAAAGATCGTCATTGCAACGGTGAGGCCGGGCGCGTAGTGGAACAGACCGGCGTACGAGGAGATCTCCGCCGAGCGGGTCTTGCGTGCAATCGCGAGGATGACGGCAAAGACACCAAGGTTCATTGCGGCGTAGATAACCAGGTAGGTAACAACGGCGCGAAGGGCGTCGTCGCCAACACTCGGGCTGACTCCGGCAACGGCCAGCGGGGCCATGATGTACCCCGCGGAGGCCACACCGGAGTACGCAATGAGACGGACCATGTTGGTTTGGCGAAGCGCAATGACGTTGCCGATGGTCATCGATGCCGCAGCGAGAATCCACAGCAGCGGCTCGTAGATCTCGGATCGGGTCCAGAAGGCAACGAAGATCAGTTGCACGAGCGCAACAAAGCCTGCGGCCTTGGACGCGACGGCCAGGAACGCGGTGACCGGTGTTGGTGCACCCTCGTAGGTGTCGGGGGCCCACGTGTGGAAAGGAACCGCCGAGACTTTGAACGCGAAGCCAGCAATGACGAAGACAATGGCGAGGGCAGCAACCGATGAGTCGGCAAAGTCGCCCTGGTCCAGTGCGACTCCAATCTCTGACAATGCGGTCGAGCCGGAGATGCCGTAGAGCAGCGACATGCCGTAGAGCATGATCGCGGATGCGAAAACGCCCATCAGGTAATACTTGAGGCCAGCCTCGTTCGATCGGAGATCTCGTTTGCGCCACGTGGCCATGAGGTACGCCGGAATGGAGAGCAGCTCCAGTGCCACGAAGATGGTGATGAGATCTCGGGCCGAGGCCATGACGACCATGCCGAGGATCGAGGAGATGAGCAGTCCGTAGTACTCGTTTTCCCAGTAGTCGCCCTCGGAGATGTAGTTGGTCGACAAGAGAACAACGACGTAGCCCGAGAGCAGGAAGAACGCTTTCATGATCAGCGCGAAGTCGTCGACGACGTAGGCACCGTCGCTGACGAGGGTCCCGGCCGCACCGATGGCGACTCGGTCGGCTCCGTCGATCGCCAAGGTGATGACGGGGATCAGCGCGGCGAGGAGGCCAATGCCAGCGAGCGTGGAGGTGAGCTTGCGGCCACGTTCAAGGAAGATCGCGTCGAGCATGGTCAGCAATGCACCAAAGCCCAACAAGATCAGCTCGGGCGCGATTGCGTGCCAGTCGATCGTGGCGCGTTCGAACGTGCCGATCTGAGCGAGGACGGACATCAACTACTCCTCATCTGAGCTGGTGACGCCCAGATTCGAGAGTGCGGTCTCGATGGCTTGCTCTTCGCAGAGCCCAACATCGAAGCTGCCCTTATCTTCGGTCGGTACCGAGAAACACTCGCTCAGGTTTCGATCGACCGCCGGGTCGGTCAGGTTGAAGATGAGGCCGGGAACGAGTCCGAACAGCAAGATCAGTACGAGCAGCGGCGACCATGCAATCCACTCTTCGCGGTGTGCATCGACGATGTGGTCATCGTGTTCGAACTCTTCAGACGGTGTTCCAAAGGCGGTGCGCTGAAGCAGCCACAACAGGTAGCCCGCAGCGAGCACGGTACCGATGGCAGCGATGATCATGTAGGCACGGAAGAGCCCGACCGGAAGGCCGTTTGCCGGGTTGTAGGCCGCAAGGATGGCCGGGAACTCGCCCCAGAATCCAGCGAGGCCGGGAAGCCCGAGCGATGCCATAGTGATGAAGCCCAGAATCCAGCCCATTCGCGGCGCCTGGAGTAACAGGCCGCCGAGGCGTTTGATTTCGAGGGTGTGGTAGCGCTCCTTGATCGAACCGGCGACGAAGAACAACATGCCGGTGATGAGACCGTGCGCAACCATGCCGAAGATGGCGGCGTTGATGCCCCAGTCGGTGAGCGTGGCAATGCCGAGCATCACGTAGCCCATGTGAGCAACCGAGGAGAACGCAATGAGACGTTTCATATCGGTTTGGGCCAAACAACCAAGCGCTCCGTAGATAATGCCAATGACCGCGACCAGACCAATCCATGGGGCCCAAAAGACGGCGCCTTCGGGCAGGATCGGAATCGAGATGCGAACAAAGCCGTAGGTGCCGAGCTTCAAGAGCACCGCAGCCAAGATGACCGAACCCTGGGTCGGTGCTTGGGTGTGAGCGTCGGGCAGCCAGGTATGGAACGGGAAGATCGGGACCTTGATGCCAAAGCCAAGCAACATGCCCGCAAAGATCCAAATCTGTGCGTTGCGACTGACACCTTGAGCCTGAACGGCTTCGGAGAGTCCAACGATCGAGAACGTTTCTCCCCCGGCAAGGAAGTAGAGCGCCAGGAAGCTGACCAGCATGAGTGCCGAACCAAACAGCGTGTAGAGGAAGAACTTGAGTGAGGCGTAACGCTTATCCTCGCCGCCCCAGACCGCAATCATGAAGAACATCGGCAGGAGGACGACTTCGAAGAAGACGAAGAACAAGACCAGGTCGCGGGCCACGAAGGTGCCGATCATGCCGGTGTGCAGCACCAGCATGAGAATCAGGAAGGCCTTGGGGTTGCGGGGCTCGGGAAAGTGGTTCCAGGAGTACACGATGACCAGCGGCGTGATCAGCATCGTGAGCAGGATCAGCGGCAGCGAAATCCCGTCGACACCGATTGCGTACTCGGCGTCGATGATGTCGATCCAGCGCTGGGTTACTTGCCACTGCAACTCGCCCGCATTGTCGTAGTCAAAGTCGAACAACAAGACAATGCCGATCGCCGCGACCAGCAGCGACGTGCCGAGGGCGATCATCTTGTGGATTGCCTCGTCAGTCTTGGGGAACGCCATCATGACGGCGACGCCGATCAGCGGCAAGAAGACTGCGGCGGTGAGGCCCCATTCTCTGAAAACATCCATGAGCTGTTGTCCTGATTCCTAATGCGAGAGATAAATGAAACGGTGTTCGGTGTAGTTCTGGCTTACATACTGCGTGACTTAGATAACGATGATGAAGATGCCTGCGAGCACGGTGGCTCCGGCGAAGAGAAGCGCTGCGTATTGCTGGACCTTGCCGGTCTGGACCTTGCGGAACCCTTCACCACTTCGATTGGTCAAGAAGCCCGAACCGTTGACCGCACCTTCGATGAGGCCCTGGTCGATGTTCTTGTAGATGCCCTTGCCGGTCGAGACCGAGGTGCGTCCTGCGGTGTCGACGACCTCGTCGATCACTTTCTGGTTGAACCAGTACGCAGCCTTCGATATCGGCCCCTTGATGCCCGCAACGATGACGTCGTTGTAGAGGTGGTCGAGGTAGTACTTGTTGACCAGGAACGCGTGGCCAGCTTGGGCGAGCTTGTTGGTCGAGACGAGACCGTTCGGGAGTTCGGTGAGCTTCTCGCCGGTTTGCTTGGCGAGGCCGTCGACCTTGATGAAGTAGTACCAGTACGCGAACGCCGGACCGATGAGGCCGACGACCGATGCAATGACGGCGAGCCACCAACTTGGGATCGAGTGACTGATCGCCGGGAAGTACGCAGCGGACGGCTCGATGAAGTGTCCGAATCGTTCCTGCCAACCCGCGGGGCTTTCGTAGCTGCCGCCCAGGAAACCCGGTGGGATGTTGAGCAGTCCGGCAAAGGCTGCGAAGCCCGCAAGGATGATCAGCGGAACGGTGATGCGCGGGCCGGATTCGTGTGGTTCGCCGTGGCCTCGGAACTCGCCAAAGAACGTGAGGTAGATGAGGCGGGTCATGTAGGCGCCGGTCAACATGGCGCCGATGAGGCCCATGACCAACATCAGGTGGTAGCTGCCATTGGCGGTACCGGAGCCGAACCCGAAGCCGCCGGTGCCGACGAGGATTTCGTCCTTGGACCAAAAGCCTGCGGTCGGGAAGACACCCGCGAGCGCGATGGAGCAGATGATAAACGTCTTGTACGTGGTGGGCATGACCTTGCGCAGCCCACCCATGTCCTTCTTCATGTCGAAGCTGTGCACAGCGTGTGCGACCGAGCCCGAGCCAAGGAACAGCCCAGCTTTGAAGAAGGCGTGGGTGAAGAGGTGGAAGATCGCGGCGGTCCATGCGCCGACGCCGAGCGCGAGGATCATGTAGCCGAGCTGGGAGACGGTGGAATAAGCAAGCACGCGTTTGATGTCGGTCTGCACAAAGGCGAGCAGGCCACCAAACACGACCGTGATCGCTCCAATGAGTGCGAGCCCGTTGATGGAGGAACCTTCGATGCTGTAACCAATCCAGAAGACCGGATAGAGCCGCGCCACGAGGAACACTCCGGCAACGACGAGCGTGGCGGCGTGGATGAGCGCCGATACCGGCGTAGGGCCAGCCATCGCGTCGGGCAGCCACGTATGCAAAACGAACTGGCCGGATTTACTCATGACCGCGGCGGTGAGCGAGATGGCCGCCCAGGTGAGCGCGGTTTGACTGATCTCGCCAGCGAGTGCCCGCTCGTTGATGGTGACGATGTCGAAGGTGCCACCCGCGGAGAAGAACAAGATGATCATGCCAATGAGCAGACCAATATCGCCGACTCGGTTAGTGAGGAACGCTTTCAACGCCGCGTCGGAGTTCGGTTTCTCTTCCCACCAATGGCCAATCAGCGCAAAGGAACACAACCCCACAAGCTCCCAGGCAACAATCATTTGCAGGATGCTGCTCGACAGGACGTAGGCGAGCATCGAGGCCGTGAACAGGCTCAGGAATGCAAAGTAGTGCGTGTAGCGGCGGTCGCCCGAGACGTAGTCGGTCGAGTAGATGTGCACGAGCAGCGAGATCGTGGAGACCACGAACAACATGACGACCGATGGGCCGTCGAGCAGCGTGCCGACACCAAAGGAGGTTCCCCCATTTTGGAGCCATTCGCGAGTCTGCAAGACCGCAATTGCGGGGTGCTCTTCTTCGCCACCCTCTTCGCCAGCTTCGGTCGCGAGGAAGACCTCGTCGATTTCAACAGCATCGGCGATGGTGACCGCGAACGTTCGACCGAGCGCCTCCTGGGACGCACCGTCACCGCTGAAGGCGCCCTCTTCTTCGTCGTCGTGACTCTCCTCTATCTCGCCGTTCAGCGCAGAGAAGGCAGGTCCGGAGAAGTTGTCGCGATGATCCATCCACGCAACGTTGGCAATGATTGCAAACAGGAACGCTGCGCCGACGGCTGCGATGCCGATCTCGGCGCCGCCGTTGGGCATGCGCTTGCCGAAGAACAAGATGAATACGAAGCTGAGCGCCGGCAAAAGCGGGACGATCCATACGTTCTCGAGGAACCAATTGGCCTCGCGCGCGAACGACACCTCGGGGGCGGCTTCGGTGGCGAAGAGGAGAAGAGACGACAACATAGGTGTGCGTTAACCCTTCAGCATGTCGACTTCGGTGAAGTCGATGCTCTTGCGGTTGCGGTACATCAGCAGAACCATGGCCAGACCAACGCCGACCTCGGCGGCTGCAACCGCAATCACGAATACGGCGAACACGTCGCCTCGGACATTGTCTTGGAAGGCGCCAAAGGCGACCAGGTTGATGTTGACCGCGTTCAAGATGAGCTCGACCGACATGAGAACCATGACGCCGTTGCGGCGGGTGAGAACTCCGTAGACGCCAATGCAGAAGAGGGCTGCGGCCAGGAGAAGGAACATGTTCAGCTGCATGGGTACCTACTCTTTCCTGGCCACGACGACGGAGCCAATAAGGGCAGCGAGCAGTAGAACCGAAACTGCCTCAAACGGAACGATGTAATCGCTAAAGATTGAGTCGGCGATCTGCTTATTGTTGCCGAATACTTCAGCGCCCGGGACGCGTCGCTGAACCGCCGGGTCGAGCGTCCTGAACGTCTCGACCGAAATCGGTGCGGACTCGCCAATAGCGACAAGTGCATCTTGGACCGGTGATGGCAGATCATCGAAGGGAACGTCGGAGTCTTCGGCGAGGATGATGGGCTCGGGGTTGGAGAACTCGATGAAGTCGTTTCCGAAGGTCTGGATGAGGGCGATGCCCATTACCGCGAAAAGCAAGATGCCGACGATTGCACCCATGGAACGCTTTTCGCTTTTGACCGAGTCGTCGTCGCCGAGCTGAGCCCTGGTGAGCATGATTCCAAACAGGAACAACACGATGATCGCGCCGATGTAGACGAGGATCTGCGTGGCCCCTACGAAGTCGGACCCGAGCAGCAAGAACAATGCTGCAGACCCGGCAAGCACGAGCACCAGGTAGAGCGCGGCGTGCACAACGTTGCCGGTGGTGACCATCTTGAGCGAGCAGTAGAGCATCGTGCCCGCAATAATTGCGAACGCGAACGTCTCGGGAAGGTCGAGGGATTCCTGCGCGAGCAGGTGAGCGGAGGTAAGGCCAATCAACGAGGAACCTTCCGCACCTTGGCTTCGGAACCACTTTCGTACGATTCGAAGTCGGGAACTGTTTCCATCCACTCGCCGAGACGGCTCTTGTCGTGGAGAAGGTCGGCAATACGTGGCTCGGAGAACTCGTACTCCGGGCTCCAGAACAGTGCATCGAACGGGCAGACCTCGACGCAGATGCCGCAATACATGCAGAGCGCGTAGTCGATGTCGAAACGATCGAGCTTGTTCTTCTGGCGTGGCTTACCGCCGGCACGACGAGGCGGTGCCTTTTCTTTGTGGCCTTCGATGTAGATGCACCAGTCCGGGCATTCACGAGCGCACAACATGCACGCGGTGCAGTTGTCTTCGTGAAGAGCAATGACGCCACGCGCTCGGGCGGTGGGTGCTTCTTTTTCGTGCGGGTACTGAACAGTGACCGCGCCCTTGGAGGGGCTTGGTGGCTTCAGTGGCCCGTCGGGGAACATTGTCTCGAGTGCTGTCTTGGCGGTTACGCCGAGACCCTTGATCATTCCTGGAACTATGCCCATGCAATACACCCCATTAGAAAGCCACCTTCAAGATGCCGGTCACCACGATGTTGAGTAGCGCCAGCGGAATCAGGACCTTCCACGCCAGCTTCTGGAGCTGATCCTCGCGGAATCGTGGGTAGGTGATGCGGAACCAGAAGACGAGGAAGGTCACGCCGAGAACCTTCGCGAACATGACGAGCGGCCCGAGAATGTTGAAGATGTTCGAGTCGGGGTCGATGCCCGGCACCCACCAGCCTCCGAGGAACAAGACCGAAGCGATCATGGCAAAGATGCCAGCGGTTGCGAATTCGCCAATGAAGAACAACAGGAAGCGAATGCCGGAGTACTCGGTGATGTAACCGGTGACGAGCTCGGATTCGGCAACGGGCATGTCGAACGGCGGCTGGGTGAGCTCGGCTTGCATAGCGATCATGAAGATCACGAAGCCGAGGAACTGGGTGAAGATGAACGGGTTGCCAATGCCGCCGAATCCGAAGATTTCGCCTTCGGCCTGGGCGAACACGATGTCGTTCATGTTGAGCGTGCCGGCCTGGACAACAACGCCCATGACCGCGAGCACGAGCGGCAATTCGTAGGCAATGAGCTGACCGGCTGCTCGAAGGCCACCGAGCATCGAGTACTTCGACGCCGACGCCCAACCTGCCATGAGGATGCCAATCACCGAGACCGACGAGACAGCGAGGGCAAAGAAGATGCCGGTGTCGAGGTCGGCAAGCCATGCGTCAGGCCCGAACGGGACAACAATGACCAAGAGGAACGAGCTGACAATGACAACAAACGGTGCTGCGCCAAAGACGAAACGGTCGGCCTTGGAGGGGAAGATGTCTTCTTTTTGGAAGAACTTGCCAACCTCGGCAAGCAGCTGCATGGTTCCGGCCGGGCCAGCTTCCATGGGGCCGAGACGACTCTGCATGAAGCTCATCATCTTGAACAGGTAGAGGTAGACGAGTGGGCCCGCGGGCAGCAGCACTGCAGCCACGCCGCCGAGCGACCTGAAGATCGTCGGCACCCACCAGGTGTCGAGCAAGCCGGAGATCTGAGCGATCATCGGTCGATGTCCCCCAAGATGAAATAGAGCGAGCCGAGGATCGCGATGATGTCGGGCACGTAGACGCCCTTGAGCAGCCACGGAGCGATCGAAATGTTCGAGAACGACGCCGAGCGGATCTTGACGCGGAACGGGTTCAGGTCGCCCTTGGAAACGATGTAGTAGCCCATGACGCCGAGCGGGTTCTCCGTCTCGACGAAGGCTTCACCGGCGGGCACCTTGATGATGCGGGGCACCTTTGCCATAACCGGACCGGCCGGGATCTGGTCGAGGAGCTTGCTGACGATCTGTGCGCCTTCACGGACCTCTTGGAGGCGTACCCACATGCGGCTGTAGCAATCGCCGTCGGGGTGGGTCCATACCTTCCAGTCGACCTGGTCGTAGACGAGGCCTTGCGGCATGTTGTCGCGGCGCACGTCCCAGTCGACGCCCGAGCCGCGAATGTTCACGCCGGACACGCCGTACGCGAGGCCGATGTCCTTGGGGATGATGCCGATTCCGCGGGTACGAGCTTGGAAGATCTCGTTGCCGTACATCAGCGTTTCGATGGTGTCGCAGAACTCCTCGACCTTTTCCATGGCGTTCTTCGTGTTCTGAATCCAGCCGGCGGGTAGGTCGTCTTTGAGGCCACCGATGCGATCGAAGTTCGGGTGGAAGCGGCCACCGGTCGCCGACTCGATCTGGTTGAGGACATACTCGCGGTCGCGGAATGCCAAGAAGACGGGGGTGACCGCGCCTACCTGGACGCCCATGTCGCCAATCCCCAACATGACGTTGGCGACGCGGCTCATCTCGTGAAGGATCGTGCGGATGTACTGAGCGCGAGGTGGCGCCTCGATTTCCATCAGCTTTTCCGCAGCGAGAATGAACGGTGTTTCGTTGGCGAAGCTGCCGGTCCAGTCGATGCGGTTGATGAGCGTGGTGACCTGCGGATAGGTGCGCACCTCGGCGAGCTTTTCGTAGCCGCGGTGCATGTACCCCATGACCGGTTCAGCTGCGACGACCTGTTCGCCGTCGAGCTTCGCGATGATGCGCAAGGTGCCGTGGGTGGCGGGGTGCTGAGGACCGATGTTGAGGGTCATGCCCTCGGTCTCGATCTCGACGTTCACCCGCGCGTCGGCAGCTTGTTGAGAGATGTAGCGCAGCTGGTCGGCTTCGCTTACCGAAGTGCTCGGTCCGTTCAGGCCTGCGTCGTTGGTGGGAGCGGTCATTCTGCTCCCCCCGTGGCAGACGCATCTGAATCCCCCGCACCGGCGGCAACTTCTTCGTCGTCGTCACCGGGCATTTGCTCGACGTCAACAATTCCGGGCCAGGGCTTGATGCGGCGGGCCAGCAGCGCGAAGTCTTTGCGCATGGGATGGCCTTCGAAGGAGGCGGGGAGATACAGCTTGCGTGGGTTCGGGTGACCGAGGAACTCGATGCCGAACATCTCTGCTGCTTCGCGCTCGTGCCAGTTGGCGCCGGGGTAGATCGGGATGATCGTCGGAATCGTCAAGTCGTCGTCGGGAAGATCGCACTTGATGGTGACGGCACGTTCACCGTGGATGTCGTTGACCCGCATGAAGACCTGGAAGCGTGTGTCGCCTCCGGCGTAGCCGGTTTCGATTGGCTCGGCTTCGGATTCTTCCTCGGGCGGGTTGAGGGTGAGGTCGACCTGGGAATCCATGTCACGACCGAATGGCGAAGGCATCCAGTCGATTGCCGACAAGAAGCCAAAGAAGCCAAAGCCCATGGAGTTCTTGAGTGCCTCGGCGGTGGCGACCCAGGATTCGCGGGTGACTCGAACCCACACGTCGTCGCCGGGCTTGACGAAGGTTTCGACGACGCCGTCGCCCATTTCGCTGGCGATCTCGGCGGCGAGCCCGTCGCGGAACTCATCGACGACCGCGGCTTGGGCCTCTTCGACTGCGGTTTCGGCTGACTCTTCTTCTGGGGTTTCGTCCGCCATCAGGCCCCTACCACGATTGGTTCTTGGGTCCAGCGCTCTTGCATGTCCTCGTTGAGGATTCGCTCTTGGAGCATGACGATGCCCTCGAGGAGTGCTTCGGGGCGCGGCGGGCAGCCAGGGACATAAACATCGACGGGGATGATCTGGTCGATTCCCTTGGTGACCGAGTAGCTATCCCAGTACGGGCCGCCACAGTTGGCGCACGATCCCATGGAGATGACGTACTTCGGCTCGGGCATCTGCTCATAGAGGCGACGAATAGCCGGTGCCATCTTGTCGGTGACAGTTCCGGACACGACGACGAGGTCGGCTTGGCGAGGGCTTGCCGGGAACGGGATGACTCCGAGACGCATGACGTCGTAGCGCGGTGATGCGAATGCAGCACCCATTTCGAGCGCGCAGCAGGCAAGGCCCCATTGGTAAACCCACAGCGAGTACTTGCGGCTCATGTTGAGCAAGGTGGTGAGCGGCTTCGGGAGCTTTCCTGATTCGACTAGACCCACTTGAGCATCCCCTTTCGCCAGGCGTACACAAGGCCCAGCAGCAAGATGAACACGAAAATCGCCATCTCGATCAGGCCGAACAGCCCGAAAGCTTCAAGGCGCGTCGCCCACGGAAATATGAACACTGCCTCAACATCGAAGAGAACGAAGAGCAAAGCAAAGACGTAGTAGCGAATATTGGCTTGTGACCACATCGATCCGGTCGGGTCGACGCCGGACTCGTAGTTTTCAAGCTTGTCGACGTTCGGTTTATCCGGACGGAAAATGCTGCCAATGCCAAGGAAGGCTCCGACGAGCAAAACGCCGAGGCCAGCGAAGATGGCGACGAGGAGATAGTTCAGTAAGAAATCGGACACGACTGGGTTCAGGCTAATCGACTTTTGCCGCCAACAAGGTCAGCGGGGCACCGTTACGGACGTCACGAATGTATCGGCAATATCGCGACTTCTGGCTGATTCTGGACTCTCGCCGAGCCACTAATTCGTCACAACCCCTTAAGCCACGGAATAAACGACCCGACGGATATGCTTAGAGCCACTCAAGAGCGGTAATCCAACGGGAGTAAATCACGATGAAGGTTTGGATCGATCAGGACTTGTGCACCGGTGACGGCCTCTGCGAAGAGATCGCCCCAGCGGTGTTCTTTGGACAGGACGATGGCCTGTTCTACGTAAAGGAAACCGCCGAAAACTACGGCGAAGAGAAGCTTTTCGACGGCACGAACAACCCTGCCGGCGCTGAGGGTACGGCTCGCGTTCCTGACAATCTCATCGAGAGCGTCATCGAATCTGCTGAAGAGTGCCCCGGCGAGTGCATCTTCCTCGAGGTCTAACCTCGAAGTCCCCCTCGGCCTAAGCAGCCGTTGAGGAATCACCACTTCACGGTTGACGATTCCGGCGTTGCTGCGCCGTGGCGACCAACTCGCCCGTTCAGAGCCACAGCATTAGGTTCGGGCCATGGCAACACTGATCAAAGGTGGCATCGTCGTCTCGGCGACCGGCGCCGATCCTGCTGATGTACTTGTCGACGGCGAGAAGATCGTCGCCGTTTTCGAACCGGGGTCCTTCATTTCTGCGGCGGCCGAGAACGACGCCAAGGTCATTGACGCAACTGGCAAGTACGTCATCCCTGGCGGTGTCGACGTGCACACCCATATGGACTTGCCGGTTGCCGACACGGTTTCCTCCGACACATTCGAGACCGGCACGATCGCCGCTGCCTGGGGCGGCACCACGACCATTGTCGACTTTGCGGTCCAGAACTTGGGCACCCAGGTCCGTGAGGGCCTCGATGAATGGCACGCCAAGGCCGAAGGCAACTGCGCCATCGATTACGGCTTCCACATGATCATCGGCGATGTAAACGATGCCTCGCTCAAAGAGATGGACATCCTCGTCGACGAGGGCATCTCCAGCTTCAAGCTCTTTATGGCGTACCCAGGTGTGCTGCTGTCCAATGACCGCCAGATCCTTCAAGCCATGCAGACCGCTGCAGACAATGGCGCCATGATCATGATGCACGCCGAGAACGGCATCGCTATCGACCTGTTGGCCGAGCAGGCGGTTGCTCGTGGCGAAACCGGTCCGGTCAACCACGGCCTAGTGCGCCGCCACGAGCTCGAATCCGAGGCAACGCATCGGGCAATCAAGTTGGCCAAGGTCGGTGCATCGCCGCTCTATATCGTGCACCTCTCGGCTTCGGGGGCTCTCGAAGAGGTGGCGCGGGCTCGCAACGAGGGTGCGAACGTGTTTGCCGAGACGTGCCCGCAGTACCTGTACCTCTCCCTTGAGGATCACCTGGGTGCTCCCGGGTTCGAGGGTGCGAAGTACGTGTGCTCCACGCCGTTGCGCTCCAAGCACGAGCACCACCACGCCGACCTGTGGAAGGGGCTTCGAGCGAACGACCTGAGCGTCGTGGCGACGGACCACTGCCCGTTTTGCTTCAAGGATCAAAAGGAGCTCGGCGCCGATGACTTCCGGGCAATCCCGAACGGCATCGGCGGAGTCGAGCACCGGATGGACCTCATCTACCAAGGCGTCGTCGCCGGTGAGATCACACTCCCCCGCTGGGTTGAGCTGTGCTCCACCACACCAGCGCGCATGTTCGGGCTGTATCCCCAGAAGGGCACGATCCAGCCCGGCGCCGATGCCGACATTGTGTTGTATGACCCGAACGCCACGTGGTCGATCAGCGCCGAAAACCACCACATGAACATGGACTACAGCGCCTATGAGGGCTTCGAAGTTCAGGGCAAGGTCGACACCGTGATGTCGCGGGGCAAGGTCATCGTGTCGGACAACAAGTTCCACGGAAAGGCCGGCGACGGCAAGTACCTAAAGCGCGGACTCAGCCAGTACCTCGTCTGAAGCCAGCAGGGCCCCACTCAAAGTTCAGCGTCACACCCCATCTCTACGATGTTCCTATGGTCGGAGATCGGGCTTCTCAGCAGCACAACATCGGGGGTGAACGCCCGCGCATCAGTAACGACCTCGGCGAGATTCTCGATGGTCTTGCAACGCTTGTGAGGCGGGCCGAACCATCGGCTGCGGTGAGCTTCGCCCAAAAAGCACAGCGAACCTTCCACGCCATCGAGCTCGCGAAGCTCGCCGAGATGAAACAAGGCGGCGCGTCGAGCAACGAGACCCGCCGCAAAGCAGCAGCCGGTGGAACCCGGTCGAAGAAGGCAGCATCGAAAGCCAAGAAACGGGCCGACGTCGTCGACGAAAACCCCGACATTGCCGAAGACATCGAGAATGGTGAGCTTGGCGATGAACACATCGACGCACTCGCCAACGCAGCAATCGGGCTGTCTTCTTCGGAAGCGACAAGGTGACCGGCTGCG
>CAZMYN010000059.1:12243-15892 GCA_964570495.1 uncultured Acidimicrobiales bacterium | reverse complement strand
GGGTTGTACACCTCGTCGCGGTACAAGAACATCACGACGTCGGCGTCCTGCTCGATCGCACCGGACTCACGCAGATCCGAGAGCATTGGTCGCTTGTCTTGGCGGGACTCGAGGGTTCGGGAGAGCTGCGACAAACCAAGGACCGGTACTTCGAGTTCACGGGCAAGGATCTTCAAGTTTCGTGAGATCTCGGAGATCTCGACCTGGCGGCTCTCGGCACCGGAGCGGCCGGTCATCAGCTGGATGTAGTCGACAACAATCAAGCCGAGATCCCCGACCTGAGACTTCAGACGACGAGCTCGACCACGAATGTCCATCACGTGCAAGGCGGGGTTGTCGTCGATCCAGATAGGTGCTTCGCCGAGGCGACCAACACCGGCGGAGATCTTGGCCCAGTCAGCATCGTCGAGCTTGCCGTCACGCATCTTCATCGAGTCGACACGAGACTCCGAGGCCAGCATTCGCTGGCTGAGCTCGAGCTGGCCCATCTCGAGGGAGAAAATCAGCGTTGGCTTGTTGGCGTTGATTGCCGAGTGAGCCGCCAGGTTCAGCGCGAAGCTGGTCTTGCCCATTGCAGGGCGAGCTCCAACGATGATGAGGGCGTTTGGTTGAAGGCCCGACAACAGCTCATCAAGATCGACAAAGCCCGTGGGCGTTCCGGTGATTCCTTCGCCACGTTCATAGAGCATCTCGAGCCGGTCGAGGCTCTGCTCGACGAGCGTGCGCATGTCGGCCATCGTGTCTGAGGCTCGACCCTGGGCCACCTCGTAGACCATGTGCTCCGCCTGATCGACGGCCTTGACGACATCTTCGGGACGGTCATAGGCAATCTCGGCAATCTCATTGCCAACGCTGATCAACCGCCGGAGCAGCGCATTCTCACGCACGATCTCGGCGTACTTGCGGGCACCGGTCACCGCTGGTGCCTGAGCTTGCAGGTCCATCAGCATGGACGTGCCGCCCATGCCTTCGAGTTGGCCACTTCGATCGAGCAGGTCGGCGACCGTGACGACATCGGCTTCGTCGCCGGCGCTGTACAGCGTGGTGATGGCCTCGAAGATGTGTTGGTGAGCCGGGCGATAAAAGTGCGCCGCCTCAGCGACTTCGAGCGCGCTGGCAATCGCATCGCGCGACAGCAACAAGACACCGATCAAGGACTGCTCGACCTGGATGTTGTGCGGTGGAGTGCGACCGGTCTTGGCTTCGATCCGCCGAGCGGGACCATCGTCATAGCCGCCGTCATAGCCACCGGTATCAAGTGGTGGCGCATCGTCGTAAGAAGGTGGTGGTGTCTGATCAGACATGAGCAAGCCTCCTCAACGGACGGGTATCCCTATCATGGCCATGGCCTGTGACAGTGCTGGTGATGCTGTAGGAAATGCAGTTCGCGAACACCTATTCAGCCTGCCGGGAACACCCTGTGAGGGACTAGTGGGCAACCCTCGGGATTTCTCGCCATTTTCAGTGGACAGTGGCCAATCCTTGGTGGACAGTCCTGTGGACAACTCGCGCAAACTGTGCTCATTCGCGCGCAAACTGTGGACAACCTCTGTGGATCGCCCTGTGCACAACACGCCAAAAAGGGAAACGCCGCACCGTTACGGTGCGGCGTTACCTCTGAGTAGAGCGCTGTGAACTAGGCGTCTTCGTCGACCACGTCGACCGTGACCGGGAACTGCACCTGGCTGTGGATGTTCGTCATCACCATGTGCTGACCAAGTGTCTTGATCGGACCGTCCATCTGGAAGGACTTGCGATCGATGACATGACCGGTTTGTTCTTCAACAGCAGCGGAAAGATCGGTCGAGCTGACCGAACCAAACAGCGTTCCAGCATCATCGGTCTTCGCCGGAATGACGATTACCTGTGGCACCAGTGCTGCAGCGACCTTGTCGGCCTCTGCTCGGTTCGCTTCGTTCTTGGCTTCGCTTGCCTGACGCATGGCCTGGGCTTCTGCCTCAGCACCCTTGGTGGCCTTGTAACCAAGACCCTTCGGCTGCAGAAAGTTGCGAAAGTAACCATCGGCTACGTTCACGATGTCGCCGCGGACTCCGAGCCCGTCGACGTCTTGACGCAAAATGATCTGCATAGCTACGCCTCCTCGGTGGTCTCGACAGCTTCGGCTGGAGCAGCAGCTGCTGCTTCATCGGCCGGCGCTGCTGATGCCGTGGCATCGCCATCGCCGCGTGGTGCGGAGTCACGATCACCGCGGTCACCGCGAGGTCCGCGATCGTCACGGTCTCCACGAGGGCCACGGTCACGGCCACGATCACCACGGCTGTTGCGCTGAGTGGTGACTCGGGTCGTGTACGGCAACAACGCCATCTCGCGGGCGTTCTTGATCGCGCGAGCGACCTCGGCCTGCTGCTGGGTGTCGTTACCGGTTACCCGGCGAGCACGGACCTTGGCCCGATCGGACACGAACCGCTTGAGCAGGTTGACGTCCTTGTAATCGATGTAATCGATCTTGTCGGTGGTCAACACCGACACCTTCTTCTTTGTGCGGCGACCGTTGTCGTTCTTTCGCGATCGCTGCGGAGGCTTCTTCGCCATTAGATGTTCTACTTCTTTCGTTCTGGGGTGGCCCTAGAAGGGCTCTTCGTTCATGTCGTACTGCTGCGCGGGAGCAGCAGCTGCGGGAGCGGGCTGGTTGGGGGCTTGACGGTACTGAGCACCGCCGCCTCCACCTTGTTGGCCGCCACCGGGGCCGTTGTACTCGTTGCGTGTGAGCTCGGCCGTTGCCCAGCGGAGGCTGGGAGCGACGTCGTCTGCGATGATCTCAACCTTGCTGCGCTTCTCGCCGTCCTGGTTCTCCCAGGAGCGATGATCGAGCCGGCCGTAGATAACGACGCGTGAGCCCTTGGTCAGCGAGTCGCTGACGTTCTCGGCCAGTTGTCGCCAGCAGGTGACGTCGAAGAACGAGACCTTGTCTTCTTGGCCATCTCGGCCCTTCAGATTCCAAGCCACGCCGAAGTTCGCGACCGCGGCACCGCCTTGGGTGAATCGGAGCTCGGGATCGCGGGTGAGGTTGCCAACGATGGTGACGGTGTTGTCGAAAGCCATTGTGCTTCGCCTTTCCGGCCTTAGGCCGTGGTTTCTACAGCGCCCAAGAGGCCACGCTTGATGGCCTCATGTTCGGGGAGCCGAATGATTTTGTGGCGAACCGAATCGTCCGCGAGACGGAGAGCACGGTCTTGTGCCGAGAGGTCCTTGCGCTCAGGCAAGAGAATCTCGAGCACCACGTAGTTGCCTTCGTGGATATACGCGCCCTTGTGATTGATGCGGTAGGCGAACTTGCGCTTACCCCAGTGATCAACTTTGGCGACCGAACCACCGTCTGCTTCGACGGTGTCGGTAATTAGGGATTTCAGATGGCCTTGCAACTCAGCGTCGGTGACGCTGTCGTCAAAAATGACCATCAATTCATAGGCTCGCATTGCGCAAGTACCTCCCTCTGGACTCGGTTACTCACCGAGGCCCCGGATTTCGGAGCAGGGCATCTGTTGTCAAACGTTGGCTTGGGTTACCAAGCCAGCGGATAAGCCTACAAACGCTTTGCGCGAAATCCGAATCGACAAATGTTGATGTCTGAGACCTTAGACACCGGGTGTGACAATGTCTCCCTCGACACTTCCGGTCGAGAACCCGA
>CAZMYN010000059.1:0-12143 GCA_964570495.1 uncultured Acidimicrobiales bacterium | reverse complement strand
CCTTAGACACCGGGTGTGACAATGTCTCCCTCGACACTTCCGGTCGAGAACCCGAGAGCGTTAGCGTTCAGGGATGCCCAGGAACTTTGCACAAGTCGATGTGTTCACCGCCGAGCCGTACCGGGGCAATCCGGTTGCGGTCGTGCTCGATGCCGACGGGGTGTCCAATGACGACATGGCCCGGTTCGCGAACTGGACAAACCTCAGCGAAACCACGTTCATCCTCCCGCCCACCGACCCAACCGCCGACTACCGGGTGCGCATCTTCACCCCGAGCAGCGAGCTGCCATTCGCCGGACACCCGACCATCGGCACATGCCATGCCTGGCTCGAAGCGGGCGGTCAACCGAAAGCTGAGCGCATTATCCAAGAGTGCGGCGTCGGCATCGTGCCGCTTCGACACGATGCTGGCCGCCTCGCGTTCGCTGCACCCGAGCTCATCCGGGGTGGTGACGTCGACGACGAAGACCTCGCCCGGGTTCGCGCTGTTCTCCAGCTCGACCAATCCGAGATCGTGGCCGCGCAATGGGCCGACAACGGCCCGGGTTGGATTGCGGTGATGCTCGAGTCTGCCGAGGCCGTGCTCGCGCTCGAACCCGACTTCAGCCAGGCAGAAGGTGAAGGTGCCGGAATCGTCGGGCGCTATCCCATTGGCGTGGTCGGCCCTACGACGAACCCATCCTCGGGCGATTCCGCAATCGAAGTGCGTGCCTTCTTTCGGGCCAACGGCCGAGCTGTCGAAGACCCCGTGACGGGCAGTCTCAACGCGGGTCTTGCCCAATGGCTTCTCGGCAACGGCACACTTTCCGCCCCCTACATTGCGTCGCAGGGCACCGCCCTCGGCCGAGCCGGACGGGTACACGTCGACGAGGCCGACGGCGAAATCTGGGTCGGCGGGGATGCGGTCACTGCCATCAAGGGAGAGGTCGCACTGTGACTCGACTCTCGCTCACGGCGCTGCTCGTTACTAACTACGACGACGCGATCGAATTCTTCACCCAGGTGCTCGACTTCAAGCTCATCGAAGATTCGCCAGCGACGACGACATCTGGCGAGCCGAAGCGCTGGGTCGTAGTGCAGCCACCCGGGGCCGAGACCGGGCTGCTCCTCGCCAAGGCCGACGGCGCAGAGCAAGAGGCCTTGGTCGGTAGACAGCACGGCGGCCGAGTGGGCTTTTTTCTACGCGTCGACGACTTCGATATGACGCTCAACAAGGTGCGCGCCGCTGGTGCATCCGTTCGGGGCGAACCCCGCAACGAGCCGTACGGCCAAGTCGTCGTTTTCGAAGACCTCTACGGCAACCCGTGGGACCTCCTCGGCTAGCTCCTCCCGCACCAAATTTGAAGGGTGATGGGCCGATCTGGCCCATCAGGCTTCAAATTTCACCCGGCGCTAGGGTTCAGCGATGGCCGACCTTCTCGACGAGCTGCGCTCGCGTCTGCCCGAGCAACGCATCAAGGTCGACCCCGATGTCGTCGGGGCATACAGCCAGGACCGCGCCGTGTTCGAAGGCGCGGGAACCGCAGCTGTTTTGGTGTCACCGCATTCGACCGACGAGGTCGTTGCCGCAATGCACGCAGCAGAAGCTGCGAACGCAATCGTTGTACCGCGCGGCGCGGGAACCGGGCTGACCGGCGCCGCCAACGCAATCGATGGCTGCATGATCTTGTCGCTCCACAACATGAACCAGATCCTCGATATCGACGCGACGAACCGGATGGCTCGGCTCCAACCCGGTGTGATCAACGCCGACCTCAAGGCTGCTGTTGGCGAACACGGCCTCTACTACCCGCCCGATCCGGCATCGTTCGATATGTCGAGCATCGGCGGCAACGTGAGCACGAATGCCGGCGGTCTGTGTTGCGTGAAGTACGGAGTCACCCGCGACTACGTGATTGGCCTTGAGGTGGTCTTGGTCGACGGCACCGTCATCACCACCGGTCGCCGCACCTTGAAGAGCACGACCGGGCTCGACCTCACCGGTGTGTTTATCGGCTCCGAAGGCCTCCTCGGCATCATCACCGAAATCACGGTCAAGCTCGAAGCCGCGCCGCCACCACCTGAGACCGCGGTTGCCTACTTTGCCGATCTCCCCTCAGCCGGGCGCGCAATCCAAGAGATCTTTACCCGAGGTCTCCAGCCTGCCGTGATGGAAATCCTCGACCGGACCAGCTTGGAGATCGTCGAGAAGTTCTATCCCATGGATCTCGACACCGACGCGGCATGTCTGATCTTGATGCAGTCATCGCCCGACGACCAGCCAGTCGTTGCTCTCGCGGATGTGTGCGAGGAGTTCGGTGCGACCTTCGTCTACCACGCCTCTGACCCCGATGAGGGCGAGATGTTGCTCGAGGTTCGCCGGCGGGTGTGGCCCGCTGCTGAGCAGCTCGGCAAGGCCATGCTGCCCGAGGACGTAGCGGTAACCCGCGACCGCCTGCCCGAGCTCTTGGCTGGCATCGAGGAGATCGCGGCGCGACTCGATCTGGTGATGCCGGTCGTTGGCCACGCGGGCGACGGCAACATGCACCCGATGCTGATCTTCGACGAGCACAATCCCGACGAGGTGGCCCGGATCCATCAGGCCTTCAGCGAAATCGTCGCGCTCGCGCTTCGTCTCGGCGGCACGCTTGCCGGCGAGCACGGCGTCGGCACCTTGAAGCGCCAATTCCTCGAGGACGAGATCGACCCGGTCAACCTGGCCATCATGCGTCGGGTCAAGTCCACCTTCGATCCGGACAATCGCCTCAATCCGGGCAAGAAGCTGTAGCCCAGACCAGACAAACAGCACGTATAGGTCTATGGGCCCAACGTGCTCAACCGCTGTTTCGAATGCGTCGATGTCCACGACATGCTTCGTTCAACAGGCACCAAGCGGTTTTCACGTATCAAGCGCGGTTTTGACCCCGAAGCGGTCACGGCGTACCTCGCCGAGATCGATCAGCGCGAACGCGCGGGAAACCCGATTCCGGCGCACGAAATCATGAACAAGACGTTCGCCTTCCGCAAGAAGGGCTACGACCCCGCCGATGTCTGCCGGTTCTTGTATTCGGTTGCCGGGGGCGACGCCGAGTCGCTCACTGCGCCCGAAGCCGAGGTACTTGGTCTTCCCGAGCCAAAAGAGCTCGCTTCAACAACAACGCCCGAGCCACAGCATCTCGCTGCCTAAGCCCTCAGCGGCGATCGACCTCGCCTTGTTGAGGCCTCGCCAGCAGACCGCGATAGGCCTCTTCGGCGCTGCGACTTTCTTCAACCACCGCGCAGACCTGATCGGCGATCGGTACGTCAACACCGTGCCGGCGGCCGAGTTCGGCCATGACCGATGCACTGGTGATGCCCTCGGCGACCTGGTCCATCTCCTCGATGATGTCGGCGAGCTTGCGTCCTCGTCCGAGAGCTTCACCCACGAATCGGTTGCGGCTTTGCGGGCTGATGCACGTGGCGACCAGGTCTCCCATACCGGTCAGCCCAGAGAACGTCTCTGGACGACCACCCATGGCAACGCCGAGTCGAGTGATTTCAGCCAAGCCTCGGGTCATCACCGCAGCGCGAGTGTTGTTGCCGACGCCCAGGCCATCGGCCATACCGACGCCCACAGCAATCACGTTCTTTAGCGCTCCACCGAGCTCGCAACCCACAACGTCGGAGTTGGTGTATACCCGAAACAGGTCGGTTGCGAAGAGGGGCTGCAACCAAGTCGCGACCTGTTCGTCGGAAAACGCGATCACCGATGCCGCTGCTTGCCCGGCCAAGATCTCCTTGGCGAGGTTCGGGCCGGTAAGCACCCCGACGGGATTGTTCGCGAAGCGTTCACTAATCAGCTCGGTCATTCGTCGACCGCTGTCTCGGTCGAGACCTTTCGCGAGTGAGACCACGGGGGTACTGGGAGAGACGATGCCGTCGAGCGCATCGAGGGTCGTGGCGAATCCCTCTGATGCCACTCCCATGACAATGACGTCGGCGTTGCTTGTGACCTCTTCGAGATCGGTTGAAGCCGTGAGGTCATCGTGGAGCGCGAAGCCGGCTAGGTAGTGCTCGTTCTCGTGCGAATTTACGATCGATTCGACAACCTCGGGGCGTCGGGTCCAAACCGAGGTATCGGCGTTTTGAGAGCACAGGTGGGCAATGGTGGTTCCCCACGAGCCGGCACCGATAACGGCAACCTTCATTCGCTAGATCGTAGCCCGTACGCTAGGGAACATGATCACGTCGACCCATGTGGTGACGAACATCCTGCTCGCCCGCCGACGTTCCTCGAACGGTCGACGAAGTCTGCTTCGCGAAGTCGGTGATGAACCCGGCTGGTTTGCTCTCGGTGGGATGGCGCCCGACGTTGGATTGATCCTCTTGACCGCCGGGGCAGCCGCATACTTTCCCCGGTTCGAAAACATGACGCGGCGCGAGTCGATGGAGCACGCGTTCGGCACCCTCTTCTTCGAAGACCCCGGCTGGATAACGATCCAGAACACGCTTCACAGTCCTGTCGTGTTGACCGGGCTGGCCGCGCTCGGTCGGTTCCGCAAAACACCGAAGCTCACCGCATTCGCGCTCGGTTGTCTTCTGCATACCTCGATGGACATCCCGGTTCACCACAACGACGGCCCGCTCGTCATGTTTCCCTTCAATTGGAAGTACCGAGTGAACAGCCCGGTCAGCTACTACGACAAAGACCACTACGGCGGCATCGTCGGGCCGCTCGACATGGCGGTCACCGTCGCCGGTGGTGCCTATCTACTCAGCCAGTGGATACGCGACCGCAAAATCTGGTGACGCGCGCTTGTCGAGTCTGATGATGCACAGAGCATCACCAGACTCGACAGAAGAACGCGTTCGGGTTAGCCCTTGGCTTCGATAAAGGCGTCGCTGAAGTTGATCTCGAAGTCTCCGGTATCGGAGATGAACTCGAGGTTCGAGACGTCGGTCGGGTACACGATTGGATCTTCGAGTACCTCGGCATCGATGAACTCTTCAGACGCAGCGTTGGGGCTGGCGTAGAAGTTCCAGTTCGTCAACTGTGCTCCACGCTCGGCGTCGAGGAGGAAGTTGATGAAGGTGTGTGCGGTGCATGGATGCGGTGCGTCGAATGGGATGGCCATGTTGTCGACCCAGCGAGTGCCGCCCTCTTCTGGCACGAAGTAGGAGAACTGATCGGGGTCATCCACGCCGTCGAACTGCACGATGAAGTTTCCGCTGTAACCGTGAGCAACGGTCGAGTTGCCCTGAACGAGCAATTCGTCGTACTGGTCCGACTCGTACGCCGTGACACGCGACTGTGCGTCAGCAACGAGCTGGCGTGCCTCGTCGAGCTCGGCCTCGCTCGTGGTGTTGAGCGAGTAGCCCAGGAACTTAAGCGCGGCACCGAGGGTCTCGCGTGGGTCGTTCAGCAACGTGGCGTAGGAACCTTCGAGGTTGTATTCAGCAGCAAGGTCTGGATCAAAGATCAGGCCCCAGGTCTGCGGTACGTCTTCGCCGGTCACGGAAAGGTCGACGCCGAGGCCAGTGGTACCCCACTGGTACGGAGCCGAGAACTCGGCTTCCGGGTCAAACGGAAGGTCCGATGCAAACTCTGGCAACAGGTTCTCAAGGTTCGGAATCGCGTCTCTCGTGAGCGGCTGTAGATCGCCACCCTCGATCATGATCGACACCATGTAGTCCGACGGCACAATGAAATCGAAGCCTGAGCCACCAGCCGAGATGATTGGCTGCATTGCCTCATTTGAGTCGTAGTTGTCTTCGGTAACGCTCACACCGAACTCGCTCTCAAAGGCAGTGATGAGCTCGGGGTCCATGTACTCGGTCCAGTTGAAGATGGCGAGGTCGCCGTCGGTCTGACCCGCCTGACACGTCCCGTCACTCGACGCAGGTGTTGCGTCGACTCCGCCCGAATCATCGCTGTCAGAGTCTGCCGACGCGACGTCGGAACCGCCTCCACATGCGGTGGCAAAAATCGCCACCGCGCTGAGTACGGCCAAGAGCCGCACTTTTCGTTTGCTTGTCATAGGAATCCCCTCCAGAGGTTTGTTATTTCCAGTTCTTCTCGATCTGCGTGTCTATTGCTCTATGTTGCTGAGCTCCCCCGCGCTCGCTGAGCGAGCAGTGACAACAATACGAGAGCAATTGAAATCGCGAGCATCACCACAGAAACCGCGTTGATGAGCGGGGTGACGCCACGGCGAATGAGGCCGAACACAAAGACGGGCAGCGTCGTCGATCCTGGACCTGCAGCGAACTGGGTGATGACGACATCGTCGAGCGAAAGCGTGAGCGACAGCAACGCTCCGCCGATCACGCCAGGGAGAATGAGCGGCAGCGTTACGTGGCGAAATGACTGGAAGCGCGTGGCGTAGAGATCTTGGGCTGCTTCTTCGAGCCGCTGGCTCATTCCGGCAATGCGGGCCCGCACAACGATCGAGACAAAGCTGATGCTGAAGGCAATGTGGCTCAGCGTCACCGTGGCAACGCCCTTGGCGAAGGTGACGCCGAAGAGGTTGTCGAGCAGGTTTCGCCCAGCGGCGAAGAACAGCAGCATCATGACCGCCATCGTCACGTCGGGAACGATGACCGGGAGGTAGAGCAGCGCGTCGAAGAACTTGTTGCCTCGGAACCGGTAGCGCTCGAGAGCGAGTGCCGCCATGGTTCCGAGCACGACCGACACGAGCGTCGACACCAAAGCAACGCGGATCGAGACGGTGAGCGCCCTCTGTACGTTCTCGTTGTCGGCGAACGCTTCGTACCAGCGCAACGTGAACCCGCCCCAACGCCCAACGAGTTCGTCGTCGCTGAACGAAAAGGCCACGAGCAACAAGATGGGGGCGTAGAAGAAGACGTAGACGATGGTCGCGTTGACGCCGAGGATCCGTCTGCTGGTCGCGTTGATCTGTTTGTTCACAGCGTCCGCCCTCCGCTCCGGAAGTAGCTGATCGTCGCAATCAACATGACCCCCATCAACACGGTCGAGACCGCGGCGCCCGCTGGCCAGTTGCGAGCGGTGAGGAACTGGGTGACGATAAAGCTGCCGAGCAGAGTCGTACGACCGCCACCCAAGATCTCTGGTGTGACGAACGCTCCGAGGCTTGGGATGAAGACCAAGATCGAGCCGGCGATCACCCCGGGCCGTGACAGCGGGAAGGTGACGTTTCTAAAGGTCTGCCACCCGGTGGCGCCCAGATCGCGGCTTGCCTCGATCAGGCTCCAGTCCATTCGTTCGATCGCCGCGTACATGGGCAAGATCATGAACGGCAAGAAGCCGTAGACCAGTCCAATGACGACGGCGATGGGCGTGAACAGGATCGACGTTTCTCCGAGGCCGACGGCCTCGGTTGCCTGGGAGACCGGTCCGTCGTTGCCGAGCAACACTCGCCACGCATAGTTGCGGACGAGAAAGTTCGACCAGAACGGGATCATCACAAAGACCAACATGACGTTGCGCACCACGGGTCGTCGAGTGGCGAGGAAGTACGAGAACGGGTACGCGACGACCAGGCAAATTACGGTGGTCAGAACAGCCAACCAGACCGACCGGAACAAGATGGTCCGCACGACGGGCTCGCCAAGTCTCCCGTATGAGGCGAGGTTCCAGCCGCCGAGTTCGACGCCACCGGTACTCGTTCTCGTGGCGAAGGAGTACAGCACCACGATTCCGAGCGGGATGGCAAAGAACAAGACGAGGTAGGCGTACGCCGGAAGTGCGAGCAGAAAGCCGCGGCGGCGTTTGTTTGCTTCGTTCACCTTTTCGATCTCGGGCGTAGCAAGTTCGCCGAGACCGACCGTCGTCATGACGCGTGTCCCTCGTCGGGCACGACCCAGTCGCTGCGGCGGTCCCACCAGATCGCGACGTTCGAGCCGGGGGCATGCACGGCGGAGGTTGGGGTCGCGTTGGTGCGAACTTCGAGCGGCATCCAGTCGACCTCGACGGTGTACACGTGCGAGTGCCCGAGATAGACCACATTGCTGACCGTGCCCTGCAAGCTCGTCGCAGAAAACTCGTCGGGGACGGCGTCGGGCGCTCCGATCGAGATCGATTCGGGTCGCAGGCTCATGGCGACCTTGGTCCCGGGCGAGTGGGCATGTTCGGTGTTGACCTTCGTTCCGTTGACCAGCGCCAGCGTCTCGGAGTCGACGACCGTGCCGTCGATCAGATTGGTCTGGCCGATGAAGTCGGCAACAAAGCGGTTGGCGGGCCGGTCGTACAACTCCTCGGACGTACCGACCTGCAACAGTTCGCCGTTGTGCATGACCGCAATGCGATCGCTCATCGTGAGCGCTTCTTCTTGGTCGTGCGTTACAAACACGAAGCTCACGCCAAGTTCTCGCTGCAACGACTTCAGTTCGTTCTGCATTTCTTGGCGCAGCTTCAAATCCAGCGCACCGAGCGGCTCGTCGAGGAGCAGCACCTTCGGCTCGTTCACCAGCGCGCGGGCCAGCGCCACACGCTGTTGCTGACCACCCGACAGCTGGTTTGGCTTGCGCTTTTCCATCCCGCCGAGCTGGACCAACTCGATCATGTCGCTCGCACGACTCGCTGCTTCGCGTTTGTCGGTGCCCTGCATCTTGAGTCCGAAAGCAACGTTGTCGAGGACGTTCATGTGGGGGAACAGCGCGTAGTTCTGGAACACGGTGTTTACGGGACGGAGGTTCGGCGGAAGGGTGCCGACCTCGTCACCGAAGATCTTGAGGCTGCCCTCGGTCGGGAACTCGAGGCCCGCGATCATTCGCAATGTGGTCGTCTTGCCACATCCCGATGGTCCAAGCATCGCGAAGAACTCACCGTCGGCGATCTCTAAATCGATGTTGTCGACAGCAACGACATCGCTGAAACGCTTCGTCACGCCGTCAATTGCAACCGCAGCGACAGCGTCAGTCACTCGTCCCCCTCATCCCCTCAGGTTCGCCCATAGGGCGTTTGCTCGGCACCAGCCTTCAATGCCTGAACACAGATGAAATCATGCGCGATGGTGGCAGCGACAAGCGCGGTGACTTCACTTACGTCATAGGCGGGCGAAACTTCGACCACGTCCATGCCCACAATGTTGAACTCGGCCAGGCCGCGAATTGCCTCGAGCGCTTGCGCGCTTGTCAGCCCGCCGCTCACCGGCGTACCGGTTCCGGGGGCGAACGATGGGTCGAGACAATCGATGTCGAAGGTCAGGTACGCGGTGTTTTGTCCAACGACTTCGCGCACGACGTCGAGGACGGCGGGAATCCCTTCGCGGTGCACCCACGGTGCCCCGAGGATGGTGAACCCGTGCGTTTGTGAGTTGTACGTGCGGACGCCGATCTGCACCGACGTGGCGGGATCGATAATGCCCTCGCGTAGGGCCCGTAGGAACATCGAGCCGTGATCCATGCGTTGCGGGTCGTCGTCCCATGTGTCGCTGTGAGCGTCGAAGTGAATGAGCGAGAGCGGCCCGAACTTCTTTGCATGCGCCTTCAAGATTGGGTAGCTGATGTAGTGATCGCCGCCGAGCGAGATCATCATCGTGTCACTCGCAACAATTTCGTCGGCGTGCGCTTCGATCCGATCCGGCATTTCGTCGGGTCGCCCGAAATCGAGATAGCAATCGCCGTAGTCGGCAACGCGAAGGGTGTCGAAGGGGTCAAAGCCCCACGGATAGGCGTCGAGCTCGGCGAGCGATGCCGACGCGGCGCGGATTGCGCGCGGGCCGAACCGTGCGCCGGGCCGGTTGCTCGTCGCCATATCGAAGCCGATGCCGGTGACGACGATGTCGGCCTCGTCGAGGTCTCGGGTGTAGTTGCGTCGCAAGAACGAGACGGCTCCGCCCCACGTCATTTCGCGGTCGCGGCCTTCGAGCTTGGACGCGCGAAAGGCCTGGTCTCCGTCGATGCCCTCGCTAATTTCGCCCATGTCGCTCCTCGGGTTCGTACAGCTCGTTGTGCCACACGATCAACGATGCATAGTCGTCGACTTCGGGGTCGCGCATGTAATTGGCCAACGCGCAGGGTGCCTCGAAGCCGTTCTCTAGCTGAAAGGTGAGGGTTCGGTCGTAGAGCTCGCCTGCGACCACTTTGGCGACGTAGTCATCGGCGCTCATCGTTGCTTTGTGTTTGGCAAAGCCGGGGATGACGCCGCCAGCAACGATGCCCGCAAGGTTCAGGTCGACACATATCTGCTTGCGCAGGTCATACAGCTCGCGGCCGATGCCGCGTCGGCGGTAGTCGGGCCGCACGACGATGTCGGTTCCGTAGTACCAGGGGGCGTCGGGGTCGTCGCCGCACTCGGTCGGAGCGTCGTCAAAGAAGGTCTTCAAGTTGTGTTGTGGATTGTCAAAGTCGAAATGGGTACGAATGCCGATACCAACAGCAACGGGGTCTTCACGCCCGTCGCCATCGAAACCAATGACCGTCCCTTCCGGAAACTCATCCGCGACGTGCAGCAGTTCGGCTTCGTCGTAGAGGTCTTCAGGGTCAGCAGTAGGAAACGCGTCAAGCTCAAGCGCCTCGAGCGCCTTGGCCATCGACGGTGTCGCGCGCACATATTGCAGACCCGAAATCGGCCCTACGGCCACAACATCAGATGACATCGGAGATCATTTTCCTCCCCACTCGATCTTTTGGTAGTCGTTGTGCGCGGGCTGGCCCCACACAGCCCAGAAGTCGCCGCTCGCTGGTCGCATGACAGCAGCGCCGCTCGATTCAATGTGGAACGGCTCGGTCGGAACCTGACAAATCGCGTCGGGGTTGCGGGTGATCTCGAAGATCCGTTCGGCGTCAACATCGCCGCTGGCCAATAGCTCGGTCGCTGTGTCAAAGCGGGCTGACGATGAATCCATCAGTCCGGGTGCCTTCGGGGCCTGCACTGCGGTCGACTCGGGATACAGCGTGTGGTTCGTATGCACGATCGGGTCGGTTTCAAGTTGAACGAGCGGTCGTACCGACGGCATAGCTTCAACGTTGTAGCCGTCGCCGTGCTTATCGAAGATCAAGAAGTTGTGAGCGCCCGCGAGATCGGCACCGAGCAGCACGTCCTTGGCTTCACGAGCACTTGTCGTCTTGAGCATCCCGCGCACGACCGAGGTCCAGGTAACCCCGTCGGTCCCGTCGAGGCCGACCAGGTTGTTGATGCCAACGCACACACCTTCGGAGTTCATGCCGATCTGGCCGACACATCCGGTGGTGGTGAACACCAGCGCAGCGGGAGCATCGTCGGGGTTCACCCGAAGCAACAGCACGTGATCGGTTGCGTCGTCGTGCATATCCCAGGTTTGGCCGAAGTAACCCGAGCCATCGGCTCGGCTGTCGGGGATGATCATGGCGGTGCAGTCGTCTTCGATCACCGAGTCGGGCATCGTGCCGCCGACCACGGCACGAACAGTGTCGACGAAGTCGGTGAAGCCACCCACGACGACAGCCTCCGCGGGAGAGATCCCGGCCGCCGCGGCCATCGCCATCATCTCTTCGTGGATGGCTGGATCGAATTTCTCGTGAGCCGGGAGCATCGAGTCGGCAATGTCGAGGACCTCCGCGCGACTGAGCGGGCCACCACTCCACAGCCCCGACATCACCAGCGCGACACGAGCGTTCATGTACGTGCGGATTTCGTCGGCGTATGCCGCACCGTGGGTTGCACCCATCTCACTCGGCGAACCCGAAACGTCGAGAATACGAATGGGTCCTCGCTTGAGTGTCGAGCTCATGAGGTGGCTGTCTCCTCGGCGAGCACAGCCTCGAGTACAGCGAGGGCTTCGTCGATCTGTTCGTCGGTGATCGTGAGCGGCGGCAAGAAGCGCACGCAGTTGCTGTAGAGCCCGGCTCGGATCGTGATCAACCCGCGAGCCAACGTGCCCTTCGTGATGGCGAGGGTGAGATCCGGGTTGGGCGTGAGCTGTTCGTCAGCGACCAGTTCGATCACCAACATTGGGCCGAGACCGCGGACGTCGGCGATTGCTGGGTACCTCGACTTCATGTCTTCGAGACCCGCTCGCAACCGGTCGCCGACGGCGGTCGCCCGGTCGAGAAAGTCGGGAGTGTTGATGAGCTTGATCGTCTCGAGCGCAGCGACACACGCGACCGGGTTGCCGCTGTAGGTGCCGCCCATGCCGCCGGGGTGCGGAGCATCGAGCAGGTCTGCTCGCCCGACCACGCCGCTGATCGGCATGCCCGATCCCATCGACTTCGCAATCGTGATG
>CAZMYN010000058.1:0-16079 GCA_964570495.1 uncultured Acidimicrobiales bacterium | reverse complement strand
ATTGCGAACACTCGTGCGCGATGGCATTACCGGCTACCTGATCGAAGAACGCGATCCCGGACTCTACGCCGAGGCCATCGACGGGATCATCGCCGACCCGGTGCTTCGGGCATCGCTGGGGAGCGCAGCGTCTGCGCGTGCCGAGCGCTATCCCTGGTCTGGTCTTGCTGAACGCTTGCGTCGGATCTATGTCGGCCTGCTCGAGGCTGATGTGTACGTCGACTGCTCGTAGTAGCGAATCTAGGCTGGTCGAATGGACGAGTTCGCTCCGCCGACAGACCAACAACGTGACGCTGCCCGTTCGGTCTTGGTTGGTTGGCTTGATGAGGTAACCAACAACCCGGTCGTTGCAGACGTTGTCGAAGACACCGAGACCGACGTCGACCGCTGGTTCGTCCGGGTCAATGGTGAAGCAAAGGACGTCTACTCGGTGTGGTTTGAGCTTGGGCAGCGAACCTTGCGCTACGAGACCTACGTGATGCCCGCACCCGAGGAGAACCATGCCGCGTTCTATGAGCAGCTACTCGTTCGCAACGATGGGTTCCGCGAGCTGGCGTTCACGATCGGCCCGGAGAAGGCAGTCTTCTTGAAGGGGCGCCTCGACCTTGTCCATCTCGATGATGAAGCGCTCGATCGGATTCTTGGGTCGATCTATTCAGCCATCGAACGTTGCTTCCAGCCAGCGCTACGTGTCGGCTTTGCGTCCCGCTTCACATGATGATGAGCCCCGTCGGCGACGCCTACTTCCCCGATGGCGACACCAACGGGACTCGGTAATACCCACACTATACGAAATATATTGAAAAGCAATTTAGAGGCTCGATAGTTAATGTGAGCCTTCAAACTCACGGTGACGCCCAGCAAGGCGGTCACACGTCGGCGGGCGGCCAGTTAGCTTGTCACCCATGAAGCTTCAGATTGTGGGTGGCGGAAAGATGGGCGAGGCGCTGCTCGGCGGCGTCCTTGCTCAGGGCTGGGCCGATCCAACAGAGGTGGCCGTCGTCGAACTCGACGATGCTCGGCGCGCCGAGTTGGCCGACAAATACCCCGGCCTCGTAGTCCTCGACCAGGTTGCGGAGAACACCGATGCACTGGTCGCCGTGAAGCCGCAATACGTCGAGGGAGTCGTCAAGGACCTCGGAGCTGCCGGGACGCCGCGGATCCTCTCGGTTGCTGCGGGCATCACGACGAGCGCCATGGAGTCCCAAGCCCCCGACTGTCGCGTTGTTCGGTGCATGCCGAACACCCCCGCGCTCGTCGGACAAGGCGCATCCGCGATCGCGGGTGGGTCCAATGCGACTGGCGAAGATCTCGACTGGGCGGAATCGATTCTCGGATCGGTCGGGATTGTTGTGCGCGCCGACGAAGCCGACCTCGATGCCGTAACGGGGCTGAGTGGAAGCGGCCCGGCCTATGTGTTTCATCTCGCCGAAGCTCTCATTGCGGCAGGTGTTGAGAGTGGGCTTCGACCCGAAGTCGCAGACGCACTTGCCAGACAAACGCTATTGGGCGCGGCGACCTTGCTCTCGGAGTCTGGCGAGGACCCCGCGGTACTTCGCACGAACGTGACATCACCGGGTGGCACCACCGAAGCGGGGCTCAAGGTGTTCGCCGAGGCCAACTTCGTTGGTTTGGTCGATCGCGTGGTCGCCGCTGCGGTTGAACGCTCGATCGAGCTAGGACAGGGCTAACCGGGCGCTACGTTGCCGAGCGAGGAGAACCTGCCTCGATCTCATTCACCCGTCCTAGCCATGCCTCAACAATTTGGTTTTCGACCCACCAGACGTCGACCGAAGCAACTGGCAGCCGGACGGTTAGGTCTACCTCCGACACGCTCGTCGGACGAGATGTCACCAGCGGTTCGATGGTTGGCACGGCGATGGCGTGGCGTTTGGCCCGGGCGACCATTTGGGTTCGAGCGGGTTCGATGTAGGGAGCCGCAGCGTCGATCGCGGCGGCCATCAGCACATCACGAGCGTGCATCCAGAGCTCGGTCGGGACCGGGACGTGGAACGAATGCAGAACGAACTCGTGTCCAGCTGTTTCGTTCACCACCGGCTCGGTAAGGAAGCGACTGTTCGGCACGCTGATGATGCGACCCGTCCTGAAGTGACCGGTTTCGACTTCGATGAGCGTGGTGGTCAGCAGCGAGTAGTCGACGACCACGCCTCTGCTGCTTCCCACTTGAATGCGGTCCCCGAGCGAATACGTGCCGTTGACGCTTCGGACGAGGCCTCCAAACACCGACTTGATCGGTTCTTGGAAAGTGATTGCAACAGCGACGGCGACTGCGGCGAGCGACAGGCCTACTACTCGCAGCTCATCTGCCCACACACCGATGATGAGAAAGGCCCCAAGGCCAAGCGATCCGTTGCGGACAAAGACAATCCATCGACGGCGATCTTCAATATTTGCCCAATCGGTGCGAGCGAAGACTCGTCCGAATCCGATTCGAAGGATGGCGAGCGCCAACAAGATCACACCTGTAGCAATGAGCTCTGGAGTGAGGACAGCCATGCTCTATAAACCCGCAACTCCGTCTCTGACATCCCGCCAGCGCGAGGAATAGCTGTGACAGGAGGCCTATTTGAGACCCTGATGTAACTCAGGCCAATGAGTCTCGCAGCGCGCGCAAGATCGCGCTCGGTGCGCGAACTTCAGAGAATTTCGTTTCCGTATTTGCGTTCTCCGATGGAGCGAATAGGTTCGGGTTTGCAAGCGGAAAAGGGGCCAACCAACGTGAGCCAACTCGATGAACGGCGACACTTCATGACAGTCGCAGAAGTGGCACAACTGATGCGGGTATCCACCATGACGGTGTACAGACTCATCAAGGCAGGGGAACTCTCTGCCATTCGGGTCGGGCGGTCATACCGCCTGCGCCCCGACGATGTCGACCGGTACCTCGGAGATCGTTATACCGAAGCAGGTTGATTCGTGGGGCCTCACCTAGGCGCCTGAACAAGTACAGAGGCCGGGCGATATGCCCGGCCTTTGTCATGTCTTGCCTGGGTCGCTCTGGCGTCGCTGTGCCCGAACGGTCTGCGGTGCCTTAGATTGGCAACCGTGCCGTACGAAACAATCTCCTTTCTCTCCGACTTTGGACATCGGGACGAGTTTGTCGGTGTTGTCCATTCAGTGATCCGTTCGATCGCGCCGCAGATCGAGGTCGTCGACATCACCCATGGCATTGCACCCCACGACGTTCGCGCCGGAGCTCTTGCATTGGCGCGATCTGCCCAATACCTCTGCCCGGGGGTCGTGCTCGCCGTCGTCGACCCCGGAGTCGGTACCGATCGCAAGGCGGTTGCTGTTGAGGTTGGAGATGGAGCTTCGGTTCTTGTTGGGCCCGACAATGGGGTCTTGGCTTCTGCGGTCGCGCTCGTTGGAGGGGCGACTCGCGCCGTCGAACTGACAAACCCTGAATTTCAGTTGCCCCGCCTCGGAAGCACCTTTGACGGTCGCGATGTTTTTGCACCGGCCGCTGCCCATCTCGCGAACGGTGTCGATATGGGCGAACTTGGCCCGACGCTCGAAGCCAGCCAACTCATGCCAGGGCTGTTGCCCATCATCGACACCGAAGACGGTGGTCTCATTCTCGAAGTGTTGTGGATCGACACCTACGGCAACGTGCAGCTCAACATTGGCCCTGAAGATCTTGCTGACTGGGGAGACCCGTTTCTTCTGACCGCCGGCGAGCGGAAGGAAACAATTGGGTTGCGCCCCGCCTACCGATCGCTCGCCACCGGTGAAGTCGGGGCGATCATCGATTCGTCCGGACTGATCTCCCTGGCCCTCAACGGCACGTCTGCCGCTGCGCACCTCGGGCTCTCGGCGGGCGACGAGTTGCGAATCGATACGATCGACGGAGCCGCCGCGTCCGGGACATCAACTCCTGTCACGCTCGGGCGAAAGGACTAAACATGCGCCCCATGGTTACCCTCACGATCGTCGTGCTATTGCTCGTGATTATTGGCGCAGCAGTAACCCAGTTCGTATTTCTCGCGAACTAGAAGTTGATGATTCTTGTCAGGGTCGTGACGACGTAGGTCGCACGGTCTTCGAGGACAACGACCGGTTGCCTCTCGCGTTCGGTTGAGAGCGGAACAACCGGCAGCGGTGCTGCTACTACCGGGTTGGTGGTGTTGTCCAACGCTGTTGGAGAACCGCCGTCGTTCTGGGTATTGGTCTCCTCGACATCGTCGCTGTCGATGGCTGGAGACACCGGAGCCGGAGATACAGGAGTTGGAACGCCCGACACCGAGCTTGGAGCCGGGGCCGGGCTCGCTAGCGGTGCCGTTGTGGTCGGCGCGACTGGTCGAACCGGGCTCGGGGCCGTCGTCGTTGTCGGACTCGGAGCTGGCGCAGTTGTAGTTGTTGTTGGAGGCGCAGCCGTGGTCGTTGTTGGAGGCACGGTTGTCGTCGTGGTCGTTGCTGGAGGGGTCTGCAGCTTCATGAAACGGTGGGTGGTGTACATCCGACTTCCGTCCCAGACGACGCCCACTCCAATATGGGTGAACTCGGGGTCGATGATGTTGGCGTAGTGGCCGGGCGAAGCAATGAATGCTTTCATAACCGAGTTGACCTCTGGGCCGGTACCGACGTTCTCACCGAGCTTTGCCCATGGGTGGGTTACCCCAGCGCTGATCGGGCTTGCGTGGCAAATGAAGTTGCCAGCACCACACGTGCCGTCCTTCATCGCTGTGGCCCAATTGCGAGCAAGGTTCGTCAACTGGCTGTCAGGTTGAAGTGGTGGCAGACCCTGTGCGGCTCGAGTCTGGTTGACTTGCGCGATAAACGCCGACTCGTCGCTTACCGATGCTGCTGCCGGCGTTGGAACCAGCGCCGCCATGACCAATAGCCAAACGGAGAGGATGGCAAGCAGGCGGGATCCGATATGCCACGGAGAGTGGTGTCGTGTAGTCACATAGGGAATCTCGGTCTGGTAGGTATGACCTCTGAGTGAGCCATTCGACCCATTGTCCCTACTCGGAGTGGCGAAACTAGCTGATTTGATCGCTTTCGGATCCGATTCGCGTGAGTCTTTGTGAACTAAAGAACAAGCATTTGTGAACGAAGGAACAAGCAGATGTACCGTGGGGGCATGGCGACGGACAGAGATATCCCTGATGCGACAGTGGCGCGGCTGCCGATCTATCGCCACTCACTGGTCGAACTCGCCACGAGCGGGGCTGAAACGGTGAGCTCGGCGGCGCTCGCCGAGCTCGCAGGAGTTAATGCCGCAAAGGTTCGCAAGGATCTCAGCTACCTCGGAACCTACGGTGTTCGTGGCGTTGGGTACGACGTGAAGTTCCTTCTCCGACAAGTCGGCGAAGTATTGGGTCTCGACAGTGAAGCCCCCGTCGTCATGGTCGGAATGGGAAATCTGGGTCAGGCCCTCGCCCGATACGGCGGATTCACCACGCGTGGGTTCCCAATCGTTGCGCTCGTCGATGCATCTCCGGAACGAGTCGGCGAGATCGTCGACGGTGTCAAGATTGCCCACATCGACGAATTGCCCCAGATCGTCAAGAGGCTCGATGTTGCTGTTGGCATCATTGCAGTGCCGGCCGATGCAGCCCAAGATGTTGCCGACAAGCTCGTCAATGCGGGAGTCCGCTCCATCTTGTCGTTTGCACCAACCGTGCTTCAGGTGCCCAAGAGGGTGCCGGTGCGCAAGGTCGACTTGGCCACCGAGCTTCAGATCTTGGGCTACTACCAGCAACGTGAGTCCGACTCCGAAGACACCGACGCGGACCGTTCGGCCTAGTCCGACTGGTCAACAGCGCGCTTCCTGGGCCTTCTGGCCTTGAAGGTCAAAGGTTCTTAAGCAGCAATTGGCGCGATCCGAAACATTCGGGGATGCGGTTTCTTGCGATGATTTGTGTGTTGTGCGCGACGCTTGTATTCAGCGCGCCGCAAGCCGCGGCAACGACCAACGGTCTGGCCTATGAGGAAGACACCATCTTCACCGTCAATGAGGGCTCCGTAGACGTCATCACGTCGGCTGTCATGACGAACACGACGAGCGAACGCCGCAGTGGCGACACGATCTTCTATTCCTACTTCGACACGTTTGTGATCGTTGTCCCCACCGATGCCCAAGACCTGTCGATCTCGAGCCGCGGGCAGACACTCGAGAGCACATCTGCCGAGATCGACGACGACTTTGAGGTGCGAACCGCCGCGCTACCGACCGAACTGCGATCGGGGCAAAGTCGGACCTTCACCGTGACGTACTCGTTGCCCACCGGAGAGATCCGCGGCGAGGGGCTCTTCTTTTCCAATCCCGCGTTTCATGCCTTCCCCTTGTGGTCATCATCGGACCCGGGAACGGGATCGCTGTTATTGCGGGTTCCCGTCGACGCCGAACTTGACGAGTTCGACGGCATATTGCGACGCACCGGTCTCAACGATGGCTACATCGAGTGGACGCCGGGCAACTTCGACGTTCCCGAGGATGTCTTCACCTACGTCACCATCAAGATGGACGGCGGGCTCGAGATACAGAATTTCACTGTGTTGGGCCAAAACATCGAGCTTCGAGCGTGGCCAGGCGATGTTGCCTGGGCGGATTTCGCTCACGAAACAATCACCCACGCTCTCCCCGCTCTCGAGCGTCAGATCGGGCTTCCCATTCCCGATCAGGCGACCCTTGAGGTCACCGAGTCGGTTACTCCGTACTTCTACGGCTACGGCGGCTGGTACGACCAGCTGGAGACCTCGATCGAAATCGGCAACGAACTCGATCGCCACGTGATGGTTCACGAGCTCAGCCACGCCTGGTTCAACAACGGACTCTTCGACGAGCGCTGGGTTTCCGAGGGGCTTGCTGAGGAGTTCACGTGGCAGGTCCAAACCGAACTCGGATGGCCCACAGAGAACGAACCACCCATACCCGATACGACCGACCGGAACTCGATTCCGCTCGCGGAGTGGGGGAGTAGCTTCGCCGCGGGGGTAGACGATGCCAACTTCCGTGAGCGTGAGGAGTACGGCTACCGCTCCTCGTGGTTCGTGATTCGATCGATGGTCGAGATCATCGGCATCGAAGACATGCGCGAAGTTCTTGCGACCGCCGATGCCGATGTCACTGCCTACCTGGGAGCGAACAACGCCCAGCCAACCAGAGTGCGCGCCGACTGGCGGCGGCTCTTGGACTTAGCGTCGGTGAACGCGTCCCTCGAACAGCAACGTGAACTCGACCAGCTGTTCATCGACTACGTGGTTACTGGCCTGGACGTCGAGAGTGTCGCACAACGGCGTCCCGTCCTGAATCGGTACAACGAGTTCGCAGCAGACGCGGGCGACTGGGAAGTGCCAAGCGACATTCGATTGGCGATGGAGCTGTGGCAATTCGACGCAGCCGACGAGCTCATGACCGCAGCCGACGAAGTTCACGAGCTCTACGCAGTGGTGAGCGCACGCGCAGCCGCTGACGGACTCGAATTGTCCGACGCAGGGCAGATCTCTTATGAGCGCAACGCCCCGGACTTTGGTCTTGCGATCGCCGTGCTTTCCGAGCAGCAGGTGGCACTCGACAAGGTCGAAGAAATTCGGGCAAACGCCACTCGGGAGCTGACGACCGATGAGCAGTGGGGGTTGCGCGACGTTTCGCTGGCGCCGTTCGTTGCCCAAGCCGAGACGGCCTTTAGCAACGATGACAGCCGCACGATCGAACAAGCAAAGGTGTCCATGGAGTCGCTGCTTGTCGCTGCGTCTCACGTGGGTGCCGAACGAATTCTTTGGAGCAAGATCGGCGGTGCGGCAGTGGTTGCGCTCCTGGTGTTAGGAGCCTGGTCAATGCAACAGCGAAGGTCCGAGGCCGAGCACGAATTCGACGTGTTTCATGTCACGTGAGCGGAAGCTCGCGGAACTTGGCAGTGTTATGGGATCAACGGGATATTGAGTGGGTAAACTGCCCATAATCTTCCCCCTGAGAGTGTCCTATGTCGATTGTCGTAATCGGAGTGAATCAGCGCTCGATTCCGATTGGTGACTTCGAGAAGCTAGCCATTGGCGACGACGCACGCGTCAAGGTATTCGACGATCTGCTCTCCTCTGACGACATCTCCGAAGCGGTTGTCTTGTCGACGTGCAATCGCACCGAGATCTACCTGCGATCCGAACGATTCCATCCCGCGTTCGGTGACGTGCGAGATGTGCTCGCCCGACACTCGGGGCTGTCGGCGATGTCCTTCGTCGATCACCTCTACACCCACCACGATGCCGAAGCAGCCCGACATCTCTTCTCGGTTGCATCGGGCCTGGAGTCGGCGGTCCTCGGCGAGACCGAGATCCTCCACCAGGTTCGAACAGCGTTCGACCAAGCCGAAACCGCTGGAGCGCTTGGGCCGGCACTGTCCCGGCTATTCGCTGCGTCGTGCACCGCAGGTCGCAAGGCACGAGCCACGACCGGCATTGCACAAAACATCACCTCCGTCTCGCGTGCTGCGGTCGCCATGGCTACCCATGCCCTCGGCAGCCTCGACGACCGGGCGATTTGCGTACTTGGCGCTGGCGAGATGAGCGAAGGAATGACCGTCGCGCTGCGCGACGCCGGCACGCGCCGCATCGTCATTTGCAATCGCACGATCGAACGGGCCGCAGGACTTGCCGAACGGGTCGGCGGCGACGTTGCACCGCTCGCTGATCTTGGCTCGGTGATCGAAGACGTCGACGTTCTGCTGACCGGCACGGGCGCGAACGAACTGATGGTGGACCACGACACGCTCGAAGCCATCATGGCGGCACGCCCAAAGCGCAAGCTTCTGATCGTCGACATTGCGGTTCCTCGCGATGTTGATCCCGCCGCTGGCGAGATTCCAGGGGTCACCCTCCTCGATATGGAAGACCTCACCGAGTTTGCTGAAGCCGGCCGTGAGGAACGCCGTTCGGAAATCGAAGCCGTGCAATCGGTGATCGACGACGAGGTATCTCGCTTCGGTGCAGCCGCCGCGGCCGAAATCGTGGAACCACTTGCCCGAGCATTTCGCCGCGACGTAGAAGCATTGCGCCAATCAGAACTCGGTCGTGTCGCCACAACAGCCGACGCCGAAACCTTGGCCCAGATCGATGCCGCTACAAAGGCACTCATCAACAAGCTCCTGCATGGCCCCATGTCGGAACTTCGCGAGTCCGCTGGGTCTGCCCGCGGCGAGCGGCTTGCAGAAGCACTCCAAGAACTCTTCGACGTTCAGCCCGACTAGCGGCCGTAGGCTGCCGGGGTGAAGATTCGCGCAGCAACCCGGGGAAGTGCTTTGGCGCGCTGGCAGGCCGACTACGTTGCCTCGCTGTTGTCCGAGGCGAGTGGTCTCGAGACCGAGCCCGTCATCGTGTCGACACAAGGAGACCGCGACAAGTCGACACCGCTTCATGAACTTGGCGGCAAGGGCGTGTTCGTCAAGGAAGTTCAGGTTGCCGTGCTCGATGGCAGAGCAGACATCGCCGTGCACTCCGCGAAAGACCTTCCGGCAGTGACCCCCGACGACCTGGTGATCGCAGCCGTTCCCGTTCGAGCTGACGCCCGGGACGCACTCGTTGGGTCGACGCTCGCAGACCTCGCTACAGGCGCCCGCGTGGGTACCGGCTCGGTTCGTCGTCAGGTTCAGCTGGCCGAGCAGCGACCGGACATCGAGCTGGTCGAAATTCGCGGAAACATCGACACTCGGCTCGGGTTGATCAGCGCGCACGGAGGCGAGCTCGATGCCATCGTGATGGCCGCGGCTGCGCTCGATCGTCTCGAACGTTCCGAGGCAGTAGTCGAACGGTTGGACCCAACAACGATGCTCCCGCAGGTCGGACAGGGAGCGCTGGCAGTCGAGTGCCGCGCCGACAACGACGAACTCGTCGCTGCCTTGCGCGCCATCGACGACCCGGACTCGCATCGAGTGCTCACTGCTGAACGGGCGTTTCTTCACGAGCTCGGAGGCGATTGCGACCTTCCCGCCGGGGCCTACGCCACGCTCGACGGCGACGAACTATCGATCGCCGCGCTGCTCGCCGACGATTCGGGGCGAATCGTTCGCGACAGGGCTGTCGGAACCGAGGGAGTCGAGCTGGGACGACGCTTGGCGATCGATCTGCGAGCGAGGCTCCACTAGCGATGCCCGAGCTCGACGATCGACGGATCGTAGTGACCCGCGCTGAAACACAAGCGATGTCGCTGATCGAAGCGATCGAGCAACGCGGAGGCGAGGTGGTGGCCCTGCCGCTCCTCGAGATTCGCGAACCGCAAGATGGTGGAGCTGAGTTGCGCGACGCTCTCGCCGAGCTGGAGTCGGGGGACTGGCTTGTCGTGCTCTCGCCGAACGGCGCACGTCGAGTAGTTGAGCATGCCGACGCTGCATTGTTAACGCCCGGAGCGTGTTCGATGGCGGTCATCGCGAGCGGCACGGGTGCCGTCCTTGAAAGCGCTGGCTGGACTGTTCACCTCCGACCCGAAGTCGCCTCATCGGAGGGCTTGCTCATCGCGTTCGAGACCCTCAAGATCCACGGACGGGTTCTCATTGCCCAGGCCGCTGGCGGCCGAGAGGTTCTGGCCAACGGACTCCGCGAGCGAGACATCGATGTCGTGACGGTTGAGGCCTACCGCAATGTCATGCCCGAGCTCGACGACGATCGTGTTCGCGAAGCGCTGATGGCCGACACGGTGGTGTTCGCGTCTCCTTCGGCGGTCGATCGATACTCGGCGAACGTCGGGATGACACCGGCCCGTGCACTGTGCATTGGTGGCGTGACCGCAGCCCGGGCACTGGAACTTGGTTTCGACGTTTCGATCGCACCCGAGCCCACGGTCGACGCAATCGTGAGCTTGCTCTAGAGCTACTCGGCGGCGAGTGCTTCGACGACCGGAGCAAAGTCCTCCATTGCGTCGCCGTTGATCGTCACATAGGAAAAGCCCCAGCGCTCGCGCCACGACTTGACCTCATCGACCACCTGGCCGACCGTTCCGACGAGAGCGTGTGGCGACGCCATGGCTTCCTCGGCACTGATCCCGAGCAGCGGGGCCATCTCCGCAGCAACAGCTTCGCGGTCGTCGGTGATCATCGCGAGATGGATGCGGGTCTGGAAGATGATCGAATCGAAACGATCCCCGGCACCGTCGCGGACCCACTCGAACTTCTGGTTCGTGCGTTCGAGTGTCGCGTCTTGCCCGGCACGCTCATCGATCACACCAGCGGCCAGACCCGGGTTGATGCCAACGATGTCGGCCTTTGCGCCAGCGAGCGTCAGCATCTTCTGCTTGCCCCCGGCGAGCATGATCGGCGGCCCATCAGCGCTCACTGCATGGGGAGTGCCCAACGCTCCATGCACCGAGTAGAAGTCGCCGTCGTGTTCGACCGCCTCGCCGCGCAGTAGTCCTTTGATGATGTCGGTCGCGTCCCCAAGCCGACGGATTCGAGTTCCTGGTGAATCGTGGGCAATGCCAGACAACTCATAGTCGGTCGTCATCCAGCCCGCGCCGAGCCCAACCTCGAGCCGCCCGTTTGAGAGTTGGTCGAGGGTGGCGAGTTCCTTGGCGAGGATGGCTGGGTGGCGGTAGTCGTTTGCAAGCACCAACGAGAGCAGGCGCAGCGACGTTGTGCCCGCAGCGACAGCGGTCAACGCAATCAGCGGCGCTGGTTGGTCGTCGAGGTGGTCGGGGACCGTGACCGAGTAGTAGCCGAGCTCTTCGGCGCGCTGGGCGGTCGCAATTAGCTGGTCGATCGGGGTCTGCCCGAGCGATATCGAGAAGCGGAACGGTGCGGTCATGGTCGTGCACGATACCGGCTTGTTTCGAACGGATCCGCGGGCAGATCGACGTACGAGCAAATTTCTGGGAACCTTTTGCCCGACATGGGCGTAGATCAGGCGTGGAGACAGTTCGAACACAGCGAATTTCTGCGCCGCAGCGCGGCAGGGTTCTCCCCGTCGCGCCCGCTGCGTCAGTGCGCCCAGCAATGACGCGCGACTTTGCCCGGATCTACGCGAATGAGCGTGATCGTCTGATTCGAGGTCTCGCGATTGCCATCGGCGACGATGCGCTTGCATCCGAAGCCGTCGACGAGGCCTTCACACGCGCTCTGCATCGATGGCACGCCGTTGGAACCTTCGAAGAACCCGAGGCGTGGATCTATCGAACCGCTCGCAATTGGGCCAACAGCCGATTTCGTCGTCGCAGCCGCGATCGCCGCTTCGCAGCCAAGATCGCCCGACCCGACTCGATCGAGCACGACACCCCCGACCCCGAGTTAGCTCACGCCCTCGGCCAACTCCCTGCAGATCAACGCAACGTCCTCGTGCTGCGCTACTACCTCGACTGGACGATCGAGGCCGCCGCAGACGCACTCGAAATCTCTCCCGGCACGGTCAAAAGCCGAACGAGCCGGGCACTCAACGAACTCAACCGACTCCTTGGAGACCGATCATGAATATCGAAGACCGCCTTCGCGCCGAACTGGAACGCACCGGGCGCACCACGACTGTTGGGGCTGCACCGTCGGTCGATGACCTCGCCTCGATCGCCGATGGCCGCCACAAGCGAAACCGAATCGCTGGAATCGGTGCTGGCGTACTCGTTGCCGGGGGAGTGTTCATCGGGGCGCTTACCTATGTTCAGAGCTCGGATTCGACCACGGAAGTCGCAAGCGAAGGGGCGGCCACCGAGTCTGTCGAAGTCGCTGACCCATCGACCGATGGCGATGACATCAATTCTGAAGAGAGCGACGACAGCGCCAACGCGATCGAGCCCGCCGCCGAAACAGCCCCGGATGAGGAGGAGACAACGACTCTCGAAACCCCCGAGGTCGTCGGCGATGACGCAGATGACGCTGTCGACGATTCCGTCGCCGCGATCGATGACGACGAGATCGACCTGGTTGCCGAATTTGGTGCCGCACAATTGCAGGCTGACGACATCGAGATGACCGTCGAGACACGTGAGTCCGCGGTTGGTCTCGGTAGCGGTTCGGGCGTTCTTGTTCTGCCTTCAGCCAACGGTTACGTCGGCCTCGGCGTCGCCTTCGGCAACGAGACCACCGCCATTGGCATCAGCTCGCCGAACGGGCTCGACTGGTCGAGCTCGGTACTGGCCGGCGTGCCAGCAGGCGCTACCGCGTCGGTGCTGCGCGAGCACGCCGGAACCTACGTTGCGCTCTTCGAGCGATTCAACGCCGAGTCGGGGATCAAAGAGTTCTCTATCGGCACGTCGCCCGACGCCGTGGCATGGGAGTTGTCGTCTCCACTTCTCGGCGCCGAGGTCTTCGCTACCGACCTGGCCGTTGGCGCTTCCGGCGTCATCGTGATTGGCGACAACGACGCACCCGAGGTCTGGACCGGACCAATCGGTGGCCCCTATGAGCGCGGCAGTCGACTCGATGCCACGTTGGTCAGCGGTGTGACGACGGTCGACGCTCAGTTCGTCGTGGCTGGACGTAACACCGAAGGGCTGGCGCTGTTCGTGTCGACCAACGGGGTTGACTGGACGGCCAAGGCGCTTGGAACGAACAACGACGGCATGACCGTGTCGGTCAACAACGGCACCGTCACGCTTCGAAGTGTCGAGGGAGGGGTTGCCGACACGCTCATCTCGAGCGACGCCGGTGAGACCTGGAGCGCGTTGGCTGCGTCGGCGAATCGTGGCGTCTCGGCAAGTGCCTCGACGGTGGGCTTCCTGGGCGAGACGTCTGGTGCTGTCGTGACCATCGCGGACGCCGACTCGTTCTCGACCGCCGACCTCGATGTCGCTGCCCCCGATCGGCTTGCTCTGGTAGCCGCCGGCAGCAACGAGATTGTCATGGCGCAAACGACAGAGTCCGGCACCACCTGGATCGTCGTCACGCGGTGATTTGTCGGGGTTAGGGCGACGCCATTGAAAGTAGAAGGTCGCGGGTGGGTGCGTCGCCCGGGAAGAACAGCTCGATTCGTTGATCGGCCAGGGCGATGTCTTCGGCCGACCCGAACTGAGCAATAGTCGAAAGCAGCGATACGCGAAGACCGTCGATCTCAAATATGGCGGGCAGCGCCGGGGGAAGCGGACTTCGCGTTGGCGGAGCAATCGCGTCGTCGCTCGCGAGCGCTGCAATCGCTGAATCGAGAACCGCGTCGCCGCCGACAGCAGCACTCTCGGTACGAAGTCTGGTGAGTAGGAAGTAGCCGACCTCACCCCAATTTACGATCATGTCCTTGACCCGATCGTCGGTCACAAAGACGTCGATCATGTTGACGTCGGTCCCAACTCCCAGCAACGAGAACATCATCGCTCCAGCCTTGTTCACATCGACGACGTTCCAGTGCCGATCGAGCACGACGGCGGGGAACGGGTCGTGATGTTCGAGGGTCCAGGCAATTGCTTGGCGGATCGGTTCCATTGCGCTGCTATCGGGGCTAGCGCTCTCGTAGACCGGGGCGAACCCCGCCGCGCCGAGAAGTCGATTTCGCTCCTGACGTGGGACTTCGAGGATTTCGGTCAGGTGCAGGACCATTGGCTGACTCGGATTCGATCTCCCCGATTCAAGAAAGGAGATATGTCGTGTGGAGACCTCGGCGCGTGTGCCCAACTCGAGCTGGCTCATTCGACGCTCCGTCCGCCATTGCTTCAGGACCGTTCCGAATGTGGAGCTCATTGGATCACCGTAGGTCACCCCAGCCGCCTCGCGGGGACGATAAACAGCGCGAGAAACCCAAGGTTTCCTACGACGTTCAGCCAGGCACCTGAGGCGATCGACCCTGCGCTGTCGATGAAGAACCACAGAGTCATAGCCGTGAAGATGATCCGTCGGAGCACGTGGGGCTGGTCGGGGCCGAGCGCGTCGGTGAGCATCCACATGAGCACGGCCCAACTCGTCATGATTCCGCCAAGGACCGCGGCGAGCAGTTGAGCTTCGTTGCTGAGGACCGCGGGATCGCCGAGTGGCCAGAACAACAAGTCAGCAAACCATCGCAACGGGCCGTCGGTGAGTTCATGTGCACCGAGGGCGATCATCAGACCGAACCCGGCCGTGCCTAGTGAGGCGACCCGTAGTTGGGTGAGGGGACAAGATAGCCGGGGCCCGGAGCTGTCTTGTTCGTGATGAAGTGCAGTGGAAGTCATAGGTTCATCGAAACAATCGTGAGTAGTGGTGGCAATTACCCCTGAGGTAATGGACGGGCAGTTCGTGAGATTCTTCGCCCTTCTGTCCCCCCGCGCCCAGGGCTCGTGCGTGTCATCCCCGAGACGCACGTGACAATTCGGTCGCGGCGAGCGTGACTGATTGGACCTCCAGTGTTTCGAATACCAACGCGATTACTTGTTGCCTTCGTGTCCCTCTTTGCCTTGCTGGCGGTGCTACTTCCAACCAGTGCACAAGCGCAGGAGGGAATTCCACTAGCCCCGACAAACCTCTCCTCGAACAATGAGAGAACAATCCTGTCTTGGGATCAGCCCAGCAACGGCATCGAGGTGAGGGGATGGAACGTCTACGCCAACAACCAATATGTTGCGACCGTGACGGCATCGCGGACCTACGCGATGCCCGCGGACGCACGAACGGGAACGACCTATTACATCGTGGCGTTTGATACCCGCCCGGGAGAACCGAACTTCAGCCCGAGAAGTGCTGAGCATCGGGTGCCAGCCACGGCGGCTCCGGCGCCCACTCCTACACCGACGACGGTTCCAACACCGACTCCGACGACGACACCAACTCCCGCTCCGGTGGTCTCTCCGAGCCCGTCTGGTGCTCCGGCTCAGCCGGTGAATCTTCGGCCTGATCCAACGTATGCGGATCGGACGATTCTGTGGGATCAGCCGCGGATCGACGGTGTGAATGTTCGGTATTGGACAGTGTTCCGTAACGGTGTGGAGGTTCTGACGAATCACCGGACCCCGCGTTACAACGTGCCTGTTGAGGATCGCGCTGGTGGTACCTATGTGGTGCAGGCGTTCACGATTGATGGGATTGCGTCGCCTCAAAGTGCGCCGCTCGTCTTTGGCAACGCCACACCAAGCCCCGCCCCAACACCGGCTCCGATCTCGCCGCCAGTCACATCGCCACCGCCTACACCTACACCGACGACGGTTCCAACACCGACTCCGACGACGACACCAACTCCCGCTC
>CAZMYN010000057.1:0-16161 GCA_964570495.1 uncultured Acidimicrobiales bacterium | reverse complement strand
GCCCGACACCCCCGCACGAAGTAATGCATGACCATGAACGCTTCGCCAGCGGTCTTGCCGACGGTCAAGAACCCATGGTTGCGCATCACCAAGACTCGGTTGCCTTCCATGTTCTTGGCAAGACGCTCACGCTCTTCGAGGGTGAGCGAGAGTCCCTCCCAGTCGTGATATCCAATCTCGCCGTAGAGCATGGAGGTGTCTTGGACAATGTGCTGGAACCCGTCGCGCAGCGCCGTCACGGCGAGCGCGTCGGGAACGTGGGCATGGAACACGACCTTGTGTTCGGGGAAGTCGTTGTGAATCGCCGAATGGATGACAAACCCGGCGGTATTGACATCGGCGGGCCCTTCGAGCACGTTGCCGTCGCTGTCGACTTTGATCAGGTTCGACGCGGTCACCTCGTTGTAGAGCAGGCCGAACTTGTTCAAGAAGAAGTTGTGGTCGCTGCCCGGAACTCGCATCGTGATGTGATTCCAAACAGTGTCGTCATAGCCAAAGTGCGCCGACAACCGGTACATGGCCGCAAGGTCGACGCGCGCCTGCCATTGCTCCCCGGTGAAGCTGGCAGCGTTCACCGCCGCGAAGTCGTCTTCACTGACTTGTCTATTCTCAGCCATGGTTGCTCTCTCTTTCGTCCCTGTCTGGCCCGAGAGCCATGTGTGTTGGAACCGTGAATTGTTCGCCGGTCGTCATTGCTGATGTAGGACCGTGTCGTTTGCGTTTTCGACCATTTGGGCGGCGAGAAGGTGTGCTGCTTGGGAACCGTAGTGCGCTTCGGTCGCCTCGTAGAGTTCGGCGACCGTTGCCATGAATGGAAGCTCGGCGCCGACAGAATTAGCCAGCTCCATGGCCAGGCGCATGTCCTTGGCTGCATGGCCGATTGGGAAGGACTCGTCGTAGGTCCCGGCGATGATCTCGGGCCCGTACGCCGTTGCGCAGTAGCTCGTTCCGGCCGAGTTCTGGATCAGGTCGAGCATTTTGGCTGGTTCAATACCAGCTTTGACCCCGAGAAGGAGCGACTCGATCAAGGTGACTGTCTGGGTGTAGCACAGCGTCACCTGAGCGATCTTGGCAGCAATGCCTGTCCCGCTCGCTCCGAGGTGGTCGACCTTTGTACCCGCAACCTCGAGCAGCGCCATGACGTCAGCGACGTCTTCGTCGGCGCCGCCAACGAATATCGAAAGGGTGCCAGCTTCTGCGCCTTCGGGGCCGCCCGACACCGGAGCGTCGATGAGGCGGACTCCGTGCGTCGCGCACTGCTCGCCAAGGGCGCGGGCAGTGGCGAGGTCGTTCGTGGACAGCTCGACCCAAATAGACCCGTGCTCCATGGCGGGCAACAGTTCGTTCGCGACCGCGAGAATGTGCGCTGGTCCGGGGAGCGAGGTGAAGACCACATCGGCGCTAGCCGCCGCCTCGCTGATCGAGCCGCCATCGATGCCACCCTCGCCAACAAGGCGATCGACCTTGGCCTGGTCGAGGTCGACTCCGGCGACGCGAACCCCGGCCCGGGCGAGGTTGCGGGCGACTCCGCCGCCGATATTTCCCAGACCGACCACGGCGACCGCGCGGTGCTCGCCACTGCTGCTCGAACCAGCGTTCACGCGTCAGTCCACGAGGCCGTCGACGAGGGCGGATTCGCGAGCATGGTGCATCTCGGTTGCTCGCCCGTAGTACTGGATCGCGTGATGTGGCCGGTTCATGCGCCACGGGTCATAGACGTATGTCGGCAGCGCGATGTAGCGGGTCATTGGGCCAACGATTCGGGTCACCCGATGCATCGAGAAGCGTCCCTTGAAGAGTTGAAGGTCGCCGGGCACGAGGTCGAGTTCGCGAACGCCCTCGCGTCCGCCTTCCAGGATGTGTTTGACGTGTTCGAAGTTCTCCGCGTCGGGCTCGCGAATGTCGGGCACGTACTCGAACACTCCGCCGCCCTCGGGCTTTTGGACGAGGATGCTGACCGTGAATTCGTTGCCGTCGAAGTGCCATGGGAAATAGTGGTCGGTTTCCATGACGCCGTATGGGTTCCGCCCGAGCGGGTCAGCCCACTGATAGATCGGGCGAGAGGTGCCGATTGCCTCCCATACGAAGTGGGTGAAGACGTTCGCGTTGTAGATCTGGTTGAGCAGCGACTCGGTTGGAAGGACATCGGAGTTGATAAAGCCGCTCATTCGCTCCTGGAAGGTGTTCCGCGGGTGGTCTTCGGGAAGGTCGGGGTTCGCTAGTGATGCGTAGGGGTTGTGCGACTGTTGCGCCCAGAAGGTCTTGGGATGAAGTTCCTTGGCTTCGCGGAGCATCGTTGCGACGGCCTCAGGTCGAATGAAGTCGGAAATTCGAAAACAACCAACGGCATCCATTTGTGCGCGGGTCTCGGTGACGAGTTCGCTGCGCACCGACGAGTCGAGCCGGTGAATTGGATAGGTGTCCAAGTCGATGATCTGTTCGAGAAGGTCGATCGATGACGGCATTTCCTCAGAGTATCAACAAACTGGACGGTCGTTCAGTCTGAACTTTTTGGTCGTGGATCTCTTAGTCGGGATCGCTGCCGTCGAGGTAGTACCAGCGACCGCCATCACGGACGAACGAGGACACCTCGTGAAGTTCGAGGTGTGCATCATCTCGTCGAAACCTTGCGGTGAACTCGACCGTCCCCGTGTTCGCGAGCCCGGTTCCAGCGGTGCTTTCACGCACGCTCAGCCCATGCCATTGCACCCCGGAGAACGCAATCGCGGCTGGTCTGGTCGACTCGTGCCACGTCGCGAGCAGAAACGGCTCGTTCTCCACGACGTACGCGCTGTAGCGCGAGCGCATGGTGTCCTCGGCGGTTGTCTCCAACCCGGCATAGCCAATGTCGTGAAGCCGTCCGCAATGGTTGCTATAGGAACGACCCACACCACAGGGGCAAGAGTCCTGGGGGCCGACCAACACCATGTCGGCGAGACTAGCGCCACACCGATTCCATGGGTGAGCCGTGGCCTCGACTGCTACCGTCGACGCGGTGAGCGCCGCCGATACACAGGACATGATTCTCGATGCCGTTCAGGCCGTGATTGTCCGCGACGGTGTGACGGGCACAAGCATGCGCCAAGTCGCCCAAGAGGCCGACGTCTCACTCGGGTTGTTGAGTTATCACTTCGACGACAAGGACAGCCTCATCGTCGCAGCCTTCCAGCGCTCGACTTCGGAAGTCCGAGACGCTTCCATCAACGCAGCGAGCGAAATCGAGGACGCCGACGACAAGGTCCGCGCCTTCATCCGGGGAGCCTTTGCCCCGGAGTTCTTGAACACCGATTACTTGCGGCTTCGCGTGTCGCTCTGGGCAATGGCACTGACCGACCCAGCGCTCGCCAAGATCGACAGCGACTACTACCAGGAGTACGTCGGGTCGCTAGATGAACTGATCTCGGCTGCTCGACCGAAGTTGAACGACGAACAGGTCGCCCATCGCAGCGCCGACGTCGTGGCGTACACCAACGGTATGTGGCTCGACTGGGCCAGGTTCGGTCGAGACGACGAGCTCGAACGCGGCCTGCGGCTCGCCGAAGCCATGGCCCTAGGCGACTAACCGGTCTGCGATACTCCACCCAATGAACAGACTCTCAGACCTCTCGATCGTGATCACCGGAGCGTCGAGTGGAATTGGCCAGGCAATCGCAAAGCGCTTCTGGGAAGAAGGCGCCAAGCTCACGCTCGGGAGTCGCAGCGAACCAACCAATGTCGGGGCGGGAATTCGTTGGCACGAGACCGACGTGAGCAACCCGACAGCAGCCAACGAACTCATCGAACACGCGGTTCGCGACTGGGGCAAGCTCGACGTACTCGTCAACAACGCCGGGGTGCAGGTCGAAAAGTCGATCGCCGAGACCAGCGACGACGAGTACGACGAAGTGATGAACGTCAACGTGCGCGGCGTCTTCAACTGTGCGCGCGCGGCGGTTCGCCAAATTCAGGCCCAGCCTGGCGGAGGCGCCATTATCAACATCGGCTCGATCTCGGGCAACAGCGCGGATCACAACATGGCTGTCTACAACGCCTCCAAAGGTGCCGTGCACTCGCTCACACGAGCAATCGCAATCGACCACGGCCGAGACGGGATCCGCTGCAACGCAATCGCGCCCGGCTGGATCGCCACAGCGCTGGCTGACGCGGCCTTCGAGATGGCCGACGACCCACAAGCCGCCCGGTCGCGTGCGGTTGGTCAGCATCCGGTCGGTCGCCTCGGCCTGCCCGACGATGTTGCGAGCTTGGCGGTGTGGCTGGCCAGCGACGAGTCCCAGTTCGCGTCCGGTTCGGTGTACACGATCGACGGCGGTCTGACCGCGCAGTCACCAATTGGTTAGCACGACCCGCCCAACGTCAAGACAAGACGATGAGAATCGTGCCTGCGATCGCACCGGCGACGCCGAGGGCCTGCAACGGACGAATCGTGTCTTCGTCGAACTTTGTGGCAAGTAGCGCCACGACGGCCGGCGAAGTCGATGCCACGATCGATACGACACCGAGCTCGCCCAGCTGAGCGCCGATGATCCACGAGATCATGCCAAGAGCGCCAGCGACTCCGCCGAGATAGCCGAAACGGCGGATTCCCGGCGGTAGAAAGGCGGGCACCGAGCGAAGGCGCGCGAGCATCAGCATCGCCACGAAACCAGCCAACCGTTGGCTAGCGGCAGGCCAGGCCCCCGAGTCGGGATTGGTATCGGCGGCAAAGATCACCGATACGCCGAGAAACACGCCAGCGAGTGCGGCGAGCCCGAGGCCGCGCAACGAAGTTTTCGAATCGGTAGGCGAGTAGGTGGTGAGCACCAGTGATGCCAGCGCAATCACGCATCCGAGCGCGGCGAGGCTACTGAGTTCGGCGCCGCCGAGTAGATCCCAAATCAACGGGATCAACGCCACCAGCACCGAGGCAGCGGGAGCAGCGACCGCCGAGGAAGACTCCGCCATTGCGCGATAGAGCAGCGATAGTCCCAGGGCGATCAGCGCTCCCGACACCAGCCCCATAGCGAGGTCGTCGACACGGATTTCGTTGCGTAGTAGTAGCGCAACCGGCACCGCTACGAGCACGCCGACCGCCATTTGCATGGAGACGTGGCTGATTGGTTCGGCGCGACGCGAGCTCGCCCGACCGAAGGTGTCGGAGATTCCAATGAGGACACTTGCAGCTACGCCGAGCAGGAGAGACATTGGCAGGCAGCGTACGACGCGCGGTCGGATTCTTTGGTCTTGAGCGCCGAGATTAGAGTGCGACGGTGGTTACGAACGGCGCCATTCGCTTCCTGGTCTATGCAGGCCTCGGCATCGTGGTCGGTGGCGTGGTCAGCCTGCTCGAATGGGCCACTGTTCAGATCGTCTTGAACTCGGTCCTAAATGCCCCGCTCATTGTCCAGATGATCGCTCCGCCAGTCGGTTTGTTGTTCGTGGCGGGGATTCTTCGGGTGTGGCCCAAGGTCGGTTCGAAGACCGCAGATGCCTATGTCGAGTCGTTTCATTGCGGGACGGGTGCCGAGTCGAAGAACCTCCTACCCAAACTGATTGCCAGTTTTGCGACGATTGGTTCGGGTGGAGCGGTCGGTATCGAGGGACCGGCGATCCTCACGGGTGCAACGATTGGGCAGAGTCTCGGTGACCGCTTGCCGAAGGTCCTCGGTGAACGGCCGCGCCTGGTGCTGCTGGTGGCTGGCGCAGCAGCCGGAATCGCCGCGGTATTCAAGGCCCCTGCGACCGGCGTGCTCTTCGCTATGGAAGTCCCGTATCGCCGCGATATCTCTAGACATGGTCTGATCCCGGCGCTCATCGCTGCTGCGGCGTCATATCTGACGTTCGTCTCCTTCCTCGGAGCAACTCCGTTGTTGAGATTTGATCCGACGGATCTCGAATTGCAGGACGAGATTCTTGCGGCCTTGACGATCGGTGTATTGGCCGGTCTGGTCGCTCGGCTCCTCGCCAAGGGTCTTCGCTACGCCAAGGCCTTGTCGACCGAGCACCACCTCGCTGTTCGCTTGCCTATTGCAGCGGTGACGATGGCCTCGGGCATCTGGTTGGCGAACGAGCTCGTCGACCAGCCTCTCACGCTGGGTCTTGGTACCGACATCGCCGCCGAGCTCGTCCGGGACAACTCGGTGACATTGCTCGTGGTTGTGGTGTTGTTCATTCTTCGGGCGTTGTCGACCGGTGTGACCATCGCCGTCGGCGGTGTCGGTGGTGTGTTCATTCCTCTCGTCGTCCAAGGGCTCTTGTTGGGGCGCGCGATCGAGCTCGCTGTCGGAGCCGAGTCCACCGGGCTCTACCCGGTCATTGGTTTGGCCGCGGTTCTCGGAGCTGCATATCGGACGCCGCTCGCCGCGATCATGTTCGTTGCTGAGTCGACAGGACGTGCAGAATTCGTCATTCCGGCACTCATCGCGACCGCCATCTCCCAGTCGCTCATGGGCGAGGAATCGGTATCGAACCTGCAACGAACCGAACGCCAGGGTCAGCTCGAACGCCGGCTCGTCGAACCCGCTTCTGTCGTGATGCTCGACGACCTCGGCGTGATCAAACCCGACGAGACCCTGCTCGAGATCATCGACAAATACGGCGGACGTGGGCGCTCGTTCGCCGTGCCGGTGGCCGGACCGGAGTATCTCGGTTTGATGGTGTTGCACGATCTCGCTGCGGCCATGCTCGAGTTCGGCCCGGACGCGACGGCTCGCGAGGCAATGCGCGAGCTGCCAGCGGTCCAATCCGACGCTCCGGCTGTCGACGCGGCGCGGCTAATGAATCAGTACGACACCGCGGCCATTGCTGTTGTGGATGAAAACAACTGCGCCGTCGGCGTGATCTCCACGACGTCGTTGGCCGGGTTGAAATCGGTCGACCTCGGCCAACCGCCGAACCATAGTTAGTAGCGAGTCGGACTAGCGGAGGCTTACCGGGGTGCTGACCTCGGCGAAGAAGTCGTTGCCTTTGTCATCGATGATGATGAAGGCGGGGAAGTCGTGGACCTCGATGCGCCACACGGCTTCCATGCCGAGTTCTTCGTACTCGAGCACCTCGACGCTCGTGATCGCATCTTTGGCGAGACGTGCCGCGGGGCCACCGATCGACCCCAAATAGAAGCCGCCGTGGGCCTTACATGCATCGACGACCTGTTGAGAGCGGTTGCCCTTGGCCAACATGACGAACGATCCACCCGCCGCCTGAAATTGGTCGACGTAGGAGTCCATGCGGCCCGCGGTGGTCGGCCCGAACGAGCCACTTGCATACCCTTCGGGGGTCTTGGCGGGGCCCGCGTAGTAGATCGGGTAGTCCTGTAGGTAGTCGGGCATGGGCTCGCCCGCATCGAGGCGTTCCTTGATCTTGGAGTGGACGATGTCGCGGCCAACAACGAGCGTGCCGCTGAGCGAGAGTCGGGTCTTGACTGGATGCTTGCTGAGCTCGGCGCGGATGTCGTCCATGGGCTGGTTGAGGTCGATCTTTACGACCTTGCTGCTCAGATCTTCTCCGGTCACCTCGGGAAGAAAGCGTGCCGGGTCGGTTTCGAGTTGTTCGAGGAAGAGGCCTTCGGGTGTGATCTTGGCGAGCGCTTGGCGATCCGCTGAGCACGACACTGCGAGGCCGACCGGGTTCGAGGCGCCGTGACGGGGGAGTCGGATCACCCGCACGTCGTGGCAGAAGTATTTGCCGCCGAACTGAGCGCCAATACCCAGTTCACGTGTCAGTTCGAGAATGCGCTCTTCCCATTCAAGATCGCGGAAGCCGTGGCCGAGCATCGAACCTTCGGTTGGGATCGAGTCGAGGTAGTGAGCCGAGGCGTACTTTGCCGTCTTCAGGTTGTACTCGGCTGACGTTCCGCCAATCACGACCGCGAGGTGATACGGCGGGCAGGCTGCTGTTCCCAGTGAGCGCAGGTTCTTATCGAGGAACGTCATGAGGCTCTCGGGGTTGAGCAGCGCCTTCGTCTCCTGGAAGAGGTAGGTCTTGTTCGCCGAGCCACCGCCCTTGGCCATAAAGAGGAACTTGTAGGCATTGCCTTGGGTTGCGTAGAGCTCGATCTGCGCAGGCAAATTGTTGCCGGTGTTCTTCTCTTCGAACAGGCTGAGTGGTGCGAGCTGGCTGTAGCGCAGGTTCGAGGTGAGGTAAGTGTCGTAGATGCCACGCGCGATGGCCTTCTCATCGTCGAAGCCGGTGAAGACGTGCTGACCTTTCTTGCCCATGACGACCGCGGTTCCAGTGTCTTGGCACATCGGCAAGACACCGCCGGCGGCGATGTTTGCGTTCTGGAGGAGCTCGGTTGCAACGAAGTGGTCGTTGGGTGATGCTTCGTCGTCGTCGAGGATGCTGCTCAGTCGCTCGAGGTGGGTCGGGCGTAGGTAATGCGCGATCTCGCGCATGGCCGTCGCCGCGAGTAACTGAAGCGCCTCGGGTTCGACCTTTAGGAAGGTCTCGCCATTTACTTCGAAGGTAGAGACACCTTCGTCGGAAATCTTGCGGTAGTTGGTGGTGTCCTCGCCGAGAGGGAGGAGTTCGGTGTAGTCGAAGTCAGGCACTCTTCGAATCTAGCCGTACAACCCCGCCCCCGCTTCACGATTTGTAGAGGATTTGTCCCCCGTTTGGAACCTATACGGTCACAAGCGGGGGACAAAATCTTTAGGGGAGGTGGGTGTCGGGCGTAAATCGCGCGCGTAGGGCAGCGCGGTCGACTTTGCCCATGGCGTTTCGGGGGAGCTCGTCGACGATGACGACCGCGTCGATCGAGGCGGACGTGCGTTCCTCGACGGTGAGAGCAGCCTCGGCCAGGTCAAGTGAGTCCCACTCGCCGTCAACAACTACGGCAAGCCCGACGATCTCGCCGAGGCGATCGTCCGGCACGCCAACGGCGGCGGCATCAGCGACACCCGCCAGCGACTTTGCGTGGGCCTCGATTGCGACGGGATCGATGTTCTTGGCACCGCGGACGATCAGGTTTCCTAACCGGCCCATGATGGACACCGCACCGTCTCGGTCGATCGTTCCCGTATCGCCGGTATGAAGTAGTTCGCCTCGAAACGCTGCGTCGGTCCGGTCTGGTTCGAAGAGATAGCCGAGCGCACCGGTCCACACCCCAGCCCACGGCCCCGACCGTGCCGGGAGTATGCACACCTCGCCGACCGATCCGATCGGTCGTTCTCCCCCCGATTCGGGATCGACGACGATGACCTCGACGTGGGGGAGAGGAAAGCCCCGACGCGAACCAATCGGGTCGTCGAGTGATTCGCGAGCAACCCCCGTCGGTGCTTCGCTCAGGCCGTAACTCAAGGTCGGTCGGACGCCGAACCGCTCGGTGAAGTTGGTAATCATCTCGGGTTCGGCGCCCGAACCGCCAAGGATCACGCGGTCCAATGACGACAGCTGGGCAACGACCGTCGGGTCAACCGCGGCCAACGCCGCGAGGTCATGGGCCATCGTCGGTACGGCGAACAAGCGGGTGATGCCGTGGGCAGCGATGTCCTCGGCAAGCCCGGTGACATAGGGCTTCTTCATGACGACAAACGTGCTGCCTCGTAGCAGCGCAGACAGTGGTCCGAGTACGAACACGTTGGCGATGGTCAGATCGAGCGGGGTACCAATCCGCTCGCCGTCAGTTGGCGGCTCGACCTCAACGCTCACCAGCCCGGGCAGGAGGAGACCCTGTTGGCTATGGACGACCGCCTTCGGTGAGCCAGTCGTTCCAGAGGTATAGGCAATCGCGGCAGGCAGATTGAACCTCGTGGTTGGTCGCTGCTGACCCGGTTCGACAAGGAACTCATCGTGCAGTGCGTTTACGTCGGGCGATTTCTCGCCGGCGTTCGTTGCCCATATGCCATCGGCGTACATGATCGCGAGCGCCGCGATGATCAACTCGGCCGAGTTGCCCTGCGGCGCTAGTTGAATTTCACCGATTGGCAACGGCGCTGCTGCTGAAGCGACCGCGTCATGGAGTTGTTCCCACGTCCAGGTTCGATCGCCGTCGATGAGGGCGACGCGCCCTGGATGATCCCGTAGTCCGGCGTCGAACAGTTCGTCGATGCCACCGGGACCGAAGGGAAACAGTGCGGGCTGAGGGAGCGGCTCGCGCAGCCCGTTCGTCTTGGCCATAGCTACTTCTGGACAGCGTCCTTGACGGCGTCCAGCGAGCTCAAACCACCTGGGCCGAACATGGCTTTGAGCAGCGGCGAGTAATGCGACAGAGGTGGGGCTGTCATCTGCGGGTCAAACGCTGGCATGTCGTACTTTGCGCAGAATTCCTCGCAGTGGCTGTAGAACTCGTGGTCCTTCAGCGAATCGCGTGCGTTGCGATCCATCCCGAGATGATGGAAGTAGTAGTAGCCCTGCACTGTTCCGTGGTTCTGAACCATCCAATGGTTGGCTTCAGACACGTATGGCTTCAAGATTCCTGCGGCGATGTCGGGATGGTTGAACGGTGCAAGGACGTCGCCGATGTCGTGCAGCAGGGCGCATACGATGTACTCGTCGTCCTTGCCGTCTTGCTCAGCAAGGTAAGCGGTCTGCAAGCAATGGGTGAGTCGGTCAACAGCGAACCCGCCATGGTCGCCGCGCAGCGTTTCAAGCTGGGCCATAACGCTTGGGTACAGCTTGGTGTGGGCGTGTTCGATCACCGCCCCAACAATGATGTCCCAGTCGCCTTTGGTCGACTCGTCCATTCGGGTGAAAGCAGCGCGTGGAGCGGTATCGGCCATGGGAAACTCTAGAACAAACTGTCTTGCACGGTCAGGGGGTCGGGTTCGACGTCGGCCATGGTGAGCACAAGTCCGTAGAGCTGGCGAAGATCGCACACGAACCGATCCGAAGATTCAGGACGAGACACCGCAGCGACCCGGCCACTGGCGGCGAGGACATCGAGCACATGAGCTCCGGAGTTCAGGCGAAGCGGGTACGGATGGACACCGCTCCAGATGGGGTTGGCGGCTACTGAGCTCACCCAAGGGTCATTCATTGCGCTGAGGCGAGGATCGCTAGCGGCCGCAATCACCTCGTGAACTCGTGTAGCCCAACGGCCGAGCTCGGTTTGTAGTCGCTCGTCAGGTTTCGGGGCTGCGAGGCCATCGAGTTTGCGCTTGCCCGAGACAGCCTGAGTAAGTCCGGTTTCGATCGTGACGCGGTCTTCGAGAGCACGCACCGCAACGCCGTCGCTCGCGCTGGCAACAACGTGGGCAACCCACGCTCCCTGTTCGTGCAGGCGCGTGTTGAGCCGCGCCTTTGTCGATGTCCCGATCTTGATCGAACCATCGCGAAACGCTGCCAGGTAGGCAACGTTTGGCTGGTCGAGATGGTTGAGGACAGCAGCGTCGATCTCGCTTCGTCCCTTGGTGTGGGCGTGGTGCAACTGTGAGGCGAAGGTGGCATCGACGGCGCTGCAGCGATCACACGTCAGCCCACCCGAAATCGGCGTACGGTCGCAGTCGACCCAGGCAACGGATCGATCTCGGAACGGCTTGTGCCCAATGCAGCGGCGCACAATTTCGGGGGATGCCTCGTAGGTCAGCGCGAGGTCGGTGACCGGTACGATGCGCGATGCCTCGTCGTTCATCCGAAGTTGAACGGACGCGGTATTGGACGTCCATCGGGTTCCAATGAGTTGGACCCGATCCCCGTTTTCCACGTGGCCAGTTTGCTCGCCGACGAATCGCAACGCCACGCCCGGCACTTGTCGCTAGGAGAGACGGACACCTAATCTCTCCAGCTCGACGAGAAATGAGATGCAATGGGGACTGGACACCCAGGTCCGCCGCGGCGGCGACCTGGCAAGCGAGAGCGAAACCGCTCGGCAGCGGAGAGCCCGACCGCGCAGCCAGCGTTTTCGTTGCTTCGTCGCAGCTTCGCGCCAACGGAGATTGTCTCGGCCGACGAGCTCGAGGCAATCCACGAGGCTTCGCTCACGGTTCTCGAAACAACCGGGATGGATGTGCTCGAGCCGGAGGCTCGCCGCCTCTTGGTAGCAGCGGGTGCAACGGTGCACGAGGACCGCATCCGGATCGACCGCGAGCTGATCATGGAGTTGATCGCGACCTGCCCGTCGGAGTTCACCCTCCACGCCCGTAACCCCGAGCACAACGTCCGCATCGGCGGCGACAACGTCGTGTTCACGTCGGTCGCGAGCCCACCGAACGTCAGCGACAACAGTGGTGGGAGGCGAGCGGGCAACCACGCCGATTTCCAGAACCTTGTTCGGCTGAGCCAACACCTCAACGTCATCCACATGCACGGCGGCTACCCGGTCGAGCCAGCCGACATTCATCCGTCGGTACGACACCTACATGCAACCTTCGATCTCTTGACGTTGAGCGACAAGGTGGTGAACGTCTACAGCCTCGGGAGCGAGCGCAACCGGGACTGCCTCGAGATGATTCGCATTGGTCGAGGGATTACGAACGAGCAACTCGACCAGGAACCGTCGGCCCACACGGTCATCAACACCTCGTCACCGTTACGCCTCGACACGCCAATGTGTCAGGGCATCCTCGAATTCTCGGCCCGCAACCAAGTGGTGATCCTGACCCCGTTCACGTTGGCAGGAGCGATGGCGCCGGTGACCATCGCTGGCGCCGTCACCCAACAGAACGCTGAAGCGTTGTTGGGCATGGCGCTCACCCAGGTTGTTCGGCCAGGCGCGCCTGTCGTCTACGGCGGGTTCACTTCGAACGTCGACATGCGTTCGGGCTCGCCAGCGTTTGGAACACCTGAGTTCATCAAGGCAGCCATGCTCGGAGGGCAGCTCGCGCGGCGCTATGGCGTGCCGTACCGCTCGTCGAACGTCAATGCCGCAAATGCGATCGATGCTCAGGCGGGATACGAGTCGGCCTTCTCGCTGTGGGGGGCGATCATGGGAGGCGCGAACATCGTCTTTCACGGCGCGGGGTGGCTCGAAGGCGGCTTGCGAGCCAGCTACGAGAAAATGGTCCTCGACGCGGACATGCTCGCAATGATGCAGGTGCTACTCAAGCCACTCGACGTTACTCCGCAAGACTTAGCGCTCGACGCAATCGCCGAGGTCGGGCCCGCTGGGCACTTCTTTGGCACGCAACACACTCAGGACCGTTACCGGACGGCCTTCTATTCACCAATGGTCTCGGACTGGCGAAACTTCGAGTCCTGGGAGGAGGCGGGTTCGCCGACCGCTGTCGATCGAACTGGCGATCTTGTTGCCAGGCTTCTCCACGAGTACCGCGAACCGGCACTCGCCGAGGAAATCCGCGACCAACTAGAGGTGTTCGTGGCCGGGCGAGTAGAAGCCGGTGGCGTGGCCACCGACTTCTAGTCTCGATTTTGTACTAGGCGCGAGGCCTAGTTAGTTAGCTGTGTTTTAGACAGCTGTGACGTTGAGGGCTTCGTCGCCCTTGCGGCCAGGCCCGATCTCGAATTCGACCATTTGGCCTTCTTCGAGGGACTTGTAGCCGTCGCCTGCAATGTTGCTGTAATGGACGAAGACATCGTCTCCGTCGTCACGTGAGATAAAGCCGTAGCCCTTCTCGTTGTTGAAGAACTTAACCGTTCCGGATGGCATAACTTTCACTTCTTTCTTTGCTTTCAATGCGATGACAAGACTGACCAGCCAACGCGGAGCCCCACGCTATTGCCTTGGGGATGATTGAAAGGATTGAACGGTAAAAGTTTGCTAGATAGTTACATCCGCCAACCAGGCCGCCAACACTTCCTATAGGTCGACGCTATCGCATGACTCGTCGGTCTCCTCGTTTCGGCGGATCTAGGCTTGCCACGTGGACTGGCTAGAAGTCGAAGATGAAGTCGGCGAGATCACGTGGCGTGTCGACGCCGCGTTCTTGAACTCGAACTGGATGTGCATCTGGGACAAGGGATGCGCGGGGATCGAACGCGAAGCTGATGTGGATCGCCAGCTGGGTTGCTGCTCGGTCGGAGCGCAGATGCTCGACGAGCAGGAAGCAATGCTCATCTCGGCGCTCGCCGCGACGCTTGGGCCAGATCGGGCGCAATTCGCAGCCGAGATTTCCGCTTCTGGCGCGCTGAGCGACGATGCTCAAAACACGCGGTTGGTCGAGGGAGCGTGCATCTTGTTGAACCGCCCCGGATTTCCCGGCGGCGCGGGCTGTGCGCTGCACGGCGAAGCGATCGCCAATGGTGAATCGCCGATCGATTGGAAACCGTCGGTCTGTTGGCAGTTGCCTCTCAAGGTCGAGCGGACGAAATCTGGTGACGGGTCCGATCTCGCGACCCTTCGGGGGTGGCAGCGTGGCGACTGGGGTCCCGATGGTGAGGCCATGGCCTATTGCTGCACCGAACCAGCGACGAGCGCGACCTACGCTGCCGATGCCTACATTTCTGAAACCCCCGTGCACGTCTCGCTGCGCGCGGAGCTATCGGCATTGATGGGAGCCGACGTCGTCGATCGACTCACGGCCCAATTAGCGACGAAGAAGCGTGAGACCTAAGCGGCCAACAGATCGGCTGCGGGCGTGGCTGTCAAACCGGCTTGAGTCCACACCGGGATGGTCTCGCTGACCGGGTCGTACTCTCGGAGCCACATTTGCATCCAGGGCGGATCGACGAGTTGGTCGGGGTGAAAGCCTTGCGTGAGAGATGAGAACGCAACCGGCATCACGACGAACGCGAAACTGATGCCCCAGCTGATCAGGCGTGCCCAGCGGACGGGGTTGAGGGCGTAACGAGACGAGGCGAACAACGCAAGCCCGCCCACCGCGGTGAATCCAATCAGGACAGCAAACGCGACGGGGAGTGCGAGCTTGTACTTCTTCGTCGCGGCCGTGTGGGCGTACAGCACGTCATGGGCAATGCCCTTGTGCTCGATCTCTTCGGCGAGGTGCCACAAGATCAGCGACGCCGATTGTTCGTCGGCGCCGTCGAAGTAGCGCCGCAGTCCAGCTTCGGCCCATCGCGCTGATGCGAACGCCACGATCTCGAACGCAGCTGCGAAGGCGACGCCGAACGCGGTCGAGCGCTTGGCGAGTTGGCCAAAGATGAAGCGCCCGAAGCGGTCGAGGATTCGGGCCGTCCGGGATTGAGCGGTCAGGGCCTTGTTGAAGTCCTTGTGTGCTCGCAGGTGCGAGAGTTCCTGGCTCATCAGCGACTCGGCTCGCTCGACCAGGGCCTCGTCGGCATCGCACTCTCTGAGACCCTTGCGTATCTGGCCAACCCCATAGGGTTCGGCGTAGGTCATGAGCAGCGAGATGGCATTGACGCCCGCGCCGAATTCCGGCATGGAGTGGTGCCAGTGGACCTCTTGGTCCTCGGGCCACTCAAAGCGCACACGTCTGACACGTGGGTTCTCCGAAGAACCCGCATTCTCCGAAGAAATGGTGTCGCGTGTCATTGCTGCCTATCGGCAGCGCGCTGATGTCTCTGAGCCTGCCGGCTAGCCGAGAAGGGTTTGGCTATCGAGGATGAAGAGAATCACCAGCAACACAATGACCGCCAGGTTCATGGCGCTCGCCCACCACTTGTAGGGGTGGTCGGCGGCGAAGAAACGGCGAATGCTGAGCACGTTGAAGACGATCGCAACAACGCCAATGATCACGCCGACGACCGCGCCCGTGCTGGAGGCGATGCCAATGAGCGGGGCGACGAAGGGAAAGATCACGTACGTCAGAACGCAGCGGATTCCCGAGATGACCACCGACTTTGAAAAGACTCGTTCGGCGTTGTCTGAGCTCTGGGCATCGCCAGCGTCAACCGCTTTGCCCGCGCCGTCGGCGTTGGAGCCGCCGGTTTCGGGAGTGATGGTCGCGTCGCTCATTGGTTTCAGCGTAGCCGTGGCTTGTTCTGGCGGGGTGTTCGGGCATCGCACGATCTGTCACAGCGACCCAGTAATGTCGTACAGATGTTCGTACTCGGGATTGACCCCGGCCTCACGCGCTGTGGCTATGGCTGTATCGAATGGACTGGTCCAAACAAGGTGCGGGCCGTGTCCGCTGGCGTTATCCGCTCGGACCCCGCCGACGAGTTGCCGACCCGACTCGCCGACTTGCAACGCGAGGTCGGCTCACTGATCGAGGACTACGCACCCTCGGTCGTTGCCATCGAGCGCGTACTTTTCCAGGTGAACGTCTCGACGGCAATGTCGGTTGGTCACGCGTCGGGAGTCGTGATGGCGGCCGCCGCCTCGGCGGGCTGTGCGGTTCGCCAATACTCTCCAAACGAGATCAAGCTCGC
>CAZMYN010000056.1:11311-16463 GCA_964570495.1 uncultured Acidimicrobiales bacterium | reverse complement strand
CTGCGTCGACGTGGGCGCGGTGGGCTTTTTGAATCTGGGCGACCGCAGAGCGTTCAAGCTCGAGTTCGTCTGCAGATGACTCGGCGAAGATGTCGGTCATTCCTCTAGCAAACCAGCTCTCGCGCGAAATCCACGCGATCGTCTCACCGCGCTTTCGCTGGGTCGACCAGCTGGTGGGGTATTCGCGGGTGCTCCCATGGCAGACTCTCGCGAGTCAGTTCGAAGGAGCTTGTATGAAGATCGGATTTATAGGCCTCGGCAACGTCGGCGCGAAGCTTGCCACTTCGCTGGTACGCAACGGTCACGACGTGGTCGTTCGAGATCTCGACCCGGAGGCCGCTGCGCCCCTCATCGACGCCGGAGCCACGTTCGGTGAATCACCGAAAGCCATGGCCGAGGACTGTGACGTCGTCGTCACCTGCCTGCCTTCGCCATCGATCTCGGCCGCCGTGCTCGAAGACGAAGATGGCCTGCTCGCCGGCTTTGGCCCCGGCAAGGTCTGGCTGGAGATGTCCACTACCGACGAGGCCGAGGTGAAGCGCCTCGGTAAGAAGGTAAAGGCCACCGGTGCAGAGCCGGTCGATTGTCCCGTGTCGGGAGGCTGTCATCGTGCCGCCACCGGCAACATCGCGATCTTTGCGGGATGCGAGCGAGAGACGTTCGAGAAGATCCTGCCGATCCTGACGACGATGGGTCGCCGAATCCTGCACACGGGCGAGCTGGGCTCAGCCTCGATGCTCAAAGTGATGACCAACTACCTCGCAACAGCAAACTTGCTGACCGTGTGCGAAGCGCTCGTTACCTCGGCCGCTGCCGGAATGGACCTCAACACAACCTATGAAGCCATCGCTATCTCGAGCGGCAACTCGTTCGTCCATGAAACCGAGGGCCAGGTCATCCTCAACGGCTCGCGCGATATCAACTTCACGATGGACCTCGTCAAGAAGGACATCGGCCTCTTCCAGGCCATCGCCGATCGCCATGACGTTCCGCTCGAAATCAGCCCCCTTCTGATCGACATCTTCAATGACGGCATCGATCGCTACGGCGATAGAGAGTGGTCGCCGAACATCATCAAGCGTCTCGAGGAAGCGACGGGCCTGAGCATCCTCGCACCCGGCTTCCCCCCCGAGATGACCGATGACGAGCCCGAGCAATCGGGCTACGAGGTGATCCCGACCGGGACACAACGATGAGCACCGAGCTTTCACGAGGCGAAGTCGACGAGCAGCGTGCGCTGACCCCGGGAACCGGCGAGCGGATCCATTTCAACCACGCGGGATCGTCGCTACCGCCCCAGCCGGTCATCGACGCGCAGCGCAGGCACCTCGAACTCGAAGCGACGATCGGCGGCTATGAAGCCGCCGCCGAAATGGCCGAGGTCGAAGAGCAGGTCTACGAGTCGATCGCTTCGCTGATCGGGGCCAAGCCCAGTGAGATTGCTCGTGCCGAGCATGCAACCGTGGCGTGGTGCTCGGCGTTCTGGTCATTGCCGATGGAGGCGGGCCAACGCATCCTGACCGCAGAGGCTGAATACGCGGCCAACGCTGTCAGCTACATCCGGGCGAAGGAACGCTACGGAATCAGCATCGAGGTAGTCCCGTCGGACCCGAGCGGCCAGCTCGACCTTGAGGCGCTCGACGCGGCAATAGATTCCGACGTCGCCCTGATTTCGGTTACGCACATCCCAACGAACGGTGGACTCATCAACCCCGCTGCCGAGATCGGCCGCATCGCGCGAGCAGCGTCGGTCCCCTACCTCCTCGACGCGTGCCAATCGGTCGGCCAGCTCGACATCGACGTCGACGAAATCGGCTGTGACTTACTGTCGGTCACCGGCCGCAAGTACTTGCGCGGGCCCCGCGGATCGGGCTTCTTGTACGCCTCGGAGGGGATCATCGACCGCCTCAACACCGACCATCCCGATCACCACAGTGCCCACTGGGTCGAGTCGGAACGCTACGAACTACTGCCCGATGCTCGACGCTTTGAGTACTGGGAGTTCAACCACGCTGCATGGCTCGGGCTCGGGGCTGCGGTCGACCATGCCCGCTCGATCGGAACAGACCGGATCGAAGCAACGGTGAAGGCACGGGCGAACGAGCTTCGCTCCAAGCTCGATGACGGCGGCTTCCCGGTCTATGACATCGGCGCCAATCGGGGCGCGATCGTGACCACCAACGTGCCGGGCATCGACGCGACCGAACTCAAGGCTCGACTCGGCGCACAGCGGATAAACACCTCGGTGTCCACGCCCGACTCAACCTTGTGGGATGCCCAGCGCAGAGGTCTTCCCGACATGCTCCGAGCGTCGGTTCATTACACGACGACCTCCGAGGAGATCGACGAACTCATCAGCGCCTTAACAGCGCTCGCCAGCTAGGCACACTCACCGCCAGAGCGAGGCGACTAGGCGTCGCCGTCGCCGGACTCATCGCCCGCAGCTTCGTCGAGTTCGCCGCCGTCATCATCTTGTGAGGCCGCGCTGGATCCAGCACCGCCCGAGCGGTTTTGGACTTCGGCACCAACCGCGCTGAAGGTCGACATGAGGGCGTCTTTGAAGAGACGGCCCACCTCTTTGACATCGTCGTGTACGGCAGGATCCTTGGCGGCGTTGCCCATCGATTCGAATGCGTCGGTTACCCGTTGCGACATCTCATCGACCAAGGCCTTCGTGTCACCGGGGGTGCGCGGCTCGGCCTCGTCGCTCTCTTGTTCGAGGTGCAGCTTCAACTTGAGCCCGAGCGATTCGGCCTTGCCAGCTACGTCTTTCCAGGAGTCCTGCATTTCAGACATGTGTGTTTCCCTTTGCTCAGCGGACCACCACCACGGTCCGTTCATGAAGTCCTATCGCGGGCTCAGCCCACGACTTGGAACATAGCAACACTCGCCCGGTCGCCCGCATGTTCGGCGTCCGCCGACTCATAGATCGACACATCGAGCAACGTCGGAGACGTGATGAGCCCATTGGAAGTGAGTTCGGCGAAGACCCGGTCAAACCCCATCTCGGCGTAGTGCTCAGCATTAATGCCAATCGCACAAACAGCCGTCGGCGCGGCGATCCTCACGAGCTCTCGCAATGGGTCGGGCGGCAGATGCCCGTGGGTGAAGGTGCCCACCGAAATGATCCCGGTGTAGGTGTCGTCAGGGATGTCGATCGGGAGCGTCAGGTCAGCAACGTAGAAGTCCCGGTAGGCCAGCTCGTCGAACACGGTCCGTTTGGTTCGTGCAACATCGACCATCTCCGCGGAAATGTCGATTCCGTCGATGGTCTTTTCGCCGACATCTCCCAGCGCCACTCCGACGATTCCGGTACCGCAGCCAACGTCGAGGATTGCCCCGCCCGCCGAGCCGCCCGCGTCGAGAAACGCTCCGACGACGTTCTCGTGATACACGTAGCCCATCGGTGCAATGAATTTCTCATCGTAGCTCTCGGCCCATTTCGCGTAGAGCTGACGACTGTCGTCCGGCGTTTCGAGCAGGTACGCGTCGTCGACATTGATTGCTGGCTCATCACTCGGCTGGTTCCCCACACCGCCATGCTGCTCAGAAACCGCCCTTTTTCAAAATCTGTGGTCGCTCAGCCGCGTATACGCGGCTACAGAACCACAGATTTTCTTCCTAGCGTTTGGGCCAGTCGTGTCGGGTCTGTTCGGGCTGTCCAGTGTCGGCGGACGCGAACGCCTCGAAGCGTCGTTCAAAGTCGTCGTCGACCTCGTCGAGCTCGATCAGGGTCCGTAGATCGATCTGGGTTACTTGACCCTTCCTCGATTGCTTTGGAACCTCGCCGCGCATCGCCATTTGACGTTTCTGAAGCTTGCGAAGTTGCTTCTCGACACCATCGAGATCCTTGTGGACGTCGACGAACTCTTCAGAAACGTTCGCTTCGATCTCGGCCAAGGCTTCAACGCGGTCGCGTTCAGCCATTGTTCGACGTATGGAGTTTGTTCGTCTAAAAAGCCTCACATTCTCTTATCGACCCATCAGAACCCGACATGAGTCGTTTGGCCTACGAATTGTGTTAGCTCTCGGATCACCAGACTGTGGCCCACCTCTCGAAATCATTGAGCGCTGCGCTCGCGCCCAGGTACGCTCCCGACATGGCTTCACCAGTTCTCGCAACGGTCCCACTCACTATGAGGTGGCCCACCCTCGACCCATTTCTGTTCTGCGTTCATCATGACGACAAGTACCCGACCGGGGATGGCTCCCTCGCTCCAACGGCATCATTAGCCGGACGCCAGATCGGCAACGACTTCAGCGAGACCGACGGGTGGAGCATGTACCACGGCTCGTCAATCCCGGGCTTCCCCCGACACCCGCACCGAGGTTTTGAAACCATCACCTATTGCCGGAAGGGTCTCGTCGACCACTCCGACTCGTTGGGAGCGACTGCCCGGTTCGGTCGCGGCGACGTTCAGTGGATGACCGCTGGCGGAGGCATCATGCACTCCGAAATGTTCCCGCTCGTCAACACCGACGAACCGAACCCGAACGAGCTCTTCCAGATCTGGCTGAACCTGCCAGCCGAAGACAAGATGGTCGACGCGTATTTCACGATGTTCTGGGGCCCGAACGTTCCGAAAATCGACCTCGACAACGGCGGCCAAATCACCGTGGTGGCGGGAACTCTCGACGAGGCCACTCCCCCTGCACCGCCACCGAACTCGTGGGCGTCGCGCCCCGAGGCTCACATTGGGTTGTGGCATATCGCTCTTCCCGCTGGCGCCTCGTGGACCATCCCCGCTACCGCTTCGACAAGCGGCCGGATGCTCTATCTCTTCGACGGAAGCGAGCTCGAAGTCGATGCCACGAAATACCCGACCAACACCGGGATGCAGCTCGTCCCCGACGAGGCCATCACGATCACATCGGGACCTGACGCAACCGAGTGTTTGCTCATGCAGGGCACGCCGATTGGTGAGCCGGTCGTGCAATACGGGCCGTTCGTGATGAACACCAAAGCCGAAATCCAACAGGCGTTCGATGATTATCAGCAAACCGAGTTCGGAGGCTGGCCATGGGACTCCGACGCCCCCGCGCACGCGCCCCACGACGGTCGATTCGCAATCCACGCCGATGGCACGAAGGACGAACCACCCACCACTTGGGAGGCCTAGGCGCCCAGGGGTTGGTCAGCTATGAAGGCCAG
>CAZMYN010000056.1:0-11211 GCA_964570495.1 uncultured Acidimicrobiales bacterium | reverse complement strand
TTGGTCAGCTATGAAGGCCAGAGCTCGGTGGATGGATGGAACTGGCTCCATGCAAACCAGAATGCCTGGTGACCCACGACCTCGTTGCCGTCGAGGTCTTCGGCTCGGACGCCTCCGCCATCGGCAAGGATACGAATGCCGTCGGACTCGACTCGCTCGCCACGCTCGATCGCAGCGAGTGCGGTGTTGACGTGGAACGCAAGTGGCGTGCCGTCAGCGGTGGTGACTCCAAGAACATCTTCTTGGACGGCGAGGCGAGGGTCGACGTCACCGACCGGGAAGATCGGTCCGTCGGCGTCGCGACCGTTCCGGAAGTCGAAGTCACGGCCGAGCGCGAGGTCCTCGGTCAGAACGTCGGTGTTGGGGTGGGCTTCGACCCAGTCAGCCCACGATGAGGTGACGACCGTGTGCTGGTTGAGCTCGATGCCCTGCTCGGCGAGCGGGCCGCTCTGGGCGTTGCCGAGGAAGGTGTCAAAGATCGAGAAGGTGTTGAGTTCGTACATGACCTTGTTCGATCGGGTCAGCAAGCCCGAGGTACGTAGCACGGGTCGCTCAATGCCGTCGGGAAGATCGTCGGTGAACCAGACCTGGGCTGCGCCGCAAAGCGTGCAGTACGGCATGGCGAAATCACGGCCGCCGAGCGTGTCGTTGACCATTTCACGCACTTCCATGATCTGGCGTGGGTAGGCGCGGGCCTCGCCGTTGATCACGACGCCAAAGACAATGTCGTCGTCGTCAAGCCACGCAGCATCGGCGGCTGGCTGGGTTGTTGGGTTGTCCGCCGCCGGAATGCAGTTGCATGGGTTGTCGGTGGTGTCGAAGGGCCGATCGTCGATCAGCACGCCGCCCCAGGAGACAAAGCGCCAATCCATTCGTTCGGAGTTGTCGAACAGGGGTCCCCACGTGGGCAAGACGGTGGAGAATACGGCTCGCTTCGCATCGACGTAGTTCGGCGGAGCCGGAATGTCCCACGCAATAAGCGAATTGGTGGTCTCGTTCCACGCGTTAAACACGCTTACGTCGAGGCCGGTCAGGTTGTTGCTCGCATCGACCAACCGCTGCGCTCGGGTCGAGTCCTGGGAGAAGCGAAGGATGTCCATGAAGATCCATACGACGCGGGGATCCCCGGAATCACCGAGTGTCTCGATCGCTGCGTTTTGCTCGTCGGAGAAGATAGACGCGAGGGTCCCGCTACCGATGAGGGTGTCGACGGCTGCGGCGGCTTCGGGCGAGTAGTCGCCCTCGGGAACGGTGGGGGCAACTCCGAAATCCACTAGTTCTCCTCGTGGTAGTTGGCTGAGGTCGATCGTCGCTAGCGGCGCCTCGCTCGACGTCGCCACGTCATCTGTCCCTGGAGCGGCCCCCTCTTCGGTAGCGACGACGGGTTGGTTGCTACTACTACACGCAGCAGCAACCAGACCGAGCGTCAGCGCGACAGCCGGAAGACGGGGGGATCCAGAACTCTTGACCATCCCACAAGTACACAGCAGCCAAGTCGGTCGCGGGTGGCACACAAATAATCGTTCCGCACAGGTTCACAAGTTATTTCGCCGTTCTTGATCTACGATCACGGCCATGGAAGAGCTCTTCGGTCTGCCTGCACATCCGCTGCTAATTCACTTTCCAATCGTCGCAATCCCGACGCTGACGATCCTGACGATCATCGCTGCGCTGCGTCCGTCGTTTCGGTCGCGCTATGGCCTACCAATCTTTGCACTCGCCGTCGTGACCACCATTGCGACATTCCTCGCCGCACAAGCTGGCATCGCTCTCGCCAATACGTACGCCAACGCCGACATCATCGACACACACCGCGCGCTCGGCGAAACCCTGCGACTAATCGTGCTCGGCCTCCTCGTGGCCTTCGGGATCATGCTCGTTGCTGACCGTCGCAGCGAGAACAACAGGGACCCGCTGACCGTCCTGTCGGCCGTTGGAGTCCTCGCCCTCGCGGTGCTCTCGGCAATATGGACAGTTCGTACTGGTCACGAGGGCGCGAGCGTGACCTGGGGCTTCCGTTAAGAGTTCATAAATCGGGCGCGCTCCGCCCGCCACCGACGCCCCGACGGGGCTACGATTCGAGTGCTCTTGGAGGGTGATATGTCGAACCGTTTGTTCTTGCCATTGTTACTTTTGATCGCGCTGATTGCCGCTGCGTGCGGCGGTGCCACAACCGAAACGGCCGACCCAGCCAACGCTGCAGACGCCGCCGACGCGCCAGACACAACCACCGCCGCCCCCGAACCGGAGACGACGACCACGGCTGCTCCTGAACCCGAGACGACAACTGCTGCTCCCGAGCCAGAACCCGAAGAAGCGCAGGACGGTGCTGCCACCGACCCCGCCGACGACCTGACCGACGAACCAATCACCGCAACGGGCGTCGACGGAATGGAGATCTACGAAGCGAACTGCGCTCGTTGCCACGTCTCCGATGGCACCGGCCGAATTGGACCATCGCTGCTCGGCATTGCCGAAAGGGACCCCGATCAGTCGCGGTCGCTCGGGTTGGTCATGAACGGTGGCGGACGAATGCCATCGTTTGGCAGTGATCTGTCGCCAGAGGAAATCCAAGCGGTCGTTGACTACTCACACGACACCTTTCTCGATCCGGCCAGCTAAGCCCTAAGGTCCATCCATGCAGATTGGATCGGTCCGCAACTTTGGAGAGCCAACAGCGGTGCGCGTCGACGGCGACGAGCTCGTTCGCCTCGACATCTCTACCGACGAGCTTCTGGCGGCTTCGGCGTGGGAGTTGGCGGCCCGCGATGGTGAACGAATCGCTATCGCTGAGGCCGATTGGGCACCGGTCGTCGCGAACCCGAGCAAGATCTTTTGCGTCGGCCTCAACTACCGCGAACACGTTGCAGAAATGGGCCGGGACATCCCGCCGGCACCTACCTACTTCGCGAAGTTTGCCGATGCGCTGGTCGGCGCACACGACGACATCGTCCTGCCGCCAACCAACGTCTCCACATCGATCGACTACGAGGTCGAGTTGTGCATCGTGGTCGGAACCGCTGCTCGCCACGTGAAGGCCGACGCTGCCCTCGACCACGTTGCTGGCTACACGATCCTCAACGACGTTTCGGTGCGCGACTGGCAGACTCGAACCACGCAGTTCTTGGCCGGGAAGACATTCGAAGGCCTGACACCCGTCGGACCCGTCCTCACCACTACCGATGAACTCGGCAATGCCCGCGGGTTGCTGGTCGAATCGATCCTCGATGGTGAGGTACTCCAATCGGAGAGCACGGACGAGCTCATCTTTGGAATCGCAGAGCTGGTCTCGGACATCTCAAAGATCTGCACCCTTCGCCCGGGTGACCTCATCGCCACCGGCACACCGAGCGGCGTCGGCGCAGCACGAACGCCCCCGAGATGGCTCGAGCCCGGCACCGAACTGGTGACCCGGATCGAAGGAATCGGTCAACTCCAGAACCGTTGTGTTGCATCATGAGCGCGAACATCTTCGAACTGTTTCGGAACCATTGGGCCGTCGCTCCGGATCGCCAGTTCTTGGTTACGAGTAACCAGACGGTCACCTACTCCGACATCGACCATCGATCCGCCCAGTTCGCTGCAGTACTTCGATCACACGGAGCCACCGCCGGCGAACGGGTGGTTGTCCAGATCGACAAGTCGATCGACAACGTTGCGCTCTACTTGGCAGCGTTGCGGCTGGGAGCGATCTACGTTCCGCTCAATACGAGCTACACCACCTCCGAGGTCGAGTACTTCCTCAACGACGCCGAACCGGCACTGTTCGTGAACCGGGACAACATCGCGGCGCTCGCCACCGAGGCAGACAACGCCGAGCCGCACACGCTCGTGGAATCGCGGCTAGCCGATGACCTGGCCGCCATGGTCTACACGAGCGGAACGACCGGTCGCTCGAAGGGTGCAATGCTCACCCACGACAACCTGGCAAGCAACGCTCTTGCGCTGCATGCGATCTGGGGTTTCACGCCGGGCGACGTCCTGTTGCATGTTCTGCCGATTTACCACGTGCATGGGCTGTTCGTGGCGCTGCACACAGCCATGCTCAACGCGAGCACGGTGTTGTTCTTGGAGCGGTTCGATCTGGATCGAGCGATCGAACTGTTGCCCGAAGCAACCGTGATGATGGGCGTGCCCACCCACTACATCCGTCTGCTCGGTGACGAACGCTTTTCTGCCGAGGTGTCCTCTCACATGCGGCTCTTTACCTCGGGTTCAGCGCCAATGACCGAGCAGGTGCACGAGGAGTTCACGAGCCGTACCGGTCAGCAGATTCTCGAACGGTACGGGATGAGCGAGTGCGGGATGATCACGTCGAACCCTTACGACGGCGAACGAGTTCCAGGCACGGTCGGCTATTCGTTGCCGTCGGTCCAGATTCGGGTGGTTGCCGACGGCCAAGAGTGCGCGCCGGGCGAGGTTGGTGTGGTTCAGGTGCGTGGCCCAAACGTGTTCGCTGGCTATTGGAAGCTTCCGGAGAAGACCGAGTCTGAACACGACGACGGCTGGTTCATTACCGGCGATGTTGGCTCGATGGATGCCGGGGGCCGACTGGCCCTTGAGGGACGCTCGGGCGACATGATCATCTCGGGGGGACTCAACGTGTATCCCAAGGAGATCGAGCTTCTTCTCGACGACTGCGACGGCGTTGCCGAGAGCGCGGTCGTTGGCCATAGCGACGATGACTTTGGCGAACGCGTCGTCGCGTACATCGTGGCGTCGGGCGAAACCGAACCCGATTTTGACGAGCTCGAGTCGACGCTTCGCGAGTCGCTTGCCGGGTTTAAGGTCCCTCGCGAGTTTCATCTCATTGAGGCGCTGCCTCGAAACTCGATGGGCAAGGTGCAAAAGGTCGTCCTCAAATCGGCGAAACCGTAAGCAAATCGACACAAACAACTTGCCCACAAGGCTCAAGTGAACGGGAAACGTGTCGATATTTGATATGTGGAACGCAGAATTGCTCGACGGTACGTCACCGACTCGGTGGTCGAAATTTGGATCCCTCGTAAGGGCGTCCTCGGTCGCGCAAAGACTGCAGAGGTTCCCGTAGCCGACATGTCAATGTTCGGTGCTTCGGTCTACGCGGCAAAGAGCGACAAGCTCGCTCGAGGCCAAGTTGTCGAGGTGTCGATCGACGGTGAGAAGACCACCGCAATCGTTCGTTCCGAAAAGCCGGGCGAAACAAAGCGACTCGCACGCTTCGGGCTTGAATTCATCAAGCCATCGGACGAGTTCCTCGCCCAGGTGCGACTCATCACCGAGAACTGCCGCCGCATGGTCGGCGAAGATGTCGGCGAAGAGCAAGTCTGGCTGCGCAGCAGCTAATTCTGATCAACCGAGCGAACTCGCTCTGGTTCAATCAACCTGTTTCTCTGCGCCGCGAACTGCGGTGATGTCCACGTCGTGCTTCTTCAGCACCTCGATGGTGCTCGCCCCCATCGACGCTTCGGCTTCGGCTGTCCATCGCGTGTCGGGGATTAGTCGAAACTCGGTGACCTGCCACGACGTGATCGTGTGATCGGCACCCGTTGTTGGGTCGGGTCTCCACACGATTGCTGAGCCCGGCGGTGGTGGCACCGGCGGAACGTCCCAGCCAAGGGTCTCAAGGTCGCCGAACAGCGCCCTGGGCGGTTTCAACCCATCAAACGAAAACAGAACGTCTGGCGCTCGGTTCGCGACAAAGAAGACGAGTTCAGCCTCAACCGCCGCCTTGTCGGCTCCGGCCAACTGCTCATCACTACTCATAATCAACCATCCTGAAAAAGCTGCCGCGACGCTGCGACACCTCTCGTCGAGATCGTACATAAGTTTCTTCAGGTCGTCTGCCAAAATTGGGATGTTCCGTATCCACAAGATGCCCGCGACGACGATCCCTACCCCCAGGACGAGATTCGACCTTAGGGCGGCACCGTTGGCGAATTCAACGGCGGACCAATGGCGGGTACCGTGGGGGTATGTGGTTGCCGTGGGAATACGGCCTTGCCGTGGCGGGGATGTTCTTCGCCTCGAGCTGGTGGCTGAGCGATAGCCGCCCGCGCCTGGCCGCGGTTGCGCGCGAGGCGAGCTTGGTGGCTGTTCTGTACAGCTTGTGGCAGTTGGCTGGCGCGCTCTCCGTGCTCGGAATCGACGACGCCATCGCACGCGCCGAGTGGATCTGGAACTTCGAGCGCGCCATCTTTCTCCCGAATGAACTGACGCTGCAGAACTGGGTACGACCCTCAAGCTTTTGGACCCAAGTCTCGAACCTGTATTACGCCGGAGTACACGTCCCGGCAATGGGAATCTTCCTGGTGTGGTTGTTCCTGCGCCATCGCGATCAGTACCCCGAATGGAGAAACACTCTGGCGCTCACCACCGGTGCGTCGCTACTGATCCAACTCATCCCGGTCGCTCCCCCGCGCCTCACCGAAACAACCGGCATGATCGATACCGGAGTCGAGTACGGCCAGTCGGTGTACGCCGCCCTCGGCTACGAGGTTGCTGGCCAGTACCAAGCACTGCCCTCGATCCACGTTGCGTGGGCCGCGATAGTTGGCTGGGCGGTATGGCGTGTGTCGACGAGTCGCTGGCGCTGGATCGGGCCAGCACACTTCGCAATCACGTTCGTCGTCGTCGCGATTACCGGCAATCACTTCTGGCTCGATGGCATACTCGCCATGGTTATTTTGGCCGCGGCCTTTCCTCTCGGCATGAAGATTGCTCGCTTCTTTGAGCAACGAGAAGTTGCCGAGATCACCATCGACGATCCGGTAGTTCTCACTTCGTGAGTATCCGTCGAACCCTCGTTAGCCTCGCCGCGCTCGTGCTTTTGAGCGCTGGCTGCAGCGGAGCGGGGTCACCTACGTCGTCGTCAGTCGCCGACTCGACGGTCGCCTCGACCACGACAACCACGGCGGCAACAACCACAACGACTACGGCGACTACAACACCGCCGACCACGGCTTCCTCAACAACGTCGACCAACCCACCAACGACGACCTCAGAACAAGCCAGCGTCCAGGTCGGAACTGGCGCGCACCGTCTGGTCGCCGCGAACTTCGCTCCCCTCGACGGCAAGCGGGTTGGCCTCATTGCCCACCAGTCTTCGGTGGTTGGCGATAGCCATATTGCCGATCTGCTCAACGAAGCACCAAACGTCGAGCTCGTAGCAACGTTTGGCCCAGAGCACGGGTTGCGCGGCACAGCCGACGCCGGCGAATTCGTTCCGAGCGAAATCGATCCCGCAACGGGCCTGCCCGTATTCAGCCTCTACGGCCCAACACGCCAGCCCACCACCGAGATGCTCGAAGGGATCGACGTGTTGGTCTACGACCTTCAAGACGTCGGCACCCGTTACTACACCTACATCTCCACGATGGGCCTCGCCATGCAAGCCGCAGCGGCAAACAACATCGAGTTTGTGGTGCTCGAACGACCCAACCCCCTCGGTGGGCTCGTTGGCGGCGGCGTTCTCGAAGCCGACCGAACCTCGTTCGTCGGTCAATACCCAATCCCCGACATCTACGGCCTGACGTCGATGGAACTCGCTGCGGTCATCATTGCCGAGGAGCTGCTCCCCGGGCTCGAAGATCTCAACTTCTCGGGCGTACCCACGATCAACTGGACGAAATCGATGCGCTGGGAAGACACCGGACTCGAATGGATCCCGCCAAGCCCGGCCATTACCTCTCCCGATACAGCACTGCTCTACCCCGCCACCATCTACTTCGAAGCCACAAGCCTCAGCTACGGCAGAGGTACCGAGATGCCGTTCGAAGTTCTCGGCGCGCCGTGGCTCAACGCCGAAGCGCTTCAGGCCGAGCTCGCGAGTCGCGACCTACCGGGCGTCGAGTTTGACGCAACGAGCATCACGCCGGAGATGCTGGCAACGATCACCGTTGTGCCCGCATACCTCGGAGAAACAATTCCGGCAGTCCAACTTGAAGTCACCGACCCCCAGGCCATTCGTCCCGCCGAGCTCGGCCTGCATCTGCTCGATGCCGTGTTCGCGCAAGCCCGCGCCGCAGGCGTCGACCCGCTGTCACGTCCCGAATGGCTCGATCAGCTATCGGGTTCGACACTGCTGCGCCGGGGCATAGCGGGCGGCGAGTTCAGCGTCGACGAAATCCTGGCTCAGCAGGACGCCGACCGCGACACCCTCTTCGACCAACTCGAGTCCTACCCTCGTTAGGTGGGTTTGATCGCACTGGTGGCTGGCGTGGTGTTCGCCTTGGCGGCGACCATCGTTGGCGTGCTTGTGATTGCGGGTTTGCCACTCTCCACGATTGAGCAACGACTCAAGCAGGGCGCCCTCCTAAGCGTCGGGATTGCGGTCGCGCGTGTCGTGTGGGGGGCCAGTCCCACCGAATGTGGGTGTGGCTTCAAAATTTCAGTGATTGACGAGGTGGGTGGCGGCCATCTCGAAGTAGTCGACCATGCGTTCTTCGATCGCGGGGTCGAGATCACCCGAGCGGACGGCGGCGAGCATGTGGGTTAGCCAGGCATCGCGTTCGGCAGTCGTGATCACGAAGGGTGCGTGTCGCATGCGCAGCCGAGGATGCCCGCGTTGCTCAGAGTACGTGGTTGGTCCGCCCCAATACTGCGAGAGGAACTTCACCATGTGGTCCCGAGATTCAGTCAGGTCATCGGGGTACATCGGACGCAGCAACAGGTCGGTCTCCACAGCGTCGTAGAAGCGGTCGATCAAGGCTTCGAACCAGGGTGTCCCGCCAACTGCATCAAAGATGACTACTGGCTCGTCCATATGAATCTAGGTTACGACCCCAGCCCCGCCGATGAGCGATCGGTACCATGTCGACATGGAACTCCGTGCGAGCAATGTCGCCCGACTCGACGGTGCGACCGTCGACGTTCTGATCGTCGGTGGCGGCATCAACGGGGCAGTCTCGGCTGCCGTGCTTGCTGGGCGCGGGCTGAACGTGGCAATCATCGATCGCGGCGATTGGGCCGGGTTCACAAGCTCGTCGTCGTCGAACCTTGCCTGGGGCGGCTTCAAGTACCTCGAGAACTACGAGCTCAACCTCGTGCGCAAGCTCTCGTTGAGTCGTAACCGGCTTCTTCGGGCATACCCATCGAACATCACCCAGCTCGGCTTCCTCGCTGCGCTCGATCACAGTTCACCGTTCCCGCCGTGGCTTGCTGCCCTCGGCTCTTCGGCCTATTGGGCAATCGGCAACTTCCAAACGCATCGCCCGCAGTTCCTCGGCCCCGAAGAGATCAAAGCCGAAGAGCCTGTTGTCGATATCTCCAACGTGCGCGGCGGAATCGAGTACTACGACGCGTACCTGCGCGACAACGACAGTCGTTTCGTGTGGAACTTTGTTCGCCAGGCAATCGAAGCGGGCGCGACCTCGGCGAACTATGTCGAGTTGGTCGATGCAACCCAGCACGGCGCCAACTGGGAAGTTTCGCTTCAAGACTTGGAAACCGGCGACGAACTGCAACTCACCGCAAAGGCGATCATCAACGCCGCCGGCCCTTTTGTCGACGGCTTGAATTCGAAGTGGCAGAACCAAACGCCGCACCGAATTGCGTATTCGAAGGGCATCCACCTCGTCGTCCCACAGCTCACCGAGAGCGAGCGCGTCCTCGCCTTCTTCGATGACACACAGCGCTTGTTCTACGTAATCCCGATGGGCCGCCGCTCGGTCATTGGAACGACCGACACGCGAGTCGAGAGCCCGTTCACCGAGGTCGACGATGACGACCGCGAGTTCCTGCTCGAGCAGATCAACACCCGACTCGATCTTGAGACACCGCTTACCAAGGCCGACATCATTGCCGAGCGCGTCGGTGTTCGCCCGCTGGTCGTCGCGAACGACGACGAGAACCACGATCACATCGACTGGACGAAACTGTCGCGCAAACACGAGATCGATCTCGATATCGAGCGGCGGATCGTCACCATCTTCGGCGGCAAAATTACCGATTGCCTCAACGTTGGCGAAGAGGTCGCCGCCGAAATCGAAAAGCTCGGCTTCGTGCTCGAACCCGACGATGAGGATTGGTTCGGCGAACCGGCAGACGAAGTTCGCAACGACTTCATGCGACAGGCCAAGCGCATGAAGCTGGACGACCTGCGCCACAAGATGGGCGTCGAGCCGTTGAGCGAACGTCTTTGGCGCCGCTACGGACGCCGGGCCTTCACGATGCTCGACGAGATCCGTGAGAACCCGGAGATGGGCGAGGACATTCTCGCTAGCGCCGACTACCTGCGGGTCGAGCTGCATCACGCGGCGCGCCACGAGATGATCACCCATCTCGAAGACTTCATGTTGCGCCGCTCGAAGATCGATCTCGTCGTGCGCAACGAGAAGATCCGCGAAGGCGATGGCCTCGCTGAGGTCGCCAAAATTCTCTTCGGTGATAAGTCCGAGCAGAAGCTCGGCGAGTACCTCGCCAAGAAGGATGGTCAGGAACCGAGCTAGCTACAGGTTCGCTATTCCCGCAATCGCTAAGCCGAGGGGCAAAGCAACGGCAGCAAGAACACCGAGCACCAGCGCAACGACGATGAACACGATCGAATCGTCGCGCGGTGGTTCGCCGCAACGACCGATCGTCTCGTAGAGGGCTCGAATCGGCCTGTCGGTGGTGAGGGTGATTCGATGACGCGCGGTCGCAGCGCCTCGCACCACAATCCATGAGGCAATCCCGGCAATGACCGACACAAGAACTGCGGCGATTGCCTGCCAGTACCACGTCGTCAGCCCGGCGATCAGGACCTGGAGCGTTCCGAGCAACCACGACAAGACAGCACCACCGAAGATGAATGTCGGCACGCCAAGCGGGTTCGTGTTGAAGGTGGGTACCAGTCGCTCGGCTTCGATCCGGGCCCGCCGCAGCTTGTTGCGAAACGGGTTATCGATGTTGGTGTTTGCTTCGCGTCGCACGTAGAGCCAATGGATGTGTTGTGCCTGGCGCCGCAGATGTTGGCGAACAATGAAGCGGGTGACGAGCTGGATCAGAAAGCCAGCAACGTGGTTGAGCGGGCCGATCGGTGCGTGTGTTTTCACTCCACGGGCGCCATTGCGGTCGAGGACCTCGAGAGCCCTCACGACGAGCATGTGTGCTTCTTCGAACCGGTCGGGATGACCGAGGGGCCAGACCGATGACAATTCGAGGACGATGTCGCCATCGACATCGGACGTTGCCCCAAGGTCGGCAAGCACGCCGTCCTTTGCAGTCGCATCGGTCTTGCGCACAAGCTGGAAC
>CAZMYN010000055.1:13112-16763 GCA_964570495.1 uncultured Acidimicrobiales bacterium | reverse complement strand
CGGCACGCTCCAGCAGCTCACGAACAGAGCTCGATCGGCGATGAAGCAATTCGACGTCGTCAACGATGATCAGCCACCCCGGGCGCAGAGCCGTCGAGGGTCCGTGTCCTGCCTTTGGTTCAAGCGACTCCTTGAGACTGGAGGCAAACCCGGCAGCGGCATCGCCCGCCAAGATGAGGCTGGCTTCCTGACTGGTCCTGGAATGAGGCAGCCAGTGAGCCCACGACCATTGGTCGAGTCGTTCTTCGGTCGTGAGGATCGCGACCTGCAAGTCGGCAGGTCCGTGGTGTGTCACCAGCTGCATCATCAATGAGCGGACGAGGGCCGTGCGAAGCACGACCAATCCAACGACACCGAGGGGGCCGTCCGACAGGCCAGCCACGAGTTCAACATTGTCGAGCGTGCGGTGTCCGGCTAACGCCTCCTCGACATCACTTGCTATCTCATCCTTCTTCTCCGTCGCTGGAGAGAACTCGATCTGCCCGGTTCCGATCCGCACATGTAGCGCATCCTCGTCGCCGAGCCGTCGTTCCCACAAGCGCGTCGACGGTAGTTCGATGCGGCGCCGCACTTCGAGCAAGTCCGGTGCGAAGCCGTTCCTGCGGGCACGCTCGGCATCGACCGCCTTTTCGAGCTGCTTATTCAGCGTCACAAGGGCTTCGCGATGCGTCCGGACATCGCCCTCGCGCTCTCGCTTCGTGGTACGTCTGCCGCCAACCCAGTTCGCGAGAGCCATGACGGGAGACAACAGTCCAAACAGCGCGTAGCGTAGATCCCCGAGCACCATCACCATGACGCCAGCAAAGATGAGCGGGACGATGAGGGTCGCTATTCTGAGCGTCGGTGAGAGCCGCTCCGCCGGTTGATCCGGTAGCAGGATCACATCGGGAGTCGCCGGGATGGGGGTTCGTGGTGGGCGGTTGAAAAGCACGCGGCCGCGGCTGTTTGCATGTTGAGCTGAAACGCCGACCGGCTGATCACCGCGGGCTACTTCGCGCAGCGTCAGAATCGAGGAGCCCACGCGAATTGAACCTTCGATCTCGATCGTGGTTTCTTTCGATATTGACTCGCCGTCAACCCAGGTTCCGTTGAGCGACTCGAGATCGGCAACGGTGAACGTATCTTCGCTGACACGCTCGACGAGCGCATGGGTGTTGGAGACATTCGCGGAGCTGATGGGTAGCCCCGAATTTGGGTCTCTGCCGACGAGGACATTGCCGACGGAATCTAGGGTTCGTATCGACCCACTGCTTGGACCGTTGAGCACGCCAAGCCACGTTTCGCCGACCGCCGAGCGTCCTGCGGATCCGTCCACCAATGAAGTGATCCGGGAGCCGTCCATAAGAGCAACGTCGGCGAGCATGGTGTCGGGCAGGTACACGGTGCCATCGACAGCGATTCCGGTCGAGATATCGAGGCCAAGTTCGCGCGCGAGGTCGCCAACACGGGCATCGTCACGCTCGATCGAGAGCGCGACGGCTCTTGTCTGCCCGCCATGATCGACCTGTATCCGCACTCGCCTCTACCTCCCCCTCGCAAATCTAGGGTCCTCCCCAAAGAGTAGGAGTAACGTTTCACGCGCTCGATAGGCAAAGCGGCCCACGTCTGGCGCTTTAGCGGGGCAAGAACGCCGCGACTACCTCGACATGGCTCGTGTTGTGGAAGGCGTCGACAACCTGCACCGATTCGAGCTCGAAACCAACAGCCGCCAAGAGGTTTGCATCGCGCCCCAGCGAGCCCGTGTCGCACGAGACCAGAACGAGACGCTCCAGCGCACGCGGTGCCAGAACGTCGACGCCGCCTTGGCCAAGGCCTGCCCGCGACGGATCGGCAATGACGACGTCGGCGGGTTCGCCGTGGAACTGCTCGACTGACGAGTTGATGATCGTGGTCGATGGTTCGGGCAGATTCTGTTCAGCATCACCGCACGCGCTCGTCGATTGCTCGACCGCAATCACCGATCGCGCCCCGACTCCGACGGTCCCCGCAAACAGGCCAACACCCGCATACGCGTCGATCAGTGAACGCCCCGCGATCGTTCCGACAGCGCCTCCCACGGCATCGACGAGTGCGCTGGCAACCTCGGGACCGGCCTGGAAGAACGAGTTCGCAGATACCTGAAAGAGGCGTCCGCTCACCGCTTCGGTGATCGTGCCAACACCATCGATTCCAGATTTCACGATCTGCACGTCGGTTGAAGCGTCGACAGCTGCAGGGTCTCCGTCGATCGCTATGACCGCCTCTCCACTGTGCGCGCTGACGCGGACGACTGCCTCGGTGCCTGCGCCAGGTCGAAAGCGAGCGTCCCGGATCAACTCTTCGAGTTGGGGATGCACCACCGTGCACTCTTCGGGGTGGACGGTGTCGTGCGACGCTCGTTTGCGATAACTGAGTCGCCCACGATCTATCGCCATGCGGACCGTTGTTCGATATCGGCCGGGAATCGACGTGTGAGCGACGCCTGCACCTTCGTCCAACGCGTTGTCGACATGGTCTGGGTCGAGGCGTCCAATGCGGGTCAACGCATCACGAACGACGTGACGCTTGATTTCGAGCTGGGCCGTTCCCGAGCAATGGGCCAGATCACAGCCGCCGCAGCCTCGGGCATGGGTGGAACAACTCGGTTCACACCGATCGGGCGACGCATCGAGTACCTCGATGACCTGTCCCCGTGCGAAGGTTTTCTTCGCAGTGGTGAGAGCGACACGCACCGTCTCACCGGCAAGGCCCCCGTCGGCGAACACCACGCGCCCCGAAGGTTCTTTGCCAACCGCCGAACCTCCATCGGCGGGCCGGTCAAGCGTCAGCCGATCAATCCGACCGAGCTGACCCTCTCCAATGCTCGACCCTGAGTGTCGACGTTTGCTGGTCACGACCGCAGGATACGTTGCTGGCCCCGTCGACCCTCTAAAGTCCTGCGCCATGGCCCGTCGAATCGAAATCGTCCCGTCCGTCCTGCCCGCTGACTTCTCCAATCTGGGCGAAGAGTGTCGCCGTCTCACCGACGCTGGCGTCGATCGAATCCAGTGGGACGTCATGGACGGCAACTTCGTGCCGAACCTGACGGTCGGGCCCGACGTCATCGCGGCATGTCGTAAACACACCGATGTTCGCTTCGAAGCGCACCTCATGGTCGTCGACCCGGATCTGATGGCAAAGCAGTACATCGACGCGGGTTGCGACCTGCTGATCGTTCACGGCGAGACGTCCACACACCTTCATCGAACGCTCGACAACATCCGCGACCTGGGCGGCAACGCGGCGGTCGCGCTCAATCCCGCAACACCGATCGACGAGCTCGAAAATGTGCTCGACCTGATCGAGATGGTCCTCATCATGACGGTGAACCCCGGCTTCGGCGGCCAAAAGTACATCAAGACCATGGAACCCAAGATCGCCCGCACCCGCGCGATGCTCGACGCGAGCGGCTACGACATCGACATCGAGGTCGACGGTGGCATCAGCAAGGACACGATCGCCGGAGCGGTATCAGCCGGAGCGAACGTCCTGATCAGCGGCAGCGCGCTATTTGCCTACCCCACCCTCACCGAGGGCGTGGCCGACCTACGAGCCCGCGCCGAAGCAGCGCAGTAATCGTCGCTGGCGGCGGAGCCTCTAAAGCCTCCGTGGCGAACGGCCCCCGGAGGCGAT
>CAZMYN010000055.1:0-13012 GCA_964570495.1 uncultured Acidimicrobiales bacterium | reverse complement strand
ATCTAGAGGCGTAGCCGCCAAAATCGCGACGGAGTCGCTGGCGGCGGAGCCTCTAAAGCCTCCGTGGCGAACGGCCCCCGGAGGCGATGAGTAGATCTAGAGGCGTAGCCGCCAAAATCGCGACGGAGTCGCTGGCGGCGGAGCCTCTAGATGTCGCCGCGCGACGTGATGACGCGGTCGATGATGCCGTATTCCTTGGCCTGCTCGGCAGTGAACCAGCGGTCACGATCAGAGTCAGCCTCGATCGTCTCGACGGTCTGACCAGTGTGCTCAGCAATGAGCTCCTGCATCATGCGCTTGGTCTGGCCCATCTGTTCGGCCTGAATGGCAATGTCGCTGGCCTGGCCGCGAACGCCGCCGAGCGGCTGGTGCATCATGACGCGGGCGTGAGGCAGCGCGTAACGCTTGCCTTTGGCGCCTGCACCGAGAAGGAACTGACCCATCGATGCTCCGAGTCCCATGCAGATCGTGCCGACATCGGGAGCAACGAATTGCATCGTGTCGTAGATCGCCATACCCGCGGTGACCGAGCCGCCGGGTGAGTTGATGTAGAGCCAAATATCGCGCTCGTTGTCCTGGCTCTCCAGGTGAAGCATCTGAGCGGTCAAGAAGTTGGCGATCTCATCATTGACATCGGTGCCAAGAAAGACAATGCGGTCCTTCAGCAACCGGTTGTAGATGTCCATGCGCGACACATCCTCGGTAAGCGATGCCGCATACGGTGTGCCGGGTAGTTCGATGCCCATTGTTCTCCTGAGTTCTGGGGTGCCGTGTTGATCTATCAACGCTGCTCGGGCGCAGATATTTCTGATCGGCGCAGCGCTTTGAGGTTAGCTCTCTCTATCGGCCGCGAGGTGCTTCTCTGTGAATTGCAAACATGAGGCGGTCTTCACGGATTCCCATACCGGGTTGTAGTCTTCGAGAACCCCGCGGACGTGGCGGAACTGGCAGACGCGCCAGGTTTAGGTCCTGGTGCCCGAAAGGGCTTGGGGGTTCGATTCCCCCCGTCCGCACAAACCAAACCATCAAGCCATGACAGATCCTCACACGCACAGCACTAGCGATACCGAAGGCGCCACGCAACGCGTCGATGATCCTGTCGCAGCCCTGCTAGACAGCGTGCCGTTCGGGCTTGTCGTCATCGACGACGACCATCGGATTCGTTCGGCGAACCAGGTGGGCTTGGAAGTTCTTGGCCAGACCATCGAATCGTTGGCTGGTCGCTCGCTCGTCGACCTGTTGGCCGACTCTGGCGAGGCGTTGTTGCTCGACGACACCCTTCGCCAAGCAAGCCAGGGCGCGACGGTCCGGCGCTCGTTCCAGTTCCAAACATCGGGGGTCTTGCGCGGTCTCGATCTTCAGTGCTGGCCACAAGAAACCCCGCACGGCCAGGTCGTGTTGGCGATGGTCGCAACGTCTGCCGCACACGATCAGGCTCGCCAAATCCGAGACCTGATCTCGCGCAGTCCTCAAGGAATGGGTCGTCTCATCGGAAGCACGACGCTGACCGACGTAAACGAACGCTGGGCCGAGATCACCGGGCAACCGACCACTGAAGCTATCGGCGAGGGATGGCTCGCCCGGGTCGATACCGATGGCCGCGACGAGTTTCTCGATGCCCTGCTCAGCGCAGCTCAGACGGGCGAAGGCATCCGGGGCAGGCTGCGCGTCATTACCACCGGCGGCGACTACCGCTGGCTCGATGTCTCGACGACGCCGCTCGATCAGCGCGGAGCCTCGCTACTGACCTTCGAGGACAGCACCGCAGATATCGATGCTGCTCGTCGAGCCGAGGAACTCTCTCGCGTTCTCGAAGCCACAAAGGACCTTGTCTGCATCCTCAACCCCGATGGCCAATCGGCGGTATGGATCAACGATGCAATGAACGAGGTAATCGGCTTTCCCGACGTTCCGCTGCCGATCGAGTCCTTGCTCGATTCGGGTTCGCTCTACGAGATAAACCAGCTCGGCTTGCCTTCGGTTGCCGAAACCGGGAGCTGGCGAGGCGATCTCCTGCTGACAACCCAAACGGACCACATCGTTCCTGTTTCGGCAACGCTGGTCGCCCACGAGAACGACGCGGGGTATCACGAGGCAATATCGCTCGTGGCCCGTGACCTCAGCGAGCTTCGCGCCGCCCAGGCCAGCATTGCCGAGTCAGAGATTCGGATGAACGCACTGGTCGAGAACGCGACCGACCTGCTCATTTTGGTCCGGGCCAATGGAACGGTCACCTACGCCTCCCCCGCCGTCGAACGGGTCCTCGCCCAGCAACCCCACAGTCTGCACGGCGTCGATGTGGTCGAGCTTGTTCACCCCGACGATCTCGAAGACGCCTACGCGCTTGCCTCCGAGGTACTCGAACACGCGTCGAGTGACGGGCCACATCCGGTTCGCGCATCGCTGCGGATCGCGCACGGCGACGGCTCCTATCGCAACCTCGATGTGACCGCCAACAACCTGCTCGATAACCCTGCCGTCGAGGGCATTGTGTTGAACGCGACCGACGTGACCGACCGGATCGTCGCAACCGAACAGCTCGAAGTCCAGGCCTATCACGACGATCTGACCGGGTTGCCGAATCGTGCGCTGTTGGTCGAGCGAATGGGCGACATGCTCCGCCGGGCACGCGAACGACGCCTCTTGGTCGGCCTGTTATTTCTCGACCTCGACCGCTTCAACGTCGTCAACGAGTCGCTCGGCCACCAGGCCGGCGACGATCTACTCAACGAAGTCGCAAGTCGTATCGAAGGCGTGATTCGCCCCGGCGACGTCGTTGCGCGACTCGGTGGCGACGAATTCGCCGTAGTCATTTCCGACATGATCCGGCGCGGCGATGCAGTGGTTGCTGCGCGACGCCTCCGGAAGGCCCTGACCCAACCGGTTCGCATTGGCGAGGAGAGCACGGTCATCACGACTTCGATCGGCATAGCAATCGCCGAAGGGCACGAGCGTCCCGACGATCTGCTGCGCGATGCCGACACGGCGCTGCGTCGGGCGAAGGACAAGGGTCGCGACCTTGCGGTCGTGTTCGACGATCACCTCCGCGATCAAGCTGTTCGACGCCTCGAGGTCGAGAACAAGCTCCGCCGTGCAATCGAACAAGACAATCTCGTTGTCCACTACCAGCCCGTTCTTGGTGCCGCCGACGGCAAGCTCGTCGGCTCCGAAGCCTTGGTTCGCATCCGCAACGAAGACGGAACGCTCGTTATGCCGGGCGAGTTCATCGATGTCGCAGAAGACTCCGGACTCATCGCAACGCTCGGTCATCAGGTCTTGGTCAAGGCCGTCCGCCAGACCGCCGAGTGGAGCCACATGGCCGTTCCCGGCCAAGACCCTCTCTCGATTGCGGTGAACGTGTCGGCACGTCAGCTGACCGACAGGAATTACGTCGAGAACCTGCGCCTCGAACTCGAAACGGTCGGGCTGGCCCCAAGCCAGCTAGCTATCGAGCTCACCGAAAGCGCACTGATCGAAGGCAATCCCACCACCGAGGCGTCACTACAAGAGCTTCGAAATCTCGGAATCCGGATCGGCCTCGACGATTTCGGCACGGGCTTCTCTTCGCTCGCGTATCTGAAGCGCTTCCCGATCAGCTTCTTGAAGATCGACCGAAGCTTCGTGAACGGGCTCGGTACCGACGAGAACGACTCGGCCATCGTCCGGGCAACGATTGCGCTCGCGCACGGGCTGAGTCTCACCGTGGTCGCCGAGGGAGTCGAGACCGCAGACCAACTCGAACAGCTCGCTGCGCTCGGCTGTGACCATGTGCAGGGCTATCTCTTCTCCAAGCCCATCGACCCAACCGAGTTTGTGCAGTTCCTGGGCAAACGCTGGAGTTCCTGACCCGGTCTAGCGAATCTGGTCGCGTGGCGCTTCGCCGCGAGCTTCGTCGAGCCGAAGGATCTGCCGCGACTGCTCGACGAACTCTCTCGCACGGATGGGGTCGGACACGAAGTTGCCCTGGAGGTGGACTGGCTTGGCGTTCTTGCGGTGAAACACCAACCGCCGGCCATGACCCGTCAGGTTTGGCTCAAGGAACTCGACATCGGTAACCGCTGATGCCGAAATCGTTCGTCGTCCACGCAAGGTCCACATTCGCACCTGATGAGATTCGACGTGGACGCGTTGGTCCATCACGTTGAGCAGGTACGTCGCCACCAAGATAAGCACCAACCCGCTAACGCTGCTGATGACAAAGCCAGCCAGCCCTAGAAGTGCGCTGGCGAAGATTATGAAGAGTACCCACATGAGCGAAAGGGCGACCAGCGGAACAACCGATCCAGAGTGGAGAACCGCCGATGGCATCAAATCTTGCGGGGCGTCGCTGCTTTCTTGGGGCTCGTTCGCTTCGAGAAACGCATTAATCGCCCGATAGAAGGTCACGAGCACGGCGACGCAAAGCGAAACCAGCAGGACAAAAAGAACCAGGATGAGCAGGACCGCTCGTACTCCCTCAGCAGCTTCATCCGTACTGCCCACACCGAACAAAATGAAGCTCACGATGAACGTGAGCCACGAGATCCGGAACACCCTCTTGGCATATCGGCGAGGAGCCTTCGAGCGACCCGAAGAACGCAAACGACGCGTCCGTGCTTGGTTCGCAGCTTCGTTGCTCATGGAGAAAAAGTACCGCACTGGACGACGAGATGACCTAGCCCCTCTCAGCTATAGGGCGCCGTCCTGCGGTTTGCGTGAGCTTTCGTCGAGCTGAAGGATCTGCCGCGCCTGCTCGACGAACTGTTCAGCTCTATCGAGGTCCTTCACGAAGTTGCCGCGCAGGTACACCGGCAGCCCGTCGTCTCGATGTACGACGAGCTGTCGTGGCCATGGATTGTTTAACGAAGTCTCCACGAGCTCGACGTTGGTAACCGACGATGCCGGAAGCGTTCGACGTCCTCTCATGGTTCGCAGCCGAACCTCGTGTGGCTTGACCTCGACGCGTTGATTTAACAGGTTGAGAAAGTGCGTTGCCACGAGCAAGAGAACAAATCCACCGACACCACTTCCGATATATCCAACCGACCCGAGAACCGCGCTGGCGACGATAACGAAGACGATCCATAGGAACACGAGGATCGCCAGCGGGAACAATGTCCCCGAGTGGAGAACCGCCGACGCGACCGAATCTTGGGGGCCGTCTTTGCGACGTTCCCTCTCGAGGCGCCATTCAAGAACGCGCCCAACCACCCTGTAGGCGGTCACGACCGCGCCTACGAGAAACGAAATGATCGTCGCGAGCAAGACGAGCACGAGCAACAGCGCTGACCCGCCTTGAAAATTCCCGTCGTCGCCGAGAACAGTGGTTACGACGATGAGCGACGCTACGCCAGCGGCGAACGTCAACCACGAGAGTCGAAAGGCTCGTTTGCCGTATCGCCGACTGGCACCCTCGCCAGCCCGGCTACGCAGTCGTTCCCTTTTGGTTTGGCCCGCAGCACTACGTGCGAGCACTTCGCCGTTGCTCATGACAGAAGGTATCGACCTGTCAGATCAGCGACCTTAGGACTCGTCAAGGCAGAGCGTTAGGACAACAGGTCTTTGAGCGCTCGAAACGCTCGGCCGCGATGACTGATTGCGTGCTTTGCGTCAGGGTTCATCTCGGCGAAGGTCTGATTGCGTGCATCGACTGGAATGAAGATGGGGTCATAGCCAAATCCCCCGTCACCAGCAGGAGCCGTTGCAATGTGGCCTTCGACGACCCCATGAGCCACGAGCTCAGAGCCATCGGGGTACGCGAGCAGCGCAACCGTACGGAACTTCGCCGATCGATCCGCCGCAGGCACACCCTTCAATACGGCGAGGGTCTTGGCGACATTGTCGGCGTACGTTGCATTCTCGCCGGCAAAGCGGGCCGTGTAGACCCCAGGCGCGCCGTCGAGGTGATCGATTTCGAGACCGGTGTCGTCAGCAATCGCCGGCAACCCGGTGGCTTCGCAGATCGCCCGGGCTTTCAGGCGAGCGTTCCCTTCGAGGGTGTCGGCGTCCTCGACGACATCGGGAATTTCGGGCGGGCGCGGCTCAATTGCGGCAACGTCGGACATGAGCAACGAAATCTCGGCCACCTTGTCTGGATTCGCGCTCGCCATGACCACTCGTGGCAGATCGTTACTCATTGACTACCGGTCAGGGAGTTGGGCGGGTGGCGTGGAGAGCAGCCCGCGCTGCGCCTCGGTGATCGTGGCGATACCGCCAGCGGCGAGGTCGAGCATGTCGTCGAGGCGATCACGCCCAAACACCGCGCCTTCGGCGGTGCCTTGGATTTCGATGAAGTTGCCGTCGCCGTCCATGACGACGTTCATGTCGACCCCTGCGTTTGAGTCCTCGATATAGGGCAGGTCGAGCACGGGTACGCCCTCGACAATGCCCACAGAGATGGCAGCACACTCGGTGCGTAGTGGGTTCTCGGCCAGTTCGCCTGCTTGCATCAGACGGGTGATGGCGTCGTGAAGGGCTACGTATCCGCCGGTGATCGACGCGGTACGGGTTCCGCCGTCGGCTTGGAGCACGTCGCAGTCGATCGTGATCTCGCGTTCGCCCAGCACCTTCATATCAACGACCGCTCGAAGCGACCGCCCAATAAGGCGTTGGATCTCTTGGCTGCGTCCCGAAACGCGTCGACGGATTCGTTCAGGGCTCGATCCGGGGAGCATCGAGTACTCAGCGGTCACCCAACCCTTGCCGGTATCGCGCATCCAACGCGGCACATCATCAGAAACCGATGCAGTGCACAGGACTCGGGTCCGACCAAACGAAACCAGTGCCGAACCAGCGCAGGTATCGACGAAGTCTCGGTGGAAAGAAAGCGGACGTAGCTCGTCGTTTGCACGACCATCAGGGCGACTCATGGCGCCGAATCTACCGGCCAGCTCCCCGATTTGGTTATTTATGGTGCCTGGCACCAAATGGCCTGTTTGGTGCCAGGCCACTTTTCCGCCAAATTCGCTGCCGGAGTCCCGTTGCCAGCCTTCCGACACCCGCAAAATCAACGATGTCCGATCGGTTATGTCCCCGATGGTGCCTGGCACCAAAACGCGGCGATGCCCGCCCCGGGAGCTGGGACGGGCACCGAACTACAACGAATTCTGTATTTGAGTGCCTGGCACCTAATGGAGTGAAAGGTGCCAGGCACTCCCCCCTAATTCCAGAGGCGCTCGGCTTGCTCGACGACGTCGGCGAAGGCATCGAACTGGTCGGTGTCGATGTCACGGGCCAGCGAGTCGGCTTCGGCAACGAGTGCCTCGAAGTCAACGTTGTCGGCGTACGGGTTGTCACGGAGCAGCTCGGCAAACGAGGCAACAACGGTTGCCTGCTGGAAATCGGCCGGGGTCGATGTCCAGCGAGCTTCGATGTCTCGCATGTCGATGTCCTGATCGATCTCTTCGACCTCGCCGGTCTCTGGGTCTTGCCAGCGAAGGAAGACCACGCCGAGCTGAGCACGGTCGTTGATGTTCACGTCACGGTCGAGGACGATCTCGTAGAGAGCGGTTGCCTGGTGGCCTGCACCAAGCTCGCCAGCGTCTACTTCGTCGTTGCGGAAGTCACGGTCGCGGACTCCACGGTTCTCATAGCCAATCAGGCGGTACTCGTCGACGACTTGGTCGTCCCATTCAACCTGGATCTTGGCGTCGATCGCAGCGGTAATCAGCGTCGAGGTGAGCTCATCACGGAAGAGGCGCTCTGCCTCGTCGATGGTGTCGACATAGGCGAAGAATCCGTCGCCTTGATCAGCGAGCTGTTCCATCGTGGTGTCGTTGAAGCCCTGGAGGCCATAGCCAACAGTTACCAGGCCAATGCCGTCGTCAGCATCACGACGCAGGCGCTCGGCCAGCTGGTCGGCATTGGTGATGCCAGCGTTTGCGAGACCATCAGAAGCAACGATCACTCGGTTGACGCCGTCTTCACGGAACGCTTCACGAGCAAGGTCATAACCAGCGTCAAGGCCAGCCTGAAGGTTGGTCGAGCCACCGGTGCGAAGGTCCTGGATCGCATCGAGGATCTCGTCACGATTGCGAACCTCGGTTGGTTCAAGGATGATCTCTGAATCGCCTGCGTAGGTCACGATCGCAACGGTGTCGTCACGCTCGAGCTCTTCGACGAGAATCGAAAGCGACTCACGAACGAGGCCGAGACGGTCGGGACGGTCCATCGAACCGGACGTGTCGACCACGAAGGTCAACGAAACTGGCTGGCGGTCGCCATCTTCGATGACTTCAGCCTGGACACCGACACGAACGAGCCAGGTGTCGTCGTTGAACGGTGACGGGCCACCGTCGACCTGGACATCGAGACCGTTTCGAGGAGCGTCATAGTTGTAGTCAAAGGAGTTCACGTACTCTTCGACTCGTACCGACTCACGAGGAGGAAGACTGCCCTCGTCGATGAAGCGGCGGCCAATGGTGTAGCTGCCGGTGTCGACGTCGAGCGAGAAGGTTGACAGTGGGTCGGCGCTGGTATCGACGAAGGTACGGATGCCGTAGTCGGTGAAGCGAGGATCTGCGTTTTGAGCAGGTTCGATGATCTCGTCTTCTTCTTCGGGCTCGACCGTGCCGAACAGGCCGGTGCCATCATCGATTGCGTCCTCAGCCCGCTCTGAGGCAGCGTCTGCGGGTTCGTCTGGGGCTGCATCCACCGGCGTGCGGTCGCTCTCCGGGATCCCAACAACAGAACCAGAGTCGTCGTCTTCCATTGCCTCCTCGTCGTCTTCCATTGCCATTGCCTCCTCTTCGTCTTCCATTGCCTCCTCTTCATCGAAGCTCTCGACGAAGCTCTCCTCGGCGTCGTCGCCGGTGACTGCGTCAGCAGCGTCGCCCGCTGCATCAGACGCCGTGTCAGCGAGGTCGCTTGCGGTTGCGCCACAGGCGGTTGCGGTTAGGACAAGGACCACGAGCAGTGCCAACAATCGTTGTGCCGCCGTTATCCGGGAAGTTTTTTGGGTTTGCGTTGTAGAAGCCATGCATCTTCTACGTCGGCTCTTGGGATTCGGTTCCCAAGAAATATTACGATTCGGTGACAGGCTCAGATCGTGAACGTTCGCCCTGGTTCGGCAAGTTCAATCGGCCCGGCAAATGCAGCGTCTGCGGCAACAAGACGTTCAGCGGGGTCCCAACCAGGCGGAATATGCGTGATGACGAGGCGACCCACACCCGCCTCGGCAGCACGCTCGGCTGCTTGACGCCCCGAAACATGGGGAATCTCCTGGTCTTCGAGCTCGACGGGCAGCGTTGTCTCGTAGAGCATTAGGTCCACAGGCCCGTCGAACGCCGCTGGTGACCAATCCGGGCCCGTGTCGGCTGAATAGCCAACCGCTACCCCACCCGATTCGACGCGTATCGCGAGCGTCTCGACGGGGTGGTCGGTCTCGGAGAACGAAAAGTTCAGGTCGCCGATCGTCAGTCTCGAAGTTTGATCGATGGTCGTCCACTCGAAGGTTTCGCGAGTGGCCTTCGCGGACGCACCGTCGAGCCGGACTTTCGTACCCGCTGTTCCAAACACCGGGATCTTCGAATCGTCAAGACCCCAGCGGTAGGCGTGATAGAGCGACGGGAGTTCGGTCCAATGATCGGGGTGTTCGTGGCTGATGACCATCGCGTCGAGGTTGGCGAGCGGCAGTTGACGTTGAAGCTCGATGCTCGAACCGGGGCCGGCGTCGAGCAACACCGACGTCGTGTCGGTCTGAACCAGATACGCAGAACACGCAGAGTCCGGCGAGCTATACGTCCCGGAACATCCAATGACGGTCAGCCGGAGATTGTTCGGATTCGCCATCAAGGCTCCCAGCGCCCAACGTCGCCCAGCTCAGGCCCAAGGAGCATTCGGCCAATTCGGGCGAACTCGTCGACGTCTCCCGACGACAAGAAGACCGGCGCCACTGGTTCACCAGTGCGGGAGAGCTCGGAGTTGACCAGCATCGAGCGCACCTCGAAGGCGGTTTCATCGGCCGACGAAACCAAGACGACCTCTCGTCCAACGACATTGCCGATGGCCCGAGCAAGGAAGGGGTAGTGCGTACAACCAAGCAAAAGCGCGTCGACCTTCGCATCGACGATCGGTGACAGCAGTCGCTGTGCCAGCACCCGGACTTGGTCGGTGTTGAGTTCGCCGCGCTCAACAAATTCGACAAAACCGGGACATGCCGCACACGTCAAGCGAACGTTCTCGTCGACGTCGGCAACCGCTGACTGATATGCGCCGCTACTGATCGTGCCGACGGTTCCAATGACGCCGACATGATTCGAGCGGCTAGCCGTGAGTAGTGATGCAACCCCGGCGTCGATAACCCCGACGATTGGGGTGTCGTAGGTTTCCTGAAGATCGGTAAGCGCCGCGGCCGACGCCGTGTTGCACGCAACGATGATCAATTTCACGTCGTGTTCGTCGATGAACCAGCGTGCAATCTCGTGGCTAAATGCCCGCACATCCTCGGCTGGCTTGTTGCCGTAGGGATAGCGGGCGGTGTCGCCGATGTAGATCAGCTGCTCGTCTGGCAACAGGTCGATCAGCGCACGAGCAACGGTCAACCCACCGAAGCCGCTATCGAAAACGCCGATCGGACGGTCATCCACGCCCCAAGCGTAGGCCCATCGGGCTCCTGGTGTGGTTACGCTCAAGCCGTGGCAACCAAGAAATCCAACAAGCGCGCCAAACACGGCAAGAAAAAGCCGGGCATCACCGGGCTCGACAAGAAAATCGTGGCCACGAACCGGCGCGCCCGTCGTGACTTCGACATCGTCGACGTCTACGAGTGCGGAATGGTGCTGCGCGGCTCGGAAGTGAAGTCGCTACGCGAGTCCCAGGTTCAGATGGGTGAGGCCTACGGTCGAATCGACGACGGTGAACTCTGGCTCCTCGGACTCAACATTTCCCCCTACTCCTCGACCGGGTCGGCATCGTTTGGTCACGTCCCGGACCGGCATCGCAAGCTCCTGTTGCATCGCAACGAGATCGACCGGATCGATGCCAAAGTCCAACGCGAACGAGTCGCGATCATCGCGTTGTCGATCTATTTCATTGGTGGCCGAGCCAAGGTCGAAATTGGCATTGGTAAAGGCAAGAAGGAATACGACCGCCGCCAAGACATTGCCCGCCGTGACGCCGACCGCGAAGCCGAACGCGCGATGTCCAAAGCGGTACAGCGCCGCAACAGCTGATAATTAGTAACCCAAGAAAAGAACTATCAGGAGCAAGTAATGATCGATAAGACCGATGAGTGGGCAGCGCTTGAGACCGAAGCCAAGACACAGCTTGGGCGGACTCTCCGAGAACGATTCGCGGCCGACCCGGCTCGCGGTGCGAACTTGTCGATCGAGGTCGATGGGCTTCACGCCGACCTGTCGAAACATCTCATCGAAGGCTCGACGGTCGACGCTCTCGTTGCGTTAGCGAACGCTGCCGGGCTGCCCGACCGGATCGAGTCGATGTTCAGCGGCGAACACATCAACTCGACCGAGGACCGAGCAGTCCTTCACACCGCACTGCGGCTTCCCAAGGGCTCTGAACTCAGCGTCGACGGCCAAGATGTGGTGGGCGACGTACACGGAGTCCTCGACCATATGGGCGATTTCGCCAGCCGAGTGCGCTCAGGTGAGTGGACTGGCCACACCGGCGAACGGATCAAGACTGTCATCAATATCGGCATTGGCGGCTCGGACCTCGGCCCATACATGGCCTACCGGGCACTCGAAGCCTCGCGCCACGAGACAATTGAGTGCCGCTTCGTCTCCAACGTCGACGGAACCCACCTCGTCCAGGCCCTGAAGGGGATCGACCCGGCATCGACGCTATTTATCGTTGCGTCGAAGACGTTCACGACGCTCGAGACGCTGTCGAACGCCAAGAGCGCGAGGGCGTGGCTCCTCGACGGTCTCGGTGGCGACGAGTCAGCAATCGCCAAGCACTTCGTTGCACTGTCGACAAACGCCGAGGGCGTGTCCGACTTCGGCATCGACACGGCCAACATGTTCGAATTCTGGGACTGGGTCGGCGGCCGCTACTCGATGGATGCAGCCATCGGGCTCGCCGTGATGATCGCTGTCGGGCCCGAAAGCTTTGCCGACATGTTGTCGGGCTTCCACGCGATGGACGTGCACTTTCGTACCGCCCCACTCGCCGAAAACCTGCCCGCCATGATGGGCCTGATCGGGGTGCTGTATCGAAACTTCTTCGACTGGCCCACCCTTGCGGTGCTCCCCTACTCCCAGCTGCTCGATCGGTTCCCTGCGTACCTTCAACAGCTCGACATGGAGAGCAACGGCAAGCAGACCACGCTCGAGGGCGAACCAACCAGCTACAACACCGGAGCGGTCGTGTGGGGCGAGCCCGGCACGAACGGACAGCACGCCTTCTACCAACTCATCCATCAGGGCACCACGCCCGTGCCAGCGGATTTCATTGGCTTCTACGAGCCCGACTTCCCCGAAGTCGATCATCACGATGCGCTCATCGCGAACCTCTTTGCCCAAGCCGAGGCACTCGCCTTTGGCAAGACCGGAGACGAAGTTCGCTCCGAGGGCGTCGACGAAGCGCTCGTCACCCACAAGAGCTTCCCCGGCAACCGTCCAAGCACGATGCTGATGGCCGAGCGGCTCACACCATTCGTTCTGGGTCAGCTAATTGCGCTCTATGAGCACCGCACCTTCACCCAAGGTGTCATCTGGGGCGTCAACAGCTTCGATCAATGGGGCGTCGAGCTCGGCAAGGTGCTCGCCACGGCCATCATCCCCGAACTCGAGAATGGGTCAGCGGAGTTGACGCACGACAGCTCGACGAATGCGCTGATCGAGCGCTACCGCGCTCACCACGACCGCTAAGGGCAATACGGGGCGCTGGTCGCTTCGGCTATTGATCTTGGAAAATCTGAAGCACGCCCGAGTACGCGCTCACCCAGACATCCGACGTGGATTCGTCGACGGTGATACCGATTGGCTTGTCTGCTACTTGCAACTCCTGCACCTCTTCGAATGAAGCGGTGAGGATCTTGGAGAGCGTGTCGGAGTTGTAATTGACCACATAC
>CAZMYN010000054.1:4883-16784 GCA_964570495.1 uncultured Acidimicrobiales bacterium | reverse complement strand
TGGAGAAGGGCCTCAAGGCCGAACACTTCAACCCGATCGACATGATGGTTACCTCTGGCGCTCGAGGAAACATGATGCAGGTTCGCCAGATCGCGGGTATGCGTGGTCTTGTTGCGAACCCTCGTGGCGACATGATTCCACGTCCGATCAAGAGCAACTTCCGCGAGGGTCTCGCGATGCTCGAGTACTACATTGCAACGCCGGGTGCTCGTAAGGGCCTCGTCGATACGGCACTTCGTACCGCTGACTCGGGATATCTGACCCGTCGACTCGTCGACGTTGCTCAGGAACTCATCGTCAACGTCGAAGATCCGTTCGCTGCCGGTGGCACCGTCCGCGGAATTTGGCTCGAAGATGTCATGCCCGATTCAGCTGGCAAGCGCACGTACCTCGAGACTCGTCTGCTCAGCCGTGTTCTCGCCGATGATCTCAAGTTGGCCGATGGCACCAAGCTTCCGGCTGGCACTGAGGTCACCGAAGAGATGATGGTCGCGATTCGCGACGATGAATCAATCGATCGTGTCCGAGTGCTTTCGCCGCTCACCGACGAGTCCGATCGTGGCGTTTCGGCGCACTGCTACGGCACGTCGCTTGCGACCGGCAAGACAATCGAACCTGGTGAGGCAGTCGGTGTTATCGCTGCTCAGTCGATTGGCGAGCCTGGCACGCAGCTGACCATGCGCACCTTCCACACCGGTGGTGTTGCGGGCGGTGGCGATATCGCTGGCGGTCTGCCCCGAGTGGTCGAGCTCTTCGAAGCTCGTTCGCCGAAGGGCAAGGCCACCCTTGCTGCAACCTCTGGAATTGTTCGTGTTGGTGAAGACGACGGCAAGGGCCGCACGATCCTCATCATTGGCGACGACGGCACCGAAGACGTCTACACGGTTCCTTCGCTTGCTCGCCTCGAGGTCAACGACGGTGACGAGATCACCGCCGGTGACGCAATCGTTGAGGGTCCACGTGACCCGAAGGAACTCATGGACATCAAGGGTGTCCGCGAGACCCAGCGCTACCTCGTCGAGGAAGTTCAGAAGGTGTACCGCGATCAGGGTGTATCGATCGACAAGCACATCGAGCTCATCGTGCGACAGATGACCCGCCGCATTGCGGTTTCAGAGCCTGGTGACTCGGACTTCTTGCCTGGCGAGAACGTCGACAACAAGGTGTACGCCGACGCAAACCGTCAACTCGTTCAGGAAGGCAAGCGCCCTGCTGAGGGTCGCCCATTGCTGATGGGTATTACCAAGGCATCGCTTTCGACCGACTCGTGGTTGTCGGCTGCATCGTTCCAGGAAACGACCCGTGTCCTCACCGAGGCCGCAATCGAATCCAAGAGCGACAGCCTCATCGGCCTCAAGGAGAACATCATCATCGGCAAGCTGATCCCAGCGGGTACCGGCATCCCCGAGTACCGCCGAGTCGAGCCACATGCGCCCGACTACACACCGATGGAGTTCTACAGCTCAGCGGACGAAGATGAAGATCTTGCCGATTGGTTGGCGAACCGCAGCGATGCGGTCGGCCTCCTCGGCGACAAAGCCTGATTCTTCCAGGGCTCGAATCCGAGCCAAATAGGCCCGGAATTGTCGCGCTCGGAGAGCCTCGGCTCACTGTCTGTGCCGCGAATATGAACTTTCGGCACGTTGTCCTTACCCATGAGTAGGATCGGGTACAAGATGGCGGCTGGAAGTTCGTAAGGCGCGACTTTCCACCGCCCTGAGGCGTCAGTATTAGGGCGCACTAAGAGCGGTATAACACTTCAAGATCGAACGATCACTGCCGATTCAAGCAGTAGCCCTCATTGCCGCGTGGACGGGACCCTGAATATGAACGAAGACGAACTAGAACTCGGGCACTACGGACGCATACTGCGCCGAAGCTGGTGGATGGTCGCTCTTGCCGTGCTGGCTGGAGTGCTGTTGGCGATCTTCTTGCTACCCGCTCAACGTAACTTCTTTGAGTCGCAGGCCACGGTGCGTTTGGTACCGAGCCTCGGTGATGTGGGACGACCCCTCGACCCAATCGTCGAAGAGACCGAGGCCATCGTCGCAAAGTCTCTTGGCGACGAAGTGGTTACCGGTGGCGAATTCGACGTCACCCTCGAAGCATGGACCGAGAACCTTCTCGTTACCGCCTGCCTCGACACCGGCGCGATCGTCATCTCGAACGACTGCAACACTCAGATCCTCGACTTCCAGTACCGAGCCACAAGCCCCGAACGGGCCTCCTACCTCGTCGAACGTTCGGCCACGATCTACCTCGCCGACCGGTTCGAACGGGCCGAAGGTATTCGTGACTCGACCCTTGCTCAGCTTGAGAGCCAGCTCGCAGACCTCGACCTTCGCATCCGTACCGAGGAAACAATTCTTCAGACCGCCGACCCCGACTCGGTCGACTTCACGTTGGCCGAGATTCGGCTTCGCAGGATCGAGCCCGAGCGCCTCGACGTCCGTGCCCAAGTCCAAGAGCTCATAAGCTCGCCAATCGACGTTGGATCGATTCTTGGAACCGTGTCGACACCGGTCGCCGACGCATCCGGTGTGCCACGCCTATTCGCGGTCGTCGCTGGAATCTTGATCGGCCTCTTGATGGGTGCTCTCGCCGCAGTCTTCACCGATCGTCTCGATCGCCGAGTCTCGAACCCAGAAGAAACCGAATTCGACCTCGGAGTACCCGTCCTCGGCGACATCCCTCGAATCACCGAAGGAAGCCCAGCGCTTGTCACGGCGGTCAATTCTGAATCCGGAGGGGCCGAAGCATTCCGACGTCTGGCAGCAGCCGCACTTGCGCCTCGCAACGGTTACGTCGTCGACTCGCTCGCAATCACCGGTGCAACCGAGGGCGAAGGTCGCACGACCGCAGCCGTCAACCTCGCCATCGCCATTTCGCAAACGGGTCGCGGTGTGCTCTTGGTCGCTGCGGACCGCCGCAACGAAGCCGTCGACCAACTGTTCGGCCTTGCCCTCGAGCCCGGCCTCAACGATTACATGCGTTCAAGCTGCGATCTCGACGCAGCGCGCCAAGCACTCGCCGCAGCACCCCAACGCCTCGGCATTACGGTCATGCCGTCGGGCGTCGGAGCTCCGACTCCGCTGTCGAACAACGGCCTCTCGGCCCTGCTCGCGGTGGCCCAGGAACGCAGCATGGTCGTCATCTTCGACACGCCGCCAGCGCTCACCCACGCTGATGGCCTCCAGATCGCCGCCGTCGTCGATGCGGTGTACATCGTTGCTGCGGCCGGTCGTACTCGCCGCAGCGAGCTCAGCGAGCTGCGCATCCAACTTCTCAACGTCCAGGCTGATATCGCCGGCTCGATCTTCAACCGGAACAGCCGTCTCAGCCTGCTTCCGAGCGGATTTGGTGACGTTGGTTCGGTCACCATTCCAACCGGTGTACCCGGAAACAACGCCGGCGAAGGCGTCAGCACCACCGGGTCGTCGTCGGCGCACATGTTTGGCGCGAACCCGGCTTCTCAGGCACCTCAAGCAAGTCCGACCGCAATGACCGAGCTCGAGGTCGTAACCGAGGCCGAGATCGTTCCCGATGTCGATGACCTTGAGGAGAGCGCATGAGCTCACCCGATGTCGTAACCGAGATGTTCGACTCCGCGGACGAGCCACTCAATATTGGTTTGGTGGGGTCCTCTGGCGGCCACCTTGCTCACCTGCTCATCTTGCGACCCTGGTGGGAAAAACACGATCGCTTCTGGGTGACCTTCGATATGCCCGATAGCCACGACCTGCTCGAGTCCGAGCGTTGTGATTGGGCGCACCATCCCACCACCCGAAACATTCCGAACCTCATCCGTAACTTTGGTTTGGCCTGGAAAGTTCTTCGTCGCGAACGCCCCGACGTGCTCATTAGCACCGGTGCAGCTGTCGCGTTTCCCTTCTTCTTGCTCGGTCGCCTCATGGGGGTCAAGACCGTGTTCATCGAGGTCTACGACCGAATTGATCACGCATCGCTCACCGCTCGTCTCTGCGCTCCGCTGTCGAGCAGCTTTCTCGTGCAATGGGAAGACCAGCTCGTATTCCACCCGAAGGCGGAGCTAATTGGCAGGTTGATGTGACCCAGGTAACCGATCTCTCGAAGCCCCAGGCGCCGGGAATCGAGCGACTCTTCGTAACCGTTGGAACGGACTACCACCGTTTTGATCGGATGGTTTGGTGGCTTGACGAGTGGCTCGCGACCGAGCCTCTTGTGCAGTCGGCGATCATCCAGCGCGGGACCTCAGCAAAGTCCGAGTCGGTCGAGAGCATCGACTATCTCCAGCGAACCCAGCTGGTCGAAGAGTTCCAGCGCGCAACGGTCGTGGTCTGCCATGGTGGCCCCGCGACAATCCTCGAGTGCCGCTCGAATGGAATCGTGCCGATCGTCGTGCCTCGCGAACACCGCTACGACGAACACGTCAACGACCATCAGGTCGATTTCTGTGAGCGCCTCGCCGCCCACGGCGATATCCAAATGGCACGAACAAAGGACGAGTTCTTCCGACTGCTCGACCGCGCTGTCGAACGAGGCGCCCCCGAGGTTGCCACCGACGACGGCCACGCTGCTGTGTCGCTCGCCAATTTCGAAAATCAGATGGTCGACCTCCTTGGGCCACGTGCCAACTCGACCACCGAAGAACTTGCCGACGTCGTGCCAATCCGCTCTGAAGTCGAGAAGATCCCGGTGCTGTTCATTGGCGCCGTGCCCCGTTCGGGCAGCACGATCCTCTCCGAGCTCCTCAACGAGAACCCGCACATGGTCAACATTGGCGAACTCGTTCACCTGTGGGAGCGCGGGGTCAACGAAAATAATCTGTGCGGCTGCGGCGAGGGATTCTCCGACTGCGTTTTTTGGAGCAAAGTTGGCGAGATTGCCTTCGGCGGGTGGCGCCACGTGTCGGGCGAGCGCATGCGCATGCTCCAACAGCGTGCCGACCGAACTCGACACATCCCAAAGTTGTTGTTCCCGAACGCATCGAAGTACCTCTCGACGAGCACCCAGCAATATGGAGCGGTCGTTAGCCGAATCCTGCGGGCGATCGTAGAGGTCTCCGGAAAGCCGATCATCGTCGATACCTCAAAGCATGTATCGACGGCGCTTCTCCTTCGGCAGATCCCCGACGTTGAGCTTCGAGTTCTTCACCTCGTTCGCGATCCACGCGGCGTTGCGAACTCGTGGTCCAAGGTCATTTCACGTCCCGAGGTCCAGGGCCAGGACGCCGAGATGGAAACGCTGCATCCCGGTCGCATTGGATTGCGCTGGATGTGGTTCAACTGGGCGTACTCGAACATGGACCGCCTCGGTGTTCCAACCACGACAGTTCGATACGAAGACTTCGTTGCAAACCCGGCAGGCACCTTGAACCAGATCTTCAGCTTTGCTGGCGCCGATGAAATCGGTGCCGAACTGTTTGATGGAGAGCCGCTCGTCCTCGACGAAGGTCACTCCGTTTCCGGGAATCCCCGTCGCCTCGATCGTCGTCCTGTCGAGCTGCGCGCAGACGACAAGTGGCGCACCGACCTTGACCCTAAGATGCGTGGTCTCGTCAGCAAGGTGACAGCGCCGATGCTCGGTCGCTACCGATACAGCAAGGAATCATGATGGCTCCAAGCGTCACAACTATCGTTGCCACCCGCGATCGTCCCCAGCTTCTCCGCGAGACTCTCGCGGCGATCGATGCTCAGGACTACGAAGGCCTGATCTCGACGATCGTGATCTTCGATCAGACCGAACCGGACACCTCGCTCGTCGTAACCGGCGGAAATCGACCAGTCACCGTTGTTCCAAACAGCCGTGTCCAAGGTCTCCAGGGTGCCCGCAACACCGGCATGCTCGCCACGAGCAGCGACCTTGTTGCCTTCTGTGACGACGACGATGTGTGGGTGCCGAGCAAGATCCGGCGCCAAGTCGACCTTCTCAATTCCAACCCCGACGTCCACTTTGTTGGTTCGGGCGTGACGGTTAGCTACGAGGGCGAAAACGTCGAACGAATCCGATCTGAACCACGGGTTACGTTCCGGGATTTGCTTCGCAGCCGAGTGTTCGAAGCTCACCCATCAACCTTTCTCATGCGTCGCGCCGAGCTCACCGACAAGATCGGGCTCATCGACGAAGACGTACCCGGTGGTTACGGCGAAGACTACGAATGGTTGCTTCGTGCAACCCGCGAGACCGACATGCTGCTTGTACCTGCAGCGCTCGTGATGGTCCGCTGGCACACCGCCTCCTTTTACGCTGAGCGCTGGCAGATGCGGATCGACGGCCTTCAGTACATCCTCGACAAGTACCCCGAGTTCGACACCGAGCCGGTCGGACTTGCACGAATCACCGGACAGATGGCGTTCGCAAAGGCCTCCCTCGGTGATCGCAAGGGTGCACTCGAACTCGCCAAGAAGACCGTGAAGCTCAACCCGAAAGAGGGCCGCGCCGCACTTGCCTTGGCAGTAGCGGCAGGTGTTCCTTCGGCGACCGTTGTCTCGCAGCTTCAAAAGCGCGGTAGCTCCGTCTAATGGCAGTCACCGCGCCGCCGGTGACTCCCGGAGCGGGGTCACGTGAAACCGCTCCTCTTGCGCGCCGCCGCAACCCCCTGACCGGCATCTTCCATCCTGGCTTGCCCTTCTACACCGTGCCCTTGCTGCCGCTGTTTTGGGCGCTTGGTCTTGGACATTTCACCTTCGCAATCGCTGGAGCCTTTGCTGGCATCGGGCTTTTGTTGATCAAGCCAATTCGCGTACCACGTGGTTTTGGCACCTGGTTGTTGTTTGTTGGCTGGATGCTCGTGTCAGCGCTGACACTCGAACCAACTATTGGCCGGTACCTCTCGTTCACGATCCGCGCGGTCCTCTACATCGGTGCAACGAACCTGTTCTTGTACGTGTACAACATGCCGCAGAAGTATCTGCCAACCGGAAAAGTCCTTGCGGCCCTCGCCTCGATTTTCGTGTTCACCGCAATCATCGGCGGCTACCTCGGGCTCATCCTCGGCGAGGTTCGTTTCAACACGCCGATGTCTCAGCTCTTGCCCGGCTCCATCTTGAGCAACTCGTTCGTGAACAACATCGTGCGTCCGCCGTTCGCTCAGACCCAGGACTTCTTGGGCTTTGCCATCAACCGTCCGTCCATGCCCTTCTCGTTTACGAACCAATGGGGCGCGACCCTCGTGCCAACGACGTTCGCCGCCATCGCTGCTGCCGGTCGAGCAACCCGATTCCGACGCTTGATTCCGGTCGTTGCGGTCGTTGCGCTGATCCCTATGGCACTCTCGGCCAACCGTGGCCTGTGGATCGCACTTGTCGCGAGCGTCTTTTACGTTGCGATTCGCCGAGCTTCGGCTGGCCAGCTTGTCTTGGCCATTCGCTTGGTCGTTGTCTTGGTCTTTGCTGGCGCTCTCGTTCTTGTCTCACCGCTTGGAGAAGTCGTCGGCGGGCGAGCCGTCAGTACCCACTCCATCGATGCTCGCGGTGACATCTACACCGATGTGATTGAACGTGTACCCGAGTCGCCACTGCTCGGTTTCGGTGCGCCGGTCGAAAATCCGAATCCGAACCGTCCCGCGATTGGAACCCATGGACAGTTCTGGACGGCCCTCTTTAGCCAGGGAATCCCGGGCGTCGTTCTCTACGGCGCGTTCTGGATCGGCATGACATTTCGGACCGGGCGAGGGATCAAGAACCAAGAGCAGCTCTTGTTGCATCTGACCGTCGCCTCGGCAATTCCAACCATGATGTTCTACGACCACCTGCCCGCCGCTTTGCCGGTAATGCTGATCTGTGCAGCGCTTCTCTTGCGAGATCAGCGTGTCGACGAACAGAAACAACGCGAACTCCAGGTTGACCCGGTAGCTGTATGACCGAGGATGAAGCCTCGACACAGTGGTGGACGCAGGTTCTTGCAGGAAGCGGTGGGGATCTCTCCTCGACCACGGCGACCGAGGAGTACCTCGTTTTGCCCAAGCCCTCCTCTCCTCGCGTCGTCGTTGATCGCCAAGAGGAACGCGCCGTTCGAGATGTGATGGATCGGATGATCTCCTCACGCACGAGCAATGGAGCTGTCCGTTCGCTCGTCGGGGGAGCGTCCGTACTCATGACGAAGAAGAAGGGCGCCTGGAACGTCAGCGCTGGACAGGCGGGCAAGACGCTTCGCCAACACCTGAGCAACGTCCTCGACACCGAACTTCGAATTTCTGTTTCGGTGGGCCCGCCACGCCCCAACCGCAAACCCGTCATCCGGTGTTACCGAGAGAGCGGCCTCTTCGCCGTAGCCAAGCTCGGGCTCGAAGACCACACCGCCACGATGGTCACGAACGAAGCCCGCTGGCTCGAAATTATGGCTGGTCAACCGCTTACCAACGTCCAGACCGCGCCCGTCCTCTATGCCGGTGACTACGACGGCCACCCGCTCTTGGTAATGAGCGCTCTCGACCTCGAGTCGGATCTCGGTCTCGACTTTGCCGATGTGCCGCTGAAGATCGCAGGAGAGTTCGCATCTCGGTACTCAACAGACGACTCGGTCGGTGACTCGGAGTGGTGGCAAGGCCTTGCGTCGCGCATGACCACTCCTCAACTCGATTCCGTGCATGCTCAACTGTCACAACTCGAACAAGCGCCGGAGTTCTCCGCTGTTGAGGCATCGGCGTGGCACGGCGATTGGTCACCGTGGAACATGGGCGTCTGCACGAGCGGCAAGCTCTGCATCTGGGACTGGGAGCGCGCAACGATCGGCGTTCCGCACGGATTCGATATCTGCCACCTCCACTTCCAGTACGGCGAAGGACTCGATCACGCCGACGATGATCTCACCGCCATGGGTGTTCCGAGCGAACTGCATAACATCACGAAGCAGATGTACCTCTATGAGCTCTGCGCCCGACACAGCGAAGCCCAGGCATTGGGCACCGAACGACACGCCACGGTCATGACGACCCTTGAAGAGTTGAGCGCGAAATGATTGGACGTAAGGCCCTCGGCAAGGCAACCGCACTGCCCCAACCCGTTCGTGACGTGTACGTCTGGATGAACCGCAACGTCGGGCGTCTCGACCCCTCCGAGCGAGCACTGCCGAACTTCTACGTCGTTGGGACCCAGCGCGGTGGCACAACCTCGCTGTTCATCTACCTGCTCGCCCACGAGATGGTGCACGGCCCGCGGCGCGCCAAGGGCGTCCACTACTACGACACGAACTTCCACCAGCCGGTCTCGTGGTATCGAGGCAACTTCCCTCGGGTGTCGACGCTCGAGGCACAGGCCAAGACCCATGGTGCTCAGCCTGCGGTAGGTGAGGGCGCACCGTACTACCTGTTCAGCCCGACCATCCCGAAGCGAATTCACGACATCACCCCCAAGGCGCGGATCATCGCCGTGTTGCGTGAGCCCCTCGACCGTGCGATCTCCCATCACAACCATGAGGTCAAGCGAGGCTTTGAAACCTTGAGCATCGAGGAAGCCTTCGACGCCGAAGACGAGCGTCTTGCCGGCGAAGTACAGAAACTTCTCGCCGATGACTCCTACACCTCGAAGCCACACATTCACCACGCCTATCTGTCGCGCGGTAAGTACGCCGAACAATTGGAGCGCTACTTCGACCTCTTTGGTCGCGATCAGGTGTTGGTCCTCGACTCGGCGGCTCTTTCTGAAGAGCCTGAAGCAACCGTGCGGGTTGCCACCGACTTCTTAGGTCTGCCCCCGCTCACCGGAGTCGACTATCCGCGCTACAACAAGCGCGAATATGACCCCGTCGACCCTGCACTTCGCACAAAGTTCGGGCCGGTCTTCGAGGAGAGCAACGCACGCCTACGAGAGATCCTCCCCGAAGGCACCATTAGCTGGCTGCGGTAATTCCGCCGTTCGCTTGTGCAGTTGTTTGCTTGTGCCTACTAGGCCCAGCCTTGGGCCGACAGCACTTCGTGCGCGAAGTCGTTGGGCTTGTCTTCGAGGTCGGTGGCCATCGTGTCGTTCCAACGGTTAAGAAAGCCGAAGAGTGAAATCGCCGCAACAATGCCAGCGATCTGGTCATCGCTGAAGTGCTCACGAAGTTGATCGACTTGCTCGTCGGTCACGGTATTTGGCACCGACGCCGCGTCGAACGCCAGCTGCAACGCAGCCTTCTCCGACGCATCGAAGTGGTCGCTCGTCTTCCACAACCACAGGTCGGCGAGCTTCTCCTCGGACACGCCAAGCTTCTCGGCGTTGTGGGCAGTGTGTGCCGAGCAGTAACGACAGCCCGCTGTCGTCGAGGCAATGTGGGCGACCATTTGTAGAAGGGCGGTGGGCACCTCGGGATTGCCGAGCACGGCTTTGGCCATTGCACCGAACGCTTCGGCAAGGCCCGGCACCCGGGCCATGGTCGGCAACGAGTTCGGTGCGTAACCGCTTGCGTCGATCATTGCTTCGAGTTGGGCGTTGAGCGCCCCGAGTTCAGACGATGGGAGTGGAGATATACGGGCCATGTGAGACCTAACCCAGTAGCCCGGGTGATATTCCAAACAGGGAACGCTCAGCGTTGCAATCAGCAACGCTGAGCGCCCGACTTAGCCTGCTTCGGAGTGGGTGACGGGCACTTCGCCCATCCATTCGCGCAGCGTGTTTTTCAACTTGGTCTGCTGGATGAAGATGTCGTGCTCAGGGTCGTTCACCGATGCGCTCTGTGGAGCCTTGAAGTAGAAGCTCAGCCATTCCTGCACTCCAGATTCGCCCGCACGTGCGGCGAGGTCCATAAAGAGCGCAAGGTCAAGAACGATCGGTGCGGCAAGAATCGAGTCACGGGCAAGCAGGTTGATCTTGATCTGCATTGGGTATCCGAGCCAACCAAAGATGTCGATGTTGTCCCAGCCCTCTTTCTCGTCACCACGAGGTGGGTAGTAGTCGATGCGCACCTTGTGGTCGATGTTGCCGTACAGCGACGGGTAGACCTCGGGTTGCAGGATCGTGTCGAGGACGCCGAGCTTTGAGTTCTCTTTGGTTTGGAAGTTCTCCGGAGCGTCGAGCACCTCGCCATCGCGGTTGCCCAGAATGTTGGTCGAGTACCAGCCTCGAATGCCGAGCATGCGGGACTTGAGTCCCGGGGAGATCAGCGTCTTCATGAGGGTCTGGCCGGTCTTGAAGTCCTTGCCAGCAATCGGCACGCCTTCACGCTCGGCCAATTCGACGATCGCGTCGACATCGGTGGTGAGGTTCGGTGCGCCGTTTGCGAACGGAACGCCGCTCATGATTGCTGCGTAGGCGTAGATCTGGCTGGGTGCGATGTTGTCGTCGTTGTCCTTCAAACCCTGTTCGAACGCTTCGATCGATGCGTGGACAGCCGACGGCTCTTGGAAGGCTTCGGTCGATGCGGACCAGACCATCACCAGACGGTCGCAGTTGTTCTCGGTGCGGAATCGTTCGATGTCGGCAATGAGTGCGGCTGCCTGATCCCACATGTTGGTTTCGGACTTGACGCGCACACCTTCGATGCGGCTGACCCAGCGTTGGTTGAACACGGCGTCCATGGCAACGACGCCTTCGAGGTCGCCCGAGATTGCAGCGAGGTCTGCTTCTTTCATGACGCCTGCGGTGCGGGCGGCTTCGAGGGCGTTCGGGGAGAGTGGGTCCCAACCGCCAAAGACGAGGTCGTCGAGTTCGGCGAGGGGAACGAACTCACGAATGAGTGGGTTCCGAGCGTCTTCACGCCTTCCGAGTCGAATGTGAGCCATCTCGGCAACCGAGCCGATTGGTGGCTCACCGGTCTTGCGTGAGTGCAGAACGCCGGCGATCACGGTCGAGGCCACGGCGCCGAGGCCGGGCATTAGCAGTCCGAGCTTGCCGGTTGCGGGAGAGATTGTTCGTGGTTCGGTCATAGAGCGAACAGTATGGAGTTCTGCAACTAAACGCCGTATCGTGTAAGGAATGCTTATGCATGGTGAAGCGATCGCACAGC
>CAZMYN010000054.1:0-4783 GCA_964570495.1 uncultured Acidimicrobiales bacterium | reverse complement strand
ATCCATGAGTGCCCCGTCCGTTCCCAGCGCGACACAGCTCGGCTATCTGGTCGCTGCACTCGATCACGGCACCTGGACCGACGCCGCCGATGCTCTCAACGTGAGCAGCTCAGCCTTTTCGCAGGGAATTGCCGAGCTTGAGCGCCGTCTCGGCGGTGTCCAGCTCTTCTCAAAGGACGGTCGCCGTCGTGTTCCGACTGAATCCGCAGTGGTCGTTGGCCAACACGCCCGGCGAATCCTCGACGCATACGGTTCGCTCGAGCGTTGGAGCACGGTCCACGCGGCTGGCGGGGCGGGCGTCGTGCGTGCGGGGATGATCGACACCGCGGCGATTCACCACTTCAGCGACGCCCTCATTCGATTTCGAAGCCTGCACGGCGACGTTGAGCTGCACCTGAGCGTCAGTCCGTCGTCGACGCTGCTCTCCCAGCTGCGCCGCGGCGACCTCGATGTCGTCATTTGCGTCGCGCCAGATGACGTCGAGGGTCTCGTCATCCGGCCCGTCGTTGCCGAACCCTTAAACATCTACGCCCCGCCCGGACATCGGCTCGGTACGCCTGAGCAGTGGGGTCCGTGGGTGGGGTTCCCGGAAGGGTCGCGTACCCGAGGCCTCATTCAACGCGCCCTGCGCGAGCGAGGTGCCAGCTACGACGTCGTCGCGGAGAGCTCGCAACCCGCGGTGCTGCGCGAGATGGTCAGACTCGAGATGGGCCTTACCGTCCTCGTGCCGGTCGACGCCGAAGGCGAACCACATGCACTCCAGCCAGCGTTGACCAAGCCGCTTGCCGAACGAGTTCTCGTGCTCGCCCAACGTGGCGACATGCGCCCGACCCCAGCGCTCGAACGGTTCACTGCCATGCTCATCAGCGACGCCACAATCAGCCCGGAGCGCACGTGACAACCTCGCAGATCGTTATCGTGTTGGCGGTCAGCGCCCTCGCAGCGATCATCAAAAGCACGACGGGCATGGGGTATCCACTCATCCTCATTCCGGTGCTGGCTCTGTTCATCGACGTGACCGAAGCCGTAGCGCTCGTCTCGCCCTCGAACTTCTTTCTGAACGCGAAGTTGGTGTGGTCGATGCGTGAGCAACGATCCCAAGCCAAAACGTTGCCCCGGTTTGTTGCTGGCGGAGTCGTTGGTTCGATCATCGGAACAGCGCTATTGCCTGTGCTGCCAAACAACGGATTGCGCATCGTGCTCATCGTCGTGATCGTGCTGTTCCTCTTCAACAAGCTGAGCCCACGCTCCCTTTCGATGAGCGATGCGCAGAGCCAGAGGCTGGCGCCAGGAGTAGGCCTAGTTGGCGGAGTATTTCAGGGGGCGGCGGGGATCTCGGGGCCCATCGTCACGCCGTGGTTTCTCAGTCTTGGCCTCGCTCGTGACACCTACATCTATGCCATCACGAGCGTCTTTGCGCTTGTTGGCCTGGTCCAGCTCGTCGTGTTGACGGTGCAGGGTTCGTTCAGCTCCGACATCGCAACGGTCGCGCTGTTGCTCATTCCACTTGCGTATCTGATGTTCCCGCTCGGGAAGATTCTCCGAGAGCGCGTCTCGGTTCAGGCCTTCGAGTGGATCGTCCTCGGGTTGCTTGCGTTGTCGGCGGTCTCGCTTGCCGTGAGGCTGCTCTAGTACCCCGAGCTCTAGTACGTTGCGCTCATGGCACCGGTGATCTTGATAACGGGCGGCTCACGAGGAATCGGCGCGGCGTGCGCTGTTCAGGCCGCCACTGCTGGCTATGACGTGTGCTTTTCGTACCTGTCCAATCCCGGAGCAGCCGACCTCGTCAAGGCTCGGTGCGAGCAACTCGGCGCCACGGCAGTCACTGCCCGAGCAGACGTGTCCGTCGAGGACGATGTGGTTGGGCTCTTCGAGACGTGCGCGTCTGAGCTGGGAGTACCGCGAGCCTTCGTGAACAACGTTGGCGTGTTGGGCCAACAGGGTGAGCTCGCCGACTTCACCGGCGAGCGAATTGCCTGGACGGTCGACATCAATGTCACGGGGGCGCTGTTGTGCATGCGCGAAGCCTCGCGTCAGATGAGCACCAAGCGAGGCGGGGTCGGAGGTTCGATCGTGAACGTGTCGTCGAAGGCGTCGACGTTGGGCTCACCGTTCGAATACGTCGACTATGCAGCAACCAAGGGAGCCATCGATTCTGCGACGGTGGGGCTTGCCAAAGAACTCGGCGATGCCGGAGTTCGGGTCAACTGCGTGCGCCCCGGCCCCATCAATACCGACATCCACGCATCGGGCGGTGAGCCCGATCGTGTCGAGCGCGTGTCCGCAGCCATTCCAATGGGTCGCGGCGGAGAGCCCGATGAGGTGGCGAGCCTGATCCTGTGGCTTTCGAGCGACGAGGCCAGCTACGTGAGCGGAGCCCTCATCGATGTCGCCGGCGGCCGCTAAGCCTCGTTATGGGGCCTGTCGCTCAGTTGGCTGGTGACGTCTTCTAGAGCCTGTTCGAGGATGTCGAACATCTCGTCGATCTGTTCGGTGGTGATGATGAGCGGTGGCGAGAAGACACACATGTTGATCGTGGGCCGCACGATCAAGCCCCTCGATTCACATGCCGCGTCGACGAGCGAACCGAACTGGTAGTCGATCGCAAGACGCTCCGCCTCGCTCGCGCCAGCGGGGGCGATGTTGCCTTCGACGCAGCCGACCAATCCAACACCTCGGGCCTCAGCGACGATGTCGAAGCGTTCGAGCCCATGCAGTCGGGCTTGGAAATGCGGAGCTACCGACCGAACGTGTTCGAGTAGGCCCGTCTCTTCCATCACGTCGAAGTTCGCCAATGCGGCCGCGCAAGCAACGGGATGTGCCGAGTTGGTGAAGCCGTTAGAGAAGGCAATGTCACCGCGGTCGTCGGCGCGCAGTTCCTCGATCAACCTGTCGGACACGATCATTGCGCCGAGCGGCGCATAGCCAGAGGTGATGCCCTTTGCACACGTAATGATGTCGGGCACGATGCCGAAGACTTCCTCGGATGCGAACCAGTGGCCCAACCGGCCAAACGCGGTCACGACCTCATCGGAGATGTAGAGGATGTCGTGCTTGGCGCAGAGCTCTCGGGTGCGCTGGTGATAACCGTCGGGTGGGATGATGACGCCGCCGCTCGCGAGGATCGGCTCGGCGATGAACGACCCGATGCGGTCCGCGCCGACGTCGGCGATCATTGTCTCCAAATCGCCCACCTTCTCGTCGCACCACTGCGCGACGCTCATTCCCTCGGGGCGAAGCAGCGGATGAACGTTTGGCAGAAACCGGACTAACTCGGTAGCGGTGTCCATGAACGTGCGGTCGCGTTCTTTGCCCGACATCGTGGCTGCCAGGTAGGTCGACCCGTGGTAGGCCTTGTCCCGAGAGATCGTGATCTTCTTGTCGGGGCGGCCTCGCATGTTGTTGTAGAAGTGCGAGAACCGGATTGCCGAATCGACGGCGCCTGAGCCTCCGGTCGTGAAGAACGCCCAGTTCAAATCACCGGGGGTCATTTCGGTCACCCGCTTCGCGAGCTCGGAGCCTGGGCCCGAGGCAAAGTACCAGGGGCTGTTGAACGCGAGCGTCTTGGCTTGCTCGGCCATGGCGTTGGCGATCTGTTCGTTGCCGTACCCGACCTGCACGTTCCACATGCCGCCAGGCCCGTCGATGTAGCGCTTTCCCTCGGGGTCATAGAGGTAGATGCCGTCGGCTCGAGCGGCGATGAGTCTGTCGGGGGGAGTGGTGCCCATGGTTTCCCACGGGTGCATGTTCAGCGAGTTATCCCAGTCACGGACGTCGCTGGCCGAAGCCGAATGCGCAGGGCTACTCATCGCGCCATCCTGTCATAGGCAGGTCTGGAGTTGAGATATCAGCTCTTGCGGCGATCGCCGATTCGTCGGCCGTAGTCCCCGCCACTCTTCTCGGCGCGCTCGATTGCTTCGCTTATGAGCTTCTTTGCCTCGGCCGCGTCGCCCCAGTGGTTGATCTTGACCCACTTGTCGGGTTCGAGGTCCTTGTAGTGCTCAAAGAAGTGCTGGATCTGGTCGCAGGTGATCTTCGGCAAGTCCGCAAACGACTCGACCGTCTCGTAGCGGCGGGTCACGTGTGTCGAGGGCACCGCCATGATCTTTTCGTCTTCGCCGCCGTCGTCCTCCATTACCAGAACGCCAATCGGGCGACAGTTGATGGTCGCTCCTGGAACGATGACGCGGGTGTTGCAGACCAGAACATCGATTGGATCGCCGTCGTCGCTGAGGGTGTGTGGCACAAAGCCGTAGTTCCCCGGGTACCGCATTGGTGTGTAGAGGAAGCGGTCGACGAACAGGCTCCCCGATTCCTTGTCCATCTCATATTTGATTGGTTCTCCGCCAACGGACACTTCGATGAGGACGTTGATGTCGTCGGGCGGGTTGGTTCCAATCGGAATGGCGTCGATACGCATGGTTGTCCTATTCGGTGTTTTGCGCCGCGAATGAAACAGATTTCGCTGGTGGGTCGATGCTTGTCGGCGGCACGTAAGGGGGATTTGTTGCGTCCACGGCCTCGTTAACCGGCGTGGAGTTGGGCGTGGTGAAGGTTAGTTCCTCGACGGTGATTTCTACCGCAGGGTCAGGTTCGGTCACCGCCACACGTTGGTCACGCTTTGGTGCGCGTCTCGCAAGCGCCGCTAGCGCTGCGGCTCCGATCATCATCATGAACGGCCCACCACGAACAAAGATGAGTTCGTCATTGTCGAAGGTCGTTGAGATGATGAACGCGCCGGCGGCCGCCGAGGCGCCCACGGCCAGGCCATAGGCCAGCCAGC
>CAZMYN010000053.1:5421-16959 GCA_964570495.1 uncultured Acidimicrobiales bacterium | reverse complement strand
TCACGTAGCTGACCCGGCTCATGAGGTCTTCACCGAACTTGATCTGCGGGTTCATCAGCCCGCTTGTCGCCAGCGCCTCGCCGGTACTCAAATCGAGCAGGTGGCCCGCAACCGTGGTCGATCCAATATCGACAGCAACGCCATAGATCGTGTCGTGAAAGCCCGGCCATGCAGCGACGATGTCGGTCGAGTCACGCACGGCAACGGTTATCTCGCGGTCCTTCGTTAGTGCTGTCTGAACCTGTTGCACGACGGGCAGCGAAGCGCTTAAGCCCGAGAGCTCCCAGTCCGCTGCGAGAGAGTCACGGAGCAGATCGAGCTCACTTCGTGGAGTGTCGAGCTCCTGGGCAACGACCTTGGTGAAGTAGAGACGCGTCACCGGGTCGACGTCGATATCTCCAACTTCGAGGCGCTTGCGCACGACCTGTCGGTGTACCTGGCTTTCCGCTGGTATGTCGATCACGAGGTCACCGAGAATCGACGCATGACAGCCGAGCCGGTGTTGTTTTGAGCCCAGCGGTCGACGCCCTCGATACTCCGCGTCTTCGCTTGGACCGGGGGTAGAGATATTGTCCGCGCCAGAGGTAATGCCGTGCTTCGCGAACTCGCCGACTTCGGGGACGACCTGACAACGACCGCAGATGCCGCGACCCCCACAGACCGTGTCCAGGTCGACTCCGAGTTCGCGTGCGGCGTCGAGAATTGTTGTTCCTTGAGCAACAGCGCCCTGGCGGCCAGAGGGGGTAAAGACGACCCTTACCTCGTTGGTCATGGGCTTACTTGGCCCCGCTTGGGCGGCGGCGTCCTCCTCGACGACGCGCTCCGCCCTCGCCTCCGCCAGCGTTCGGGTCGCGGTTCGCAGCGATCCAGGCAGCACAGTTCTCGTCGTGGCCGTTCAAAACGTCGGCGGCCATGACGCAGTTCTTCACTTCTTCGTGGAGCGGGCTCATGATCGCCGAGGTCATACCTGCACCGATTGCCATCGAGAGGAAGTTGCCGGTGATGTGATGGCGGTTCGGGAGCCCGAAGCTGACGTTGGACGCGCCGCACGTTGTATTCACCTGCAACTCGGTGCGTAGGCGGCCCACGAGTTCGAACACCTGACGTCCAGCCGTTCCCATGGCGCCGATCGGCATGACGAGAGGGTCGACCACAACGTCGGCGGCAGGTATCCCAAAGTCGGCGGCACGGTTGACGATCTTCTTGGCTACCTCGAAGCGAACGTTTGGGTCCTCGGAGATCCCGGTTTCGTCATTCGAGATCGCAACGACAGCAGCGCCGTGTTTCGCCACGAACGGAAGCACCCGCTCAAGAACCTCTTCTTCGCCGGTCACCGAATTGATAAGCGGCTTCCCTTCGTAGATCTCAATCGCTGCTTCCAGTGCTTCGACAATCGAGGAGTCGATCGAGATCGGCACGTCGGTTACGGCCTGAACTTCCTTGATCGCCCGCACGAGAAGAGCTGGCTCGTCGGCGAGCGGAATGCCAGCGTTGACGTCGAGCATCTGCGCGCCGGCTTCGACCTGGGCAATGGCGTCAGCAACGACGCGACTGAAATCGCCATTCTTCATCTCCTCGGCGAGGAGCTTGCGGCCAGTGGGGTTGATACGTTCGCCAATCATCACGAACGGCCGCCCAAATCCAATGACGACCTCCTTGGTCGCCGAGCTGATCACGGTGTCGGTCATTGTTTGGTTCCCTCGTTCGCGTCGGTGGTGCTGTCTGGGTTGAACCCGCCGGTTCGAACGAACTCGTTCAGTCGGTCCATGGTGAACTCCGCCTCGATGGCGGCCACCAGCTGGGCTACTGCCCCTTCGAGGTCGTTTGAGTCGAGGGGGCGAACTTCCTGGCCCATCTCGGCGATGTAGCTATTTGCGTCCTTCTTGTCGGCGATCATCGCTGCACGGTCGATGGCAGCCTGGAAGCGGTGCGGAAGCTCGACTTGAACCTTCTGGTCGCCGGCGCTCGCGTTCACCTGGGCAGGAATGTCGCGCCACTTGATGATCTTGAGGCTCGGTCCCGCGTTGCGTCGGCGGCGACCACCGCGTCCTTCACTCACTGATCCTGCTCCTTGCGGTGTGTCGCTGGTACGAGTGCGGCGCCGAATCGGACGCCCCGATGGCGCCACGTCATCGAGTTCCACGCCTATGCGGCTGCTCGGCGTTCAGCGACCAGTTTGCTGGCGGTCTCCGACGCAACAGCTGCATCGCGGCAATAGCCGTCAGCGCCAATCGCCGTCCCGAACTCTTCGTTGAGCGGCGCACCGCCCACAAGAACAATGAAATCGTCTCGCATGCCTCGCTCGGTCAAGGTGTCGATGACGACCTTCATGTACGGCATGGTCGTGGTGAGCAAGGCAGACATGCCCAAGATGTCGGGCTTGTGCTCTTCGAGGGCTTCGATGAATTCGTCGACGTCGGTGTTAATGCCAAGATCGACGACTTCGAAGCCCGCACCCTCGAGCATCATGGCGACGAGGTTTTTGCCAATGTCATGGATGTCGCCCTTGACGGTCCCGATGACGACCTTGCCGATCGGCTCTGCGCCGGTCTCGGCGAGCAGCGGCCGCAGAATCGCCATGCCTGCCTTCATTGCGTTCGCCGCGAGGAGTACTTCGGGTACGAACAGGATTCCGTCACGGAAATCGATTCCGACGATGCGCATCCCTTCGACCAAAGCGTCGTTGAGCACGCGATCGGCGCCCCAGCCGCGGCCAAGAAGGATGTTTGTGCCTTCGGCGATCTCGTCGGCGAGGCCGTCGTAGAGGTCGTCGTGCATCTGCGCGGTCAGCTCGTCATCGGGTAGGTCCGCCAGAATGATCTCTTCGAACTCTTCGCTCATGCAACTCCCCTAATCTGTTCTGCTCGAGACGCGCATCCCGTTCCGCATCGTGGAACAGAACCGTATCATGAAACACCGCGTTGATGGAAGTGGCCGTGGCCAACTGGATTCATTGCTCAGTCAACGCAGATTTGTGCCGATACCTAACTGGTGAGTGAGGAATCTCAAGTCGCGGCGCTCGGAGTGTTCTCGGTGGTTGTAGCCACCGGCTCGGTTCTTTTCGTCCTCGCCCCAAAGTTGATCGCGATCGCGGTCCTTTGTGGACTGCTCATCATCGCCGGTCTGGCTGTTGTTGCCCAGCATCGCCGCATCGTTGCGTTGGGAGACGATCTCGCCGCGCGTGCTGAGCAGGTCAAGAAGAGCCAGATGCTCGCCGCTTCCGATTCTGGCGGCAGTGCAATCGCTGCGGAAAAGCAGGAGATCCTGCGAGACGACGAGTCGACCATTCTCGAGATGATCGCCGCAGATGCCGAAACCGACCTGGTGTTGTCGAGCATCACCGCCATGCTGGCTCGGCAATACCCAGGATCCTCATTTCGAATCATCAACGATGAACTGTTCAGTGCAGAGCAGGTCGACCAGACCTACACGATCCTTCCCCGGACCGATACCGACACCGGCTGGGTGCTCCAGGCAAACGTTGGCGAGGGCCAACCCGAGCCCGATATCACCGTGCTCGCCACAGCACAGGACCTCGCACGCCTCGCGTTGGACAAACATCGGAGTCGAAGCACGCTGCGTCACCACGCCAACCACGATGCACTCACCGGTTTGTTGAGCCGCCGTGCCGTACTCGCTGCTCTCGACGCTGGACTCATGGCCCGAGAAAGTGTCGGTGTGATCTACTGCGATATTGACAAGTTCAAGGAGATCAACGACACCCTTGGCCATCCGGCGGGCGACGAGTTGCTCATCGGCATCTCGACACGTTTGACAGAGGCGGCCAAAGAGGCCCCGTTCGACTGTGAAGTAGGCCGTCTTGGCGGTGATGAGTACCTGCTCGTGGCGACGGGTGGGACCAAAGCCGAACTGGTGTCTTTCGTTGAGGAGATGGCATTCGCGATCCGGGTGCCATTCGCTATTGCGGGTAGCAGCATTTCGAGTTCGCTTAGCGTAGGTGCGACATTCTCTGAGGCCCGAGACCCGAGCGAACCAACACGGGTGAGCGCCGAGCTGTTGAAAGAGTCTGACCTCGCGCTGTATCAGGTCAAGCGCGCTGGCCGTGACGGCTATCGGATGTTCGATGATGAACTACGCGAGATTCTCGAAGAGCAGCGTCGCCTCCAAGACGACCTCGCAATGTCGATCCAGAACAGGTCGGGCATCCACGCAGTGTTCCAGCCGCAGTTCAACGCCGAACGCGAGCTCGTTGGCTTCGAAGCGCTCGGTCGTTGGTACCGCCAGGGCGTGGGCGCGGTGATGCCAGCGGACTTCCTTGACGTTGCAGCCGAACACGGCCTGATGGCGGACTTTGACCTCGAAGTCTTCAAACATGTTGCCCAGGTGCTCGCTAGCCTTCGCCGCGAAGGTCGCCAATTTGGAAATGTGGCGATCAATGTCTCGGCCGAGCGGCTCGAGAAGGCGGACTTTGTCGCGACCACCCTCGAGGTTCTGCGGCGCTTTGCAATCGACCCGCGCGACGTCGTACTCGAGATCACCGAGTCATCGTTGCTCGGCGACCTTCATGCCCATGGCAAGCGCCTTGAAGAGCTTCGTAAATGGGGAGTTCGGATTGCGATCGACGACTTTGGAACGGGCTATTCGTCGCTGTCGTACCTGCGAGAACTCCCGGTCGACATCGTCAAGCTCGACAAGGACTTCGTCAGCGATGTCGAGAACTCCGAAGAGAGCAAAGCAATCGTTCGGGCAATCTTGGCGTTGGCCGCGGCGCTCGATCTCGACGTCGTGGCCGAAGGAATCGAGCGCGAAGAGCAACACGAGCTGTTGATCGAACTGGGGTGTTCGATATTCCAAGGGTTCCTGCTCGGCAAGCCGCTCGAACTCGACGATGCGCGGTCGATCGCCGAACGCCGCTGGGCAGCTGACCCCTTTAGCTCGGCCTATGAGTGGTCGTCAGGTCCGCCCACGGATGCATCGGCGATCGAAGGCTCACTTGAGTCTCGGTGAAGACGTGAATCGGATTTAGGTCGTCTCGGCAAGGACGCCTTGGCGCCAGGAGTCGGTTTGTTCGACCTGGTTGAACGTGAACACGTGAAGAGCATCGATGTTCAGGGCTTCGAGATTGCTAGCCAAGGGCACGAGGAGGTCGTCGGGGTCGTATGCCCCCGGTGCGAGGAGCTTCTTGACCGCGGCCCGATTCTTCTTCAGGAAACGCAGCGATGCGCCGACTCCCAGTCGGACTCCCATGGTCATCAGCTTTGAGCGATCGACGACTCCGGGGATCCCGAGGTGCACCGGCAAGGTCAAACCGGCGGCTCGCTGCTCGCGCAGCCAGCTCACGATCAGATCGGTATCGAAGCACATTTGCGTCGATGCCCAACCCTCAACGCCGGCCTCGGCAAGAAGCGCTTGCTTTGCATGGAGTTGTTCGTGACAGATTTCGCTGCTGATCAACGCGTGACCGTCCGGGTATGAGGCGACGCCTACCTTCGTTAATCCATGATCGTGAGTAAACAGATCCGAAAGGAAGCGGTGGGTCCCCTCGTATGGGCCTGCGGGTTCCTCGGCATCACCGGCGATTGCGAAGAGCGTTTCGTGGCCTTCGGTCTTCATCCACGACGCAATCTTTGCAACGTGCTCAGGGCCCTCAACCAAGCGGGCAGCAATGTGGGGCACGGGTCGGTGGCCCCGGGCTCGGATGCGGTCGGTGAGCTCCATTGTTGCGTCGAGGCCCTTGACCGGCGATGCGGTGACCGACACTAATGAGTTCGTCGGAAGCGCGTCGATCGCCGCGTCGACCGACTTCAACGGGATGAGCTCAAAAACCATGTTCTCGACGAGACGACGTCGATACGCCATGGCTTGCTCGGATGCGGGGGAGCCTGTGCTTGCTGGTTTCATTGGAGGCACTCTCTAACTCAGGTTGACGACATTGCCGTCTTTGTCGATGTCGATCTTTTGAGCTGCTGGGGTCTTGCCGAGCCCAGGCATGGTGCGCATGTCGCCACAAATCGGGTAGACGAAGCCTGCGCCGACCGAAGCTCGAACTTCTCGCACGGGGAGTGTCCATCCGGTCGGTGCACCCTTGAGCTTTGCGAACGCCGAGATCGACAGGTGGGTCTTTGCAATGCAGACGGGGAGGTTGCCGAAACCGTTGGCCTCGTAGTTGTCGATCTGCTTGGCAGCAGCGGGGGAGACCTCGATGCCGTCGGCGCCGTAGACCTTCATGGCCACGGTCTCGATCTTCTCGCGGATGGACATCTCGTCGGGGTAGAGAACCTCGAACTTCGACTCTTCTTCGGCAGCTTCGGTGATAGCGGTCGCAAGTTCTGTGGCACCTTGCCCGCCGTCGGCAAAGTGGGTGGATACCGCCGCGCGGGCGCCGTATTCCTGTGCAATTTCGTGGATGGCGGCGATGTCTTCGTCGTGATCGCCGGGAAACACGTTGATTGCTACCACCGGGGTCACGCCGTGGATCTGCATGTTCTCGAGCTGCTTGCGCAGGTTGTCGCCGCCCTGATGCACTTCATCGGGGTTGGCCTCAAGGAGAGCTGGTGGCAGGTCCTTGCCGGCGATGATCTTGTGGTTGCCCGAGTGTGCCTTGAGACCACGGACCGTCGCTACCAACACCGCTGCGTCGGGGGCGATGCCCGAGTAGCGGCACTTGATGTTGAAGAATCGCTCGGCGCCCATGTCGGCTCCGAATCCGGCCTCGGTGAGCAGGTAGTCGGCGGTCTTGATGCCGATCTGGTCAGCGACGATCGAGCTGTTGCCGGTTGCGATGTTGCCGAACGGGCCCGTGTGCACCAACGCAGCAGTGCCCTCGAGGGTTTGCATCAGGTTTGGCTTGATGGCTTCTTTCAAGATGACCGTCATCGAGCCCGCCGCGCCAATTTCTTCTGCGGTGACGGGAGTTCCGTCCTTGGTGTAGCCCAGCACGATGCGGCCCATGCGAACCCGCAGATCCTGAAGCGATGTGGCCAATGCAAGAGCGGCCATTACTTCGGAGGCTGCGGTGATGTCGAAACCTGTTTCCCGCGGCACCCCGTCGAGTCGGCCTCCAAGGCCGATCACCGCGTTGCGAAGGGCGCGGTCATTGACGTCGAGGACGCGGCGCCAGGTGATGTTGTTGGTGTCGATGCCAGTTTCGTTGCCGTGGTACAGGTGCGCATCGAGCATTGCTGAGCACAGGTTGTGTGCCGCGGTCACTGCGTGCATGTCGCCGGTCAGGTGCAGGTTGAAGAGCTCCATCGGCACGACCTGGCTGTACCCGCCACCGGCAGCGCCACCCTTGATGCCAAAGGTCGGGCCCATCGATGGCTGACGGATCGCGATCGTTGCGGATTTGCCAATGTGTTGGAAGGCCTGGCCAAGGCCGACCGTCGTGGTGGTCTTGCCTTCGCCTAGCGGAGTGGGGGTAATTGCCGACACGACGACGTACTTCGCGTCGGGGCGATCAGCCATCTTGGGGATTGCTTCGAGCTGCACCTTGGCCGCACCGATGCCGTAGGGCTCGAGGTTCTCCTGGGGAATCCCCGCACGGTCGGCAATCTCGGTGAGGGGCAGTAACTCTGCACCTTGGGCGATTTCAAGGTCGGAGGGAAAGCTCATGTGATGGCCTTTGCATTTGTTGGGTGCGTAGTTGGTTGGGTTATCCGACTGTTCCGCATTATGGAAGGGTTCCGCATGGTGGAACGTACCAAAGGGTCTCCGTCGACGGCAAGCAGTGATGGATTACAGTTCGGCGGCACGCACATTTCGGAGGTATTGGCATGGTTAAGGTCCCCAAGGGTTATCGGAGTCGCAACGTCAACGACCAACGTTCCTCCGGAGGTGGTGGTGCGGGCCTGCTCGGCAGCATGCTGGGCGGTAATGCAATCGGAGGCAGTTTGCTTGGTTCGCTCGGTCGAGCAGCCCTACCCATGGTTCTTGGTTCGCTGATGCGCGGACGCGGACGCAGCGGTGGCGGACTGGGTGGAATGCTCGGAAAGATGTTCGGTGGCGGCGGCGATGACCCCCGCAAGAACATGACCGCCGACCAACTCGACGAACTCGACGATGACGCGACGTTGCTATTGCGCGCCATGATCAACGCCGCGAAGGCCGACGGCCAGGTCGACGAGGAAGAAGTCCAAAACATCATTGGGCGCCTCGGTGACGACGTCGATGCCCAAGAAAAGGCGTTCCTTGAGGCCGAGTTCGCGGCACCTCTCGACGTCGCTGCGTTTACGAGGAGCGTTCCCGAAGAGCTGAACGAAGAGGTGTACGCGTTCTCGTGTATGGGTATGCGCCTCGATACCCAGCAAGAAGCCGAATACCTCGGTGCGATAGCCCAAGGCTTGAGCCTTGACCCCGCCACCGCGAACGCGATTCACGACAAGCTCGGAATCCCAAAGATCTTCAGCTAGTCGCTGAAGTACGCAGCGATACCTTCTCCGAGACCAGGCTGTGGCACGCGGCCTCTACCGCGCGCGGCACCCCTCCGGTGGCCTGGTGAATCCGCGCGATCTCAACCGGCGAGAACGAGATTCGTGACCCCGACGCGTCGATCTGGGAATCGGCAAGACGGGCTTCGATAAGGGTTTTGACTCCGGCGAGGTCCAGCGGCGCGAGCGTGTGGGTGCGTACCTCGGCAAATCCGGCGAGTCGACCGAGCCGCGAAAGGTCGGTGTGGGTTCCAATCACGAGCGTGGCACGACCTCGGGCGAGCCGTTTGAACCAGCCCCACCGCACAGCAGCGGGCATTCGATCGATTTCGTCGCCATAGACCAACCCGTCGGGGGCGTGCGGAGCGCGTGCCCAGCGTTCGCCATAGGGGCGCAGCGGTATGTAGTGGTACGGAGCGTCCTGTCGTGCTCTCCACGTGGCGAGGTGTGTCGACTTGCCATATCCGCGGGGTGCAACGACCTGGACCAGTGTCTGGGAGTAGCGCTCGGGAGGTTCGCGAACCCCACGACTGATGAAGACTTCGCTGTCGGCGATTGCTTGGGTGCAAAACGGATTGCGCACAAGACCTGCAGAGCGATATCTGTCGGTGAAACTCATGCGCGTACCGACAGAGGATGAGGGCGGTCGTAGGTTCCGAGCCCGCCGCGTGGAACGACCAGAACCTCCGCCGATGACTTCTGATCGATACCGAACTTGATGTCGGTCTGGGCAACGATTTCCCAGCGGACCCGGATGTGAGGGCCGTCATAAGAGATTGGACCCTTGATCGGCACGGTCAATCGAATCGTGCCCTTGGCCATTCCATACTGATCAACGGGCAGTTCGGCCTCCTCCACCGTCTTTTGGTCCGTGTCACCGCGGCCCTCGGTGTAAAAGCGCAACGAAATCCGAACTGCACGGATCTGGCCGACCACCTTCGTATTGGTCTCACCGTCCACTGGAGACCTCGTGATGACGCACTCGAACGACGAGCCGACCTCGGCAATGTCGTGTTGAATCTCGATCGCGAGGTTCGGATCCATTTTGCGGCTCATCATGGTGTTGCGTCCTGGATGTTGGTCGCCGACGAGCTCAGAACCGGCGCGACCTCAATCTCAAACGACACGTAGCGCATGAGCCGCGACAGATTGGCAAGACGCAAGTCGAGGCGCCAGGTGATCTCGTTGTGGTTGAGAGCCAACGTTGGGCCGCCGCGATCCAGCGGGATGATGAGGGGAACCTCAGCTCGAAAGAGATTGTCCTTTACTTCGCCAACCCCGTCGATGCGCTGGCGGTACACGATTTCCTTTTTGGTCACGGTGTCGGTGCCTTGCTGGTAAGTCACCTTCTCCTGGCACAGGACCTCGCCGGTGAATTGGACGGACCGGTTCCGCGCACGCGTCTTTGCCTGTCGAGTGAGAATGGCCGTTTCGGTCGCACCCAGTTCGAGCGGCCAGAGAGAATGCGTGCATTCAAGCGGCTCCCAATGTCGTGCTTCGAGGATCCCTATCGCCAGCATGACGCTGCCAAGGACTGCCGCGAACACGGCCACGATCGTGAAGAGGCCGCCTTGGCTGATCGCAGCGACAATCACGGCAGCCACCAACGCAGTGGCCCCACACCCAATGACAGAGTTTCCCGTGGTGTTTGTCTGGCTATGGCTCGTTGGTGCCGGCGACGAGCCTGGCACGACGTTGTTTCCCACACGACGAAGTTAGTCGGGCGATTGGAGGCGAATCGTGTCTTGGCCGAACTACCTAACTTGCCCGCTCAAGGTCCGAAAACAGGGGCCTGGGGCCGTTCGGACCACCAAAGTGGGGCTATTCGGATTAACCGCATTGTGATATTCGTTTTATATGACACAGGTGGATGCAGCGGGTTGGCCAGAATTCGACAAGAGCATTGGTAGCTTGCGCGTCGTCCAGGGCAGCGAGGCGCCAAAGCGCCCGTTGACCGACGTCGACGAACTCGATGAGCTCGATGATGCAGCGAATGAGGAAGTGGCGGCGCCAGAGCCGCAGGCGAAGTTGGACTCGCCGCCAGAGGTCAAAGCCTTGGAGAAGCCAACCTCGCTCCATGGCATCGACGCGCTGATCGCGCGTGTTGGCGAGCTGGAAGAACGTGCCGAGACAGATCGCAACGACGTTGTCGAGGCCTCCAAGACCGCACGCTGGCTAAACGTGCGGGTGATGGTCCTCGAACAAGCATTGCGCGTATCGGAGACCCAAGCCGAAGAGCTGGCTTTGCAACTTTCTCTCTGTGTCGAAGACCTTCGTGACCAGGACGAACGAGTCGCTGCGCGGCTCTCACAGATCGAACGAGACATGCTCGAACATCGGGCAGATCGAAGCCACACCGCACAAGAGATCATCGAATTGCGCGAAGCCCGAGGCGATGCATCTGCACGACTCGAGCAGCTGGCGCTCAGCCTCGTCGTTGCTACCGAGCAGGCCGAGGCGCTGGCGTTGACGTCACAGCGCGCTGCGGTGTCACGTCTCAGTGAGATCGAAGGCGAGTTGCAGGGGCTTGCCACTCGTGGCGAAGAGGTAGCCGCACTCGCCAAGGTTGCTCGCTCCCGTGCCGACGTGTCTGTCGAGGCGAGCGAGTTGGTCGTCGAAGGCCTCGGGGAGGTCGCTGATTCGCTGATCATCACCCGTCAGAGCGAAGCGGTTCTTTCGACTCGTCTAACCGACACCGAAGCCGAATTTGCTGAGTTTGCCGACGAACTGCGCGAGATTGTCGAAGAGGGTGGAGAGGTTCGCGTCATCGCCGAAAAGGCATACGACAAGGCCAGCTACGCTGCCGATAGCGCCGATGCGGTTCAAGCCGAGCTCGATGCCGAGACCGAGAAGATCAAGGACCGTCTGAAGCTCAAGGCCTCAAAGGCCGCTGTTGAATCTGCGGTCAACTCCGTTCACGTCGAGCTTGAGGCTGAGGCCGAGGAGATCCGTAAGAGTCTGGATCGTAAGGCGTCGAAGGCTGCGATCGAGTCGGTTCGTGGCGAGATTGATGTTGAGGCTGCTGCGTTGCGCGACGAGCTTGCCGACATGGCTCCAAAGTCCGAGGTCGATTCGGCTGTTGGTTCGATTCAGGCTGAGCTTGAGGCTGAGGCCGAGGAGATCCGTAAGAGTCTGGATCGTAAGGCGTCGA
>CAZMYN010000053.1:0-5321 GCA_964570495.1 uncultured Acidimicrobiales bacterium | reverse complement strand
CATGGCTCCAAAGTCGGCTATCGATTCGGCTGTTCGCTCGCTTCGTGAAGAGATGACAGGACCTGCCAAGGCTTCCACCGCCGCTGTTGAGTCGCTGCGTTCCGAGCTCGAGGGAATGGCCTCGAAGTCGGCGATCGATGCTGCTGTTGCGTCGCTGCGTGAGGAGATGGCAGACCTCGCTCCGAAATCCGATGTCGATTCAGTCCGTCAAGAAATTGGCAGTGAGGCGTCGTCACTTCGTGAGGAACTTGCCAAGCGGGCCAGCCAGTCTTCGCTCGACGAGTTCGATTCGGTTCTTGCACGCCTGCGCGAAGAGGTCGCCAGTCGCTCTGGCGCTACCGCAACCGCCGCAGTGACCGAGCCGACCGAGGAGACTCACCGTCCTCGCAAGCGGTGGGAAGCTCACCTCGCAGGTCAGCCCCAAGCGGTAGTCGAGGCTCCAAAGGCCCTTCCCGCTGGCAAGCCAGCAAAGAAGAAGCGCTCGAAGAAGTAGCTAGTCGCCCGAGAGCGGTGCGGCGAGCCGAGCGGTAACGGCATCACGAATTTCGGCATCGAAGCTCTGCACGTGCGTTTCGACGAGCTCGGCCACGTTGTCTGCGTCCCCGCTGCGAAGCGCGTCGAGGATGGCGAGATGTTCGCCGACCGCATGTTCCATGTCGGAGACGTCAGCGAGGTAGAGGTGCCAAAGTCGATCGCTTTGGGCATAGAGCATGTCGAGGGTGTCCCAGAGGAAACGATTGCTTGAGGCTGCCCAGATGATTTCGTGACAGCGCCGGTCGATCGCCAGTTGATCTGCGTTGTCGAGTTCCTCGTCGGTAGTTCGGCGCAGCGCCGAGTCCATGGCCGACCAATGCTCATCTTCGTTCCCGCGAAGCGATGCCAGGCGGGCGGCGTAGGGTTCAAGCACGGCCCGCGTCTCAAAGAGCATCGAGAGCTCGTCAACTTCGATTCCGCTCACGAACATTCCCCGACGCGGAATCACCGTGACGAAGTGTTCACGCTGAAGCCGCAGTAGTGCTTCGCGGATGGGAGTTCGACCGATTCCAAGGTGCTCTTGGAGCTCGTCCTCTTTCAGCACATCGCCCGGTGCAAAGTCGAGCCGGACGATCTTTGAGCGCAGTGCTCGATATGCCTGCTCGCCAAGGGACTGGGAGTCGGGCCCGCCCGGTGCTGGAAAGTCGATGGAGTTCACCGATTCGACGATACCGACCTGATATATCAGTTGTCTATCAGGACGAACATCGCGTATCGCGAATGCGACAGGCATCGAGGGGGTTAACAGTCCGTGCGAAGGAAAGCGCTATTTGTGATCGGGCTCGGTCTAGGCGCGGCTGCGTGCGGAAACGACGTCGCGCCAGCGGTTGAATCCACCGCTCCGACAACGTCCGCGAGTGCTGAGGTGGAACCCGCTGCGCCGGTCATCCCCGAGGACTTCACCGGTCTGCCCGATCGCAGCATCGCAATCGTCGAGCTCGAGGATGTCCACTTCGATACCTTCAACGGCGGATCGATTCCGCTCTCGGAGGCCACCGATGAGCAGATCGTCTCGCTGCTCGATCGGATTCCACCAATCGACAATCCTCCCTACATCAATCCGGCCGAGGACGAGTGGCTCGGTGATCAAGACCCTGTTCTTGGTTACGTCACCGCCGACGGTCAGCCAATCGCGTACCCGCACAAGATCCTGAATTTCCACGAGATCGTCAACGACGATCTCGCAGGTGTTCCTGTCCTGGTTTCCTACTGCCCGTTGTGCAACAGCGGTGTCGTCTACGACCGGCGCTTGGATGATTTGCGTCAAGACGGCGAGCTGACGTTCTCAAACACGAGCGCGCTGTTCGACAACGACCTGGTGATGATCGATCGCCAGACCTCGACGTATTGGTGGCAGGTCCCCGGGCGCGGGATCGTGGGAACGCTTGCTGGTGCGGAGCTGACCGTGCTGGCGTCGGTGACGACCACGTGGGCCCAGTGGCAAGAGGATTATCCCGACACGTTGATCTTGAGCCGTGATCTCGGCTTCACCATCGACTACACCCGAGACCCGTTCGTCGGATACGCCGAACGGGTCAACGATGGCTTCACTCCGTTTCCGGTCGATCCTGTCGCACTGGCGGACTCGCGCTTGCCCGCCGCAACTCAGGTGGTTGCAATCGAGGCTGGGGGAGAGGCTGTCGCGGTGCCGGTTGAAGCGCTGACGGGTGATTTTGAACTGGAGGTCGGTGGCGACTCGTTTGTCGTGGCGCCCGATGGTGCTGGCGGCGCGTCGGTCTTCGCGCTCGACCCCGATGGTGCTCGCACTCCTGCGCCCAGCCGCTCGACATTCTGGTTCGCGTACGTCGCGTCCTTCCCCGACGCACGGGTCGCCTCTCCCTAGATTTTGCTTTACTCGAAGCAGATTTCGGGGAATTCGAAGTCGGCGACCGGAGCGTTCTCGCCGAGGCGTTCGCGTTCTTCGGCCTGTTGTTCGTTGATCTCGACCATTGCTTGTTCACAGGCGATCTGTTCGATGGTCGGGTCGACGGAATCCTTGGTGGAGAAGCCGTTGGCCAGAACAACAATCAGGAATCCGCCGGCGCCGAGGGCCAGCGCGACCAGTACACCCGCGGCGATCATGACCGGGGTTCGCCGAGTACTCATGTCTTCACTATCGCACGTATCTCGCGTCCGGCCCGGTGAGAGGGTCACCGAGGCCGATCCTGGTCAGGTCAGCAGCGTTTCGAAATGAGTTGCGTTTCGCGCGGCCCGCAACATAACCTCCGTTGATACACAGCTGATATATCACGGAGTAAACCATGAGCGAGTTCCCGAACAAGGCCAACGTCGTTGTCATCGGCGCAGGCATCGTCGGTAGTTGTTTGGTCGGGCACTTGGCCCGGCTTGGATGGGAAGACATTGTCCTCATCGACAAGGGTCCGCTTCCGAACCCCGGCGGCTCGACCGGCCACGCATCGAACTTCATCTTCCCGGTCGACCACAACAAAGAGATGGCGTTGCTCGGGGTCCAGAGCGCTAACCAATACCGGGACCTCGACCGCAGCGTCGACTCCGGTGGCATCGAAGTAGCCCGTTCCCAGGAGCGGATGGACGAGCTGAATCGACGCATGACCAGCGCAAAAGCGTGGGGCGTTGAGGCAGAGCTGCTGACCCCGAACGAGGTCAAGGCGCTCGTGCCGTTCATCAACGAGGAAGTCATCCTCGGCGGGTTCCATTGCCCAACCGTGTCGGTTGTTGACTCGCTCGACACCGGAACGCTGTTCCGCAACGAGGCCATGGAAAAGGGCGTGCTCCAGGTGTTCGCGAACACCGAGGTCGACGACATCGAGACCACACCGCACCCGAACGGCCAGCGAAAGATCTCTTCGGTCGTGACCAGCCGTGGAACCGTCGAGTGTGAACACGTCGTCATTGCCTGTGGTGTCTGGTCGAACCGGGTTGCCAACTTTGCCGATGCGTACATCCCGCTCGTACCAGCCGTTCACCAGATGGCCGACGTTGGCCCGATGGACATCCTCGCCGAGACCAACAACGAGATTGGTTACCCGATCGTTCGCGACATGGACACCTTCTGCTACGAGCGCCAGTCGTCGGGTTCGATGGAGGTCGGATCGTACGGTCACCGCGCGATCCTTCACCACCCCGACGACATCCCGTCGAACGAAGAAGCCGCGCTGACACCAACCGAGATGCCCTTCACGCAGGACGACTTCGATCCGCAGATGGAGACCGCCATCGAATTGATGGACATGCTCGGCGACGCCGAGATCAAGTACGCGATTAACGGCCTGCTCAGCCTGACACCCGACACGATGCCGGTTCTGGGCGAGATCCCCGAGGTCCGCAACCTGTGGTCGGCCGCTGCGGTGTGGGTCAAGGAAGGCCCGGGCATGGCCCAGGTCGTTGCCGAGTGGATGACGCACGGCTACCCACGCGTGATCGACGCCCACGGCGCCGACGTTGCGCGCTTCTATGAAGAGGAAAAGAGCGATGAGCACATCTGGGCTCGCGCCGATGAGCACTTCATCAAGACCTACGGCATCGTGCACCCACAAGAGCAGTGGGAAGGCCGCCGAAACCTTGTTACGTCGCCGTACTTCAGCCGCCACGAAGAGCTCGGCGCCATGTTCTTTCAGGCTCGTGTCTGGGAGCGTCCGCAGTGGTTCACGAGCAACGCCGACTTGGTCGAGCGGTACGGGCTAACCGAGCGTGAAGTCGAGTGGGACAACCGCTGGTGGAGCCCGATTATCAACGGCGAGCATCTCAACATGCGCGAGAACGCCGGTCTGTTCGATCTGAGCGCGTTCCAGATCTTCGAGCTCTCCGGACCGGGAGCATGCGAGTTCGCCGAGTACCTCGCGGTCAACAAGGTCTGCAAGGGGGTCGGTACCAGCGCCTACACGCCGTGGCTCAACCACGACGGCGGCTTCCACTCCGACCTCACGATGATGCAGACCGCCGAAGACACCGTTCGGATCGTCACCGGTGCCTTCGATGGTGGCCGTGACGAGTTCTGGATCAAGAAGCACCTGCCCGAAGACGAATCGGTCACCTTCACGAACCTGACCCGCAGCACCACGACGCTCGGGCTCTGGGGGCCTAACGCGCCAGCAATCCTTGGCAGTCTCACCGATGCCGACCTCAGTTTCGAGGCCAACAAGTACGGCTCGATCACCAACATTGAGGTCGCAGGCATTCCAGTGACGTTGTTCCGGGTGAGCTACGTCGGTGATACCGGCTGGGAGATCTACACCGCGTGGGACAACGGGCCTGCCCTGTGGGACGCAATCATGGAAGCGGGCAAGGACCACGGCCTGCGCCCGACGGGCATGGGCGTCTACGCCGTGACCGGCCGGATCGAGAAGGGCTATCGCCTGATGGGTGCGGAGCTCGAGAGCGAGTACAACCCCATCGAGGCTGGGCTTGCTCGCCCGAAGGTGAAGTCGAACGACTTCATTGGCAAGGAGGCGTACCTGGCCGCTCGCGAAGCTGGCGACCCCGAGGTGCACTGTGTCACCCTCACCGTCGATGAGAACACCGATGCTCAAGGTCGTCAGCGTTGGATGCAGGGTGGCAACGAACCAATCCTGACCGCCGATGGCGAGCGCATCGAAGATAGCCACGGGCGCGTCAGTCGTGTGACTACCGCGGGCTATGGCCCAAGCATTGGCAAGAACCTGCTGCTCGGTTATGTGCCAGCAGAACACGCCGAGCCCGGATCCAAGCTCCAGGTCATGTACATGAACGAGCTGTACCCCTGCACGGTCGTCGGCACCGGCTCCGCATTCGACCCCGACAATTCACGCCTGAAGGGCTAGCGCTGA
>CAZMYN010000052.1:0-17077 GCA_964570495.1 uncultured Acidimicrobiales bacterium | reverse complement strand
GACTCAGCGAGCTCGCCCAAGCAGCGGATTATCGAGCTGCATCGGTCACCCTGATTCCCTATTTCTCCGGTGAGCGCACGCCGAACCTCCCGAACGCGAGCGGTTCGATCCATGGGCTACGCACCGACACGACTCGAGAGGAGCTTGCTTTGGCGGCTCACGACGGGGTGTTGTGCGGACTCTTTCAGGGGCTCGAGTCGCTGCGCGTCGCAGAGGTTGCCGTCGATGGGACGCTGCACCTCATTGGGGGAGGGGCGCGATCGGCGACCTACCGCCAGCGCTGCGCCGACTTGTGGGGCCGACCCATCGTCGTGCCTGACGCCGACGAGACCGTCGCAACCGGTGCAGCCGTACAAGCAGCGGTCATCGCCGGTTCTGGCTTGTTTGCCGATGTCCAAGGCAACTGGAAGCTCGGGGCTGGCACCTCGATCGAGCCTCGTGAAGATGCTGTTCCGCCGAATGTGCTCGTGCCCTACGACTACTTGACGGGTAAGGCCGCGGAAATCGAACACGAAGGAGGACCTCAATGGGAGTAGCGGTTCCATTTCCATCCACCCAGCCGCCCGGCTACGTCCAGCTCGAAGACGAGCCCACGTTCGATCCCGACATTCATCTTCAACTTGAAGCCCCTGACGAGATCGTCATGCTGGCAGATCTTGGCTACGACGAAGCAGAGATTGAAACAAAGGCCACCCCTTTCGCTGCGTCGAGTCCGTTTCGGGTCCTCAGCGAGGAGGGTTCAGCCATTCTGCTCGACGTTGCGCGCCAGCTCCGCACGTTCGTCACCTCTGGGGGAGAACGAATCGACAACATCCTTCGCGGCGGGTGCTATCGGTCGAGGTGGCTGCGCGACCTGTGCACGAGTCCTGCTCTGACGGCACATCTCGAGCAGATCTACGGCATTGCGCTTGCACCGCACCCAATGCCGGTTCACCTGGGCCATATGAATTTCGAGCCGGACTCGCTCGACAACGCGATCGACAAGTGGCATCACGACACATTGCCGCTCGACTTCGTCATGATGGTCACGGACCCTGCTCGTGTCGATGGCGGGCGCTTTGAGTACTTCCAGGGGACAAAGAGTGAAGCTGCTGAGTTGGCGGCTCAAAACCAGACCCCGCCGCCTGAACGACGGGTGACCCCCGACTTTCCCGGGCCCGGCTATGCGATTGCGCTTCACGGCAACATGGTCGTGCATCGGGCGGGGCCGCTGAATTCACTCGTCGAACGAATTTCCATGGTGAATGGCTACGTGGCGCTGGACACCTCGGTCGACGCACAGAGCCGCTCGGCCGACCTGATCGCAGTCGACGACCCGGTGGTGCTCTACACCGAGTGGGCCAAGATGGCGGCGTGGCGTTCGGCAGGTCGGTTGCAAGCAGTCGTGGAAGATTTGCCCTTCACGAGCGACAAGGAGGCCGTGATCGAACGCCTTGAGGCGGCGATTGCCGATACCCAGCGCGCAATCGACGACATGCGCGCAGGCGAACGCAGCCTGGAGCATTACGGAGGCTGACCGACGCTCAGTCGTCGTGCCAGTGCTCGCGAGCTCCGGGGGCCATGAGATCGCGGGCGCCTTCTCGGGCGGCGGTCGAGGAGACATCGTGGATCTCGTCGGGGGTGTGAAGCACCGTTGCGTGCGCGCCCTCGATATCGAGTCCGAAACGTTGAGCAACGACCACTGTTGGCAGGCTGTCGACAGCTGCGTCCCGGGCGGCTTCGTCGAGGTAGTAGCTGGCGTCATTGACCTGCTCCCACTTGTCGGCCCCCATGATGACCGCGTCATATCCCGTGGCGATGTCTGCGATGAGCTGGTCGTCGGTCGTGCGGATTTCCAGCCATTCGTACGACTCGGCATCGGTCTGCAGAACAGCGATCCGTTCGTCGAACGAGGGGCCCGGCGGAGCGGGCTTATCGAGCGCGACCCGTGAAACGACGAGGTGCACCTCGTCGAGGTCATGCGCGCGCATTGCAAGGCGAGACACCTCGAGGTGAGCGATCGTCAATGGATTGAATGAACCGGGGAAAACCCCTCGGCGCGGTTGCGATCCGGAAGCGGGCATCCCAATTAGTGTGCCCCGACGAGCGCGTGTTGTGGTCTAGCTGTTTTTGCGGGCATACTCAGCATCGTGAATACTCGCCTCGACCTTGTAGTAGTGATTCGCTAGCGCACGACCTCACAACGTCGTGTGCTTCGCCTTCCCAGCCGGGAAGGCTTCTTGGTTTTTGGCCCACAACTCAATCGACTTAGGAGATCAACATGGAGATGGACGGAGGAACAGCTCTGCTCAAGGCCCTCGACTACGAGGGTGTTGAGGTGGTGTTCGGCTATCCCGGCGGCGCAATCATGCCCGTGTACGACTCCATGGTCGGTGGCACGGGTCCACGCCACGTGTTGGTCCGTCACGAACAAGGTGCTGGGCACATGGCTTCTGGCTACGCCCACGCAACCGGCAAGCCCGGCGTCGTCATGGTCACCAGCGGCCCTGCCGCGACCAACATCGTGACGCCCCTGGCTGACGCCTATCTCGATTCGGTCCCGATGGTGGCCATCACCGGGCAGGTTCCCTACGGGCTCATCGGCACCGATGCCTTCCAAGAGACCGATACCACCGGCATCACCATGTCGATCACCAAGCACAACTACTTGGTCTCGGACCCCAACGACATACCCCAGGTCGTCCACGAAGCATTCCACATCGCCACAACCGGACGACCGGGGCCAGTGCTCATCGACTTGCCGAAGAACATCACCGACGTGCGGAACCCCGATTCGGCAATGACATGGCGGGACCCTCTACCGATCGATCTTCCCGGTTTCAAGCCCGTACTCGACGGTGAGCCTGCAGATATCAAAGCTGCGGTCGAGTTGATGCTGGCGGCGAAGCGTCCGGTTCTCTATGTGGGTGGGGGCGTTCTCAGTGCGCGTGGCGCTGACGAACTTCGTGCGCTTGCCGAGAAGCTCAACATTCCCGTCGTCACGACCCTCATGGCCCGCGGCGCGCTGCCCGACAGCCACGAGCTCAACCTGGGTATGCCCGGCATGCACGGCAACTACACCGCCGTCATGGCCATGCAAGAATCCGACCTGCTCATTGCGATGGGTAGCCGCTTCGACGACCGCGTTACCGGCAAGGTCGACTCGTTCGCCCCTGACGCCAAGGTCATCCATGTCGACATCGACCCCGCTGAACTCGGCAAGATTCGCATGCCCGACGTTGCAATCCGTGGCGACGCCAAGCGAGTCATGGGTCAGATGCTCGACGTGATCGGGTCATCGAAGCCAGCAGACCATGGGCAATGGCGTTCGACACTTTCGGGCTGGCAGGAGAACTACCCGCTCGCCTACGAGGATGCCGAACCTGGCGGCAAACTGAAGCCGCAAATGGTTATTGAACGCTTGCACGAGCTCTCACCCGAAGACACGATCGTTGCGTCGGGTGTTGGTCAGCACCAGATGTGGGCCAGCCAGTACTGGAAGTTCGAGCACCCGTACACCTGGCTCAATTCCGGTGGCCTCGGAACGATGGGCTACTCCATCCCCGCTGCGATCGGCGCGAAGGTCGCTATGCCCGACCGAACCGTGTGGGCGGTAGACGGCGACGGTTGTTTCCAGATGACGTCCCAAGAGCTCATCACTGCGTCGGTCGAGAAGATCCCCGTGAAGATCGCTCTGCTCAACAACACGTACCTCGGTATGGTTCGCCAGTGGCAGGAGATGTTCTACGACAATCGACTTTCCGAGGTCGACCTGTCTGGTCCGGTGCCTGACTACGTCAAGTTGTCCGAAGCTATGGGCTGCGTCGCGATTCGCGTCGAAGACCCAGACGAGGTCGATGCCGCCATCGAACGAGCGAATTCGATCAACGATCGACCTGTTGTGATTGAATTCGTCACCGAACCGGACGAGAACGTGTACCCAATGGTTCCCGGCGGCAAGAGCAACAGCGAAGTTGTCGTTCCGCCGTTCCAGCAAAAGGAGGCCACGTCATGAAGCGCAGTCAGCTCAGCGTGACCCACACCCTTGCGGTGCTTGTAGAGAACAAGGCGGGCGTGCTGGCCCGTGTCGCTGGTCTCTTTGCACGGCGAGGCTTCAACATCGATTCGCTCGCGGTGGCGCCGACCGACGACCGTTTCAGTCGGATCACCATCGTTGTCGATGGCGAATCGGCCCCGATCGACCAGATCAAGAAGCAGCTCGACAAGCTGATCGACGTCGTTGACATCTCCGAACTCTCCGAGGAGCACTCGGCTCTGCGCGAAATGGTGCTCGTGCGCATGGAGCTCGACGACGAGGCCCACGTCGCCGACGTCGAGTCTCTCGTCGACGGTTTCAGCGGCAGCGTGTTGCGAGTCCGAGGAAAGCAGATGATCCTGTCGCTTTCGAGCCGTCCCGACGACCTCGATTCGTTCATTGAAAAGCTTCAGCCCTTTGGCCCAGCTGAGCTGCAACGCACCGGCGCAATTGCGATTCCGGGCATCAACTAGGGCTTATCCCAACCAACCGATTACGATTCACCACGCCGATTTCACCACCGGCACTACGACCAAGGAAAGACAAACCAGTGGCAGCAAACATCTACTACGAAAAGGACGTCGACCGTTCGCTTATTGCGGACAAGAAGGTGGCGATCCTTGGTTACGGCTCCCAGGGGCACGCGCATGCGCTCAACTTGAAAGAGTCGGGTATCGACGTGCGAGTTGGCCTTCGGGACGGCTCATCCTCCAAGGCAAAGGCCGAAGAAGCCGGTCTTGTTGTTAAGTCGATCGCTGATGCGACGGCAGAAGCCGACATCATCATGTTGCTCTTGCCCGACACCGAGCAGGCAGCAATCTATGAGGAACACATCCTCCCGAACCTCGAACCCGGCAACGCACTTGCGTTTGCACACGGCTTCAACATCCGTTTCGACCTGATTGAGCCGTCCGACGACATGGACGTCATCATGATCGCTCCAAAGGGGCCTGGTCACCTCGTGCGCCGCACGTACACCGAGGGTGGCGGCGTACCCGCGATCATCGCTGTCGAGAACGACGCGTCCGGCCACGCCATGGGCCTCGCTCTTGCCTACGCCGATGCCATTGGTGGCGCTCGCGCCGGTGTTATCGAGACAACGTTCACCGAGGAGACCGAAACCGACCTCTTCGGCGAGCAGGTCGTGCTGTGCGGCGGAACCTCTGAGCTCGTGCGTTCGGGTTTCCAGACCCTCGTTGATGCTGGCTATCAGCCCGAGATTGCGTACTTCGAGTGCCTGCACGAGCTCAAGCTCATCGTCGACCTCATGTACGAAGAGGGAATCTCTGGCATGCGCTACAGCGTCAGTGACACCGCCGAGTATGGCGACCTCAGTCGTGGCCCTCGCATCGTCAACGACGAGACCCGCGCCGAGATGAAGAAGATCCTCGGTGAGATCCAGGACGGCACCTTTGCCAAGGAATGGGTTGAGGAGTCACGCAGCGGCCGCAAGAACTTCCTCGCGATGGAAGAGGCTGGCAAGGACCACCTCATCGAAACTGTCGGTAAGGATCTCCGCGCCATGATGCCGTGGATCTCCGCTGGCAAAACCTCGGTCCAAGACGCCGCCGGCGGCCAAGGCTAATCCGCCGACCTTCTCCAAAATTCCTGCATCTACCCACACTGATTGTGGGTGAATGCAGGAATTTCAGGGTTCGGCCAAGAACTTCTTGCACATCCGGACGAGCTTGCCGGGGTCGTCGACGTACATCGACCACAGGATCTCCTGAAGAACCCAGCCCTCGGCAACGACAGCGTTGCGCTTCCGTCGATCTCGCTCGACGTCCTCGCGGCCAAAGTGCCACTGCAATCCATCAAGTTCCCAAGCCTTCTTCTGCTTTGGCCACGCGAGGTCCACTTGAAGAAGGTGTCGGCCATGGACGTCACGCACGACGTACTCGACCTCGGGCGTTGGCACGTTGCTTCGTTCGAGAAGCTGGACGATTCTGCGGCTGAAATCTGACAGAGGGACCGTCCCGTTGCCGAGCCTGACCTGAAGCAGCTGGCGAAGTGTCAGGCAGCCATCGCGACCACGGGCGCTGTGTTCGCTCAGGCAGTCAGCGAGTCGTAGCCATGTGGTCAGCTTCTTTCGAATAGCGGCCTCGGCCAACCGCTCGGTCGTCTCAAGGCTGACCTTCCCGGCACAGTCCAGGATCGTTCGCTCAATTCCGGTAACCGGAAGGCCGCGGCGGGTCGTCTGTGAACGCGTGCCCCACTGACGACTCTCATGAACTCGAGCTACCTGTCGACGAGTCGACTTACCCTCGGGAATCGTGATTTCTGGTGGTGGCTTGTCGAACACTTCGAGCCCCCAAAGTGCCGATGCACATCTATGAGAGACAACGGCTGAGGTCCGCGCCGTGGCCGCGAACAACATTGCTTCCCAACTCGTGGCAACGGCTGCGCTTCGGTAGACACCGGGTAACTCCACCTCCCACTGCCCGGTCGCGATGCGGTAGTCGATTTGTCTCGCCGTCAGCCCGTACGCAATTGCTTGCTCCCGAGTCACGCAGCCGAACTGGTGACGAAATGCATGATTGATATTCACGAGGACAGACCCCCTCAGTTGATCAAAAGGGGGAAGTTCTGTGACCAGTATGAGCGCGCCCTATGACAGCACGAAAATTCCTGCGTTCACCCACACTGATTGTGGGTAGATGCAGGAATTTTGGAGAAGTCGGGGCTAGTAGCTGCCCTTTTGAAGGAGGACTGCGGGGACGGTGCGCAAGATGATCGTCACGTCGGTCACGAAGGTCCAGTTATCGACGTAGTACAGGTCGAGCTGGCCGTAGTCGTCGCCGTCACCATCGCCGTCGAGGCGTCCACCTACCTGCCACATACCAGTGATGCCGGGCTGGACTCGAAGTCGGTTCTTCAGCTCGGGCTTCCACTGCTCGACCTCGTTGGGCAGCGCCGGACGAGGTCCGACAATGCTCATCTCGCCGCGGATGACATTGATGAACTGGGGAAGTTCGTCGATCGAGGTCTTGCGAAGGATGCCGCCGATACGGGTGATGCGGGGGTCGTCTTTGATCTTGAAGATCGGGCCCTTGGCTTCGTTCAGATGGCGTACGTTTTCGAGTTGGCTCTCGGCGTCGACCACCATGGTGCGAAGCTTGTAGACCTCGAAGTGTTCGCCGTCGCGACCCACACGGACCTGTTTGAAGAAGACGGGGCCGGGACTGGTGATTTTGATGCCGATGATGGCTGCCAACAGGATCGGCAGCGTCGCGAGAAAGAGGAGCGTGCCGAGCACGTAGTCGAACATTTGCTTTGCCGATGCACGCCAGCCGTTGCGCTGTACGGGCTCGATGTAGACCATCGGGAAGCGGCCCAGGGGGCGAATTGTCAATCGGTCAGAGGCAATGTCGCAGAGCGTCGACGACAGCTCCACGTGGACATCGTTCTCCGTAAGGGTTCGGATCAACCGGTTGCTGGTGCCCACGTCGATACCTGTCGCTGCGATGATCACACCGCCAGCTCTCGCTTCCTTGATTGCCTCAAGGGCTTCGCCGGTGTTTGCAAGGTCGTTGATGCCGTTCGGGAGAAGGTCCTCGAGGTAGCCGAGCACCTTGTAACCGTGCGATGCGTCCTTGTCGAGCATGTCTCGCACGAAGGCGCCTTCAGCGTTCTTGCCAACGATGAGTACATTGCGGAGATTTTGGCCTTCGCTGCGACCTTTCTTGAACAGGTATCGGGCGATCGAGCGCTCGATACCCACAAAGAGGAGCATGAAGAAGAAGGCCACCAATGCAAGGACACGTGACAGTACGACCTGAGCAAAGATCGAGATGGCAAAGACGGCCAGGAAACCGTAGAAGATGGCTTTGACAACTCGCTCAGCCTCGTCAGCGCTTCGCGAAATGTGGCGGGCACGGTAGAGGAAGCTTCGGGTGAAGCTGATTGGCCAAACCGGGAAGGTAAGCGCGAACAGCCAGAAGTACGTTGCGGGAGTCACGGGGTCTTCGGGCCGGATGAACTGGTGCAAAATGTTCGCAACGAGAAGCGCGAGCGCAACCGCATTTAGGTCGGCGATAAAGACGGCCGCTTTGCGTGCATTAAAGCGTGATGGGCGTTCGGCATTTCCATCGAAAACAGCGGAAGTGGGATGCAGGACAACGCCGGTGTCGGCGGCTCCTGCAACGTTGCTTTTCGATGTTGAACTCATAAGTGCCGTAATTCCAGGTGTGTTGGTAACGATCAAACTCTAGGGCACGCATACCCAGACCGATAGATCACCGAGTATCCGCCTAGCTTCCTAGTTCTACCTTTCGGCATTCCTTGCGCCGAACTGACCATTTATCGCCATTTCGGTCTTACGAGGTAGGAATCCAAATCAGGGCGAAGTCGTCGATGGAGATGTCGGTCTTTTCGAGCGGAACATCGAGTGTCTCGATGTTCTTTGCCTTGTCGTCCCAGTCCGATTGAATTTCCCACATCGTGTCGGTGAGTTCGGTCTCTAGTTCTTCGAGCTCGTCGGCCTTGTCCTCAAGGCGATTCTCGGCCGTTTCGAGCCGTTCTTTCGCGTTTCCTTTGACTCGGTTCTTCGAGGATGCTCGACGAGCGCCACCAAGAATGCTGCGGGTCGATTTTCTGCCGCCCAGCACGCTACCGAGCACGGACATGCCAATGTCGAGGATCTGATCCTTGCCACGGGAGTCGACGTCGGACTCAAGCTCTCGGATGCGGTCTTCGGACTTCTCCATCGCTGCTCGAATTCGGTCCATCTTCGTTTCGAGGCTCTTGCGGAGCTTCGCGACGTCGGCATCGGCCTTCTCGCCAGCGGCGTCGTTGCAACGCTGCTGGAAGTCTTCCTGGCTCTCTCCGACACGCGAAGCCATCTTCAGGTCCGGGTTGGTCAAGAGCTGGAGCGACTCTTGGCGATACAAACGATCCTTCAGCTTCGTCTGTGCCGAGGAGAACAAGCCCTTCGTGTGAATCTTCGCATCGGGCAGAACAAAGACGTGGTCGTCATTGACCTTGTCGTTGCGCAGGTCCCGGTCGTCGAAGTCGACCTCGACCGCGTTGTCGGCGTCGATATTGTTCTCGATTGGGTAGATGATTGCTTCCCATTCGACTTCGTGGCGCAGGTCGGCCTTGGTGTCGTCGAAGAGCAGGTTCACGCGGGCAGCGACGCCAGCCGCGAGCCGCATTCCTTCGGGGTCTCCGCCGACCTCGGCGAGCCACGGTGACGCGGTATCGACGAACTTGACGTCGATGCCGTCGGCAACCTCGGGCGCCATCTCGGCCTCGTCATCTTGGAGTTCCCGCGTATTGCTTGCTCCAGCGGATCCATCTTGCGGTGCGTCCGTCGCACCGGGTGAGGACGCGGCCGCTGCGGGGCTGGGCAGGGCTGCTTTCTTCTCTTCCATGAGGTCCGCAATTTGAGTGCGGGTCAGCGGGCCGGGCAGATAGCTCATTGCCCAGCGCGTGCCAAATACCGTGGGTGCACTGGCTCGAGTCTGGTGCAGCACGAACTCTCGCTTGTCGAGAGCCGAGATCATGTTCGAGAGTTCTTCTTTGTTCTCGCCGCCGCTCGCAGCCGACATGCCTTCGAGGAGTCGATCCTTGTCGCGCTCGGTTTGCAAACGCCCGACCATCCAGGTGCCCGCATTCGATAGCGCCTTGTAGTCAACGTCGACCGGATTCTGTGTCGCGAGCACGAGGCCGACACCGAAGGCTCGGGCCTGCTTGAGAATTGTGAGGATCGGCTTCTTCGACGGAGGCATTGCCGTGGGAGGCACATAGCCGAACACTTCGTCCATGTAGATCAAGGCGCGCAGCTCGGGGGTGCCGGCCTGCTTGCGCATCCAGGTGACGACCTTCGAGAGGATCAAGGTCACGACGAACTGACGCTCGGTCTCGTTGAGGTGCGCAATTGAGATGATCGATGCGCGTGGACCGTTGCTCAACATGGCGTCGATGTCCAACGGTTCGCCCTGCATCCACGATGCGAAGGCGGGTGATGCGAGAAGCCCGTTCATCTTCATGACGAGCGCCATGCGGTCCTTCTCGGGGTAGAAGCTGTCGAGTTCGAGCACGCCGAGCTTGCGGATCGGTGGATTCTGAATCTGGCCGAGCAAGGTCGACAGGTCGAGATCCTTGCCCTCAGACCACGATCGGTGGACCAGATTCGACAACAAGATGTGCTCGCGGCTGGTCAACGGGTCGGCATCGATGTCGACGAGTGCGAGCAACGAGGACACGAGGCCTTCGATCTCATCGGCGAGTGCTTCGCTGTCAGCACCCTCGGGAGCGGACAGATCGCCAATGATGTCGAGGCCGATGCCGGAGTTTGAACCCGGCGTATAAATCGTGAAATCGGCCTTGTCTCGCAGCGTCTTCAACCGATCTCCGGAGATGCCTGAGCCTTCGAGGCCGTTCTTCCACATGTCGGCGGTCTTCGCGGCGTGTTCGCCCACCGAGATGCCGTCTCTGTCGGCGTCGGCTGGGTTCACCCACGGCTCGAATGAGGGGCCGTCGAGATCGGGGAAGGTAAGCAACAGGTTGCCCATGTCGCCCTTGGGATCGATGATGATCGTCGGGACGCCCTGGAGCAGCGCCTCCTCCAACATGATGATCGACAAACCGGTCTTGCCCGAGCCGGTCATACCCACGATTACGCCGTGGGTCGTCAGGTCGCTCGCTTCGAGATGGACCTGGTCGTCGCTGTCGAGTACCCCGCCGAGATAAAGGTGTCCTTGTGGAACGTTGGTCATGGCGGCGACTGTAGTTGGTCAGGGGCGCCCGACATCTATACGTGATGGCAAGAAAATTGTGCTGACGGATTGCGACAGCTGATCAGTCGACAGCTGAGTTCGATCCGAGCTTGCTCGGTCGAACGGACGGGGGCCTCTGGCTAGCTGCCGAGCATCGAGGAGCCGCTAGGCGACGGATTGCGACAGCTGATCAGTTCAGTCCAGTCGCTCGATGACCATGGCCATGCCCTGGCCGCCACCGACGCACATCGACTCGACGCCGTAACGGCCGCCCGTATCCTGCAGTCCGTTGAGAAGCGTTGTCATAATGCGAGCGCCCGTCATGCCAAACGGGTGGCCGAGTGCGATCGATCCACCGTGGACGTTCAGCTTCTCTTCGGGAATGCCGAGTTCGTCAGCAGATCCGAGGACCTGCACGGCGAATGCCTCGTTGATCTCGAACAGGTCGATGTCATCGACGGTCAGTTCGGCGCGCTCGAGCGCTGAACGAATTGCCTCGATTGGGCCAAGGCCCATGATCTCGGGGTCGAGGCTGGTGACTGCGCTCGACACGATGCGGGCGAGCGGCTTGATACCGAGTTCGGCGGCCTTCGTGTCGCTCATGACCACAACAGCGGCGGCGCCGTCGTTGAGGGGACACGCGTTGCCCGCGGTGATCGTGCCATCGGGACGGAAGACTGGCTTGAGCCCGCTCACGCCCTCGATCGTCGTACCTTCGCGAATCCCGTCGTCCTGGCTGATCACGGTGCCGTCGGGGAGGGTATAGGGGGTGATCTCGTTTTCGAAGAAGCCACGGTTGCGGGCCTCCTCGGCACGGTTCTGCGAGCGTACGCCCCACTCGTCTTGGCGCTCGCGGCCAATGCCGGTGAGTTGAGCGACGTTCTCGGCGGTTTGACCCATAGCGATGTAGATGTCTGGAACCTCGGGTGCTTCCCAGGCGTCGGAGCCTTCACCAGAGCGCTCGGCGGTGCGCGCCTCGGCGTCGGCGAAGTGGGTGTTGTGGCTTCCAGAATCTGAGTAGCCCTCGCCGTAACGACTGACTGTTTCGACGCCGCCAGCAACAAACACGTCGCCTTCGCCAGCCTTGATGGCGTGCGCGGCCATGCGGATGGTTTGCAGCGATGATGAGCAGTAGCGGTTGATGGTGACGCCAGGGGACTCGAGACCGGCCAGCAGCGCCGACACGCGCGCGATGTTGTAGCCGCCCTCGCCACCGGGTTGGCCAATTCCCCACAGCACGTCTTCGACCGCCTCACGGGGGAGTGCAGGGACCTTGCCGAGAACGTCGTCGATGATGAACGCGGATAGGTCGTCGGGTCGTGCGTCGACCAGGGAACCCTTTCCGGCACGTCCGATCGGGGTTCGTGATGCGGCGACAATGACAGCTTCAGCCATGTTGGCTCGTCCTCTCAGAGACTTTTTCTACTGTCTGGCAGCATACGCGTCTTTGCCCTTCACGCCCAGAGCGAAAGGCAAAACGGCCCATCCCCGGCACCCAAAAGGCCCAGAATAGGGCGGAGTCATGGTCAACTTTTGCCAAATCCGGAGTCCTGTGCTAGCGCTCAGCAAGTCACCCTATCTCCAAAAGAGATATACCCTTCGCGGGAAACTATTGGAATCCAGGGCGTATCCGCGCGCATCATCTGTGACGGTAAGAGTGGAGTAGAGGGTAATTTGGGCGCATGGGAGACAACCCCCTTTGGGGGTGTGTTGCTTGTGATGTCCTGCCCTCAGAGGGACCAAGGACAGAAATGATCGAAACACTTGCAGCAACAAGCGAGGCGACCTCATGGATGGGCAAGGGAGCATGCGCTGGCGACAGCGACCTCTTCTTTGCGCCATTTGCCGAAAGGCCCGAAGCTCGGGTCCGGCGTGAGGCCAAGGCTCGTGTGATATGCGAGAGCTGCAACGTAGTCACCGCGTGTCAGTCATACGCTCGAGCGAACCTCGAGCTGGGATTCTGGGGCGGTGAGTCTGAGTCTGAACGAGCCGCTGCTGGGTTTGCCCCAACAACGCCGATTATCGGTCGCCGCAAGGTCGCCGAAACCCGCGCAGCCGCTGCGCTCGGCCGCAACGTCTCCAAGGGCCAACGCGTCTAACAACGTCTCTATGAGCAACAAGCCATGACGGGTTAACTCGTCTGCTTCCGCTCAACAACTCGGAACCCGCCGTCGACCACGACTCGGTTACGCTCGCCTGGAGCCTCGGAGTCCAAGGTTTCATACGCGGCATCTCCGTCCCAGCACAAGAGTCGCGACTTGTCGGGCGTTCGCAACGAGTGGGTGTGATACAGCCGCGCGCCTTGGGTGACCGCATGGTCGACCAACATCGCAACCGACTCGGTGCCGCGTAGATCGTCGAGGGTGACCCATGTGGGAACGGCAAGCGGAAACTCGTCGCGCTCATAGGCAGCGAGAGCCTCCTCGGCGGTGGTCCAGCGAGCTTCGTCGTTTTCGGACCGGTCGACAATGATCTCGCCCGAGGCTTCCGGCGCAATGAAGAACCACGTGGCGAATCGCTTGGGAACCTCCTTTGGCGGAATCCAATGCGAGTGCCACGCCAACGCGGCCGGGTTGCACACGAGCGCTGTCTCCTCGCGGGTCTCGCGTACGCCGGCGGTGGCAGCGGTAGCGAGTAAGGCTGGCTCGCCCCAATTCTGAACGTCCTCGTCGATGTTCTCGGGCGTCCAACCATCGGCAGGTTCGATGCGTCCTCCCGGAAAGGTCCACATGCCTCCGAAGCTGAGATCTTGATTACGTCGAACCATCAGAATCTCGATGCCGTTCGTTGTTTCGCGCATCGGCATGCAGGTAGCTGCGAGGCGAAGGTCTGGGACAGGCTTCATCGCACTATCGTAGATCCATGGCCACACCTCAGGGAGATGCTGGAAGATTCGATGCGAACTCGATCAACCATGCCGTCTCGGTGCTTGGCAGCGTGCTCGCAAACCCAGGGTCTTGGTGCAATCTCGAGTTCGAGGCAATCGATGAGAACGAGGGCCCGCCCGAGTCGGTGCTCTTCGGGTTTCTTGCGGCCCGCGGGCCCGCAAACCCGCTCGCAACGGTCATGGTTCCAAAGCCTGGACAACCCCTCGAGGTAGGAATCCAACACCGAGCAGGCGTCAAGGCCGCAGCTCAGCTCACAGAGGCCGATATCACGCTGCCTGAGGGCGCTCGAGTGGTCCAGGATCATCCACGACGCGGATTGGTCGTCAAGTGGCCCGAGACGGCAGATACGGCCGTTCTCATCAACTGGCTGTTTCCCGCGATGCGTGAGTTGAGTCGGCATCCAAACACGAACTTCGTGCTCTACGCCGTTAACGGTTAGCCCCCTCCATAGAGAGAGGCCGTGCTAGCTAGCTTTGCGGCTCCGAGGCCGGTAGATCGCTTGCGCTTCTTGACGTTGGCGCAACCACGAATCTGCTTGACGACGAGTGATGGAAGCACCACCGGTCTGGCAGAGAAGCGTGAGTTTGTCGCCAGACGCCGTTGTCTGGTTCGAGCTCATAACTTTCCTTTGTTTAGGTGTCCATATTCTGACACACAGAAAGTCGATCGTCACGTTGCTGGCGGAACTTAACTATTTGTTCTCGCGCTTGGCGACGGTCACCACAGCAACGAGGTCTTCGAAGTTGGGATCGCCCAGCCCGTCACTGCACCAGAGGCGGATTCGAGACGTTGAGCCTTCGGGTGGATCGAGGGTTTCGATCACCATTCCGCTGTTGCCGGTCCATGCGTGCTCGGCATCGCCGAGGAGCCACGAATTCCACAGCTGAAGGCGAACCTTTTTCTGAGCGGTGGCGGAGAGAACGAACTCGATTCTGCGTGGTTGATTGGCGACCAGCGTCAGGTTGCTCGAAATGATCGACGGGTTGAAGTCGTAGTCCTCGTCTTCAAGCACCGCATGATCGACGATCTCGAGGCCGCTCCGTTTCGTTCGAAGATGCAGCGATTGCTCGATGTCGGTGCGCGACGATTCGATCATCACTTCGACCGCGTCGTCGGGTTCAAGCTTGATCTCCGCAATCGATATGACCTCGATGCCGTCAACCCGGATCCGGTCGGTGCGCTGAGTTCTGAATCGATCGGCGAGAGTCCGAGCGGAGTTCACTATTCGGGCCCGATCACGTTTGGATCATCGGGGAGCCACGACCACGACAACGTCCCCGCGGCTTCGCTTCGCAGTAGTTGTTCGACCCGTCCTGTTATGGGGTTGTAGCGCTCGGGCGCAGCGCCCTTGTTCAACCGCACCCCATTCTCATAGCCGAACACCGGAGCGTCGTCGTCGGCGAACAGTCGCCAAAATGCCTCGTCATCCAACGGCATCGAGGGATCGGGAAGCGGCGTGTGTGCCTCCTCGGACTCCACAAGACCAGATTCGAGGCTCAGTTGAGGTCGTTCCACGCTGACCGGTGCCATCACCACTGGGATGGTCGACTTGACCATCGTCCCAGCGGGATGTGTCGAGAAATTCTCCGGTGGGGTCTGGCGTCCCCATCGCCACTCCCTGGCTCGGGAAGGCGGTTCTTGTGCGAGTGGTCGTGATCGCCCGAGCAGCACAGAACCAAGTCGATCGAGCCCGATGAATACGACAGCGGCGAAGACCCAAGACAGCAACATCAACCGGAAGATCGACCATGCTGATGGGTCGACGAATTGGTCACGGAACCACTCGACGGCAGATAGATCGTTGAACCAGTCGCTCACGACGCTGCACCTCTCGTCGCTGGTCGGGGGTCTCGCGCCGCGGCCATGACGAGTTCGATGACGGCTGGAGCGTCAGCGGTCTCTGCAACGTGATGGACGCCCGCAGTGTCCGTAGGTGTGGAGGTTTCCGTCATCCCTCGCCGATCGTCGTTTGTTATGTGCGCCACGATATTCGATTCCACGGTCGAAAACAGCTCAGGATGGGTGAACCCCAACACGGCGCAGGTGTCGTGTACTGGTTGGCCAGCGGGGTCTTGGGCACCGTGCTCATGGTAGTAGCCAAGCAGGTCGGCAAATATCTTTGCGGTATCTGAATCGTCGTTGCCCAACTGGTCGATCGAGTCGGGACCGAGGCGAACCTGATGGGTGAGATTCAGCCCAAACATCGTGAGCGGGATTCCGCTACGCATGGTTTCATCGACAGCGTGGGGGTCGGCCCACGCATTGAACTCGGCCCGGGCAGTGACGTTGCCGACGGTCGTGGAGCCACCCATCCAATAGAGGTGCGAGATTCGCTGCGCGAGGGTTGGATCGCGTTGTAGCGCCAGCGCAATGTTGGTCAGCGGCCCCGTCGCGACAACGACATTTTCGCCGGTGCCGGCCTCGCTGCAATGTTCGAAGATGGCATCGATCGCCGGAGTGGAACTCTCGGGCACCGGCGGCTCGCCGACGCTGATGTTGCCAAGGCCACTCGCGCCGTGAATCTCGTCTGCTGCGTGTCGGTCCACCTCAAGTGGCGACGCGGCCCCGCGATGAACAGGAATCTCGAGATCGGCGAGCCCGACGAGATAACGGGCGTTGCGCGTCGTCTTGTCGATGCCGACGTTTCCGCTCACCGTGGTGATCGCTGCGACATCTGCGTATTTGAAGGCACACATCAGCGCGAACGCGTCGTCGATTCCCGGATCACAGTCGAGCAGAATCTGGGGTCGAGTCATGACAGGCGGTCCTCTACCTCCGAGCGGGTAGGCAACGAGGGTTGCGCGCCGAATCGTAGTGCGGTGGCAGCTCCAACTCGGACAGCCCACCGGGTTGCTTCGACAAGGTCGACACCGTTGTCGATCGCAACGCCGATCGCGGCGCGGAAGGCATCGCCGGCAGCGGTGGTGTCGACCGGTGTGATCACCGGAGCGCGAACATGTTCCACCGAGTCACCGACGACCATCGCTCCCTGGTCCCCGAGGGTGACGATCACGGCGCTGGTCGCCAGCCCTTGGGCTGCATCGACGACGTCGTCGGGGTCGTGCGGGTCGACCGCTCGACCAGCCAGGATCGAGAGTTCGCTCTCGTTTGGGATGATCAGGTCCGCTGCTGCGAGCAGCTCGGCTGGAAGTCCATCCGCGGGAGCGGGGGCAGGATCCACAATGACCATTCCCGAGCAGCGATGGGCAGCCGCCAGGTTCGTCTCGATCGGAACCTCGAGCTGCAGCAACAACACGTCGGCATCGACGAGCGCTGATGCCTGCTCGATGTCCCTTGGCGACAGGTGATGGTTGGCCCCGGGGCTGACAATGATCGCGTTGTCGCCGTCGGGACCGACGCTAATCATCGCGATTCCGCTCGGAACTGCCGCTGTTTCCTGCAGGTCGATGGTGTTGACGCCCGCATCGTCGAGGGAGCCCCGAAGCTCGGCACCG
>CAZMYN010000051.1:0-17123 GCA_964570495.1 uncultured Acidimicrobiales bacterium | reverse complement strand
GGGTGCTTGTATTGAGGTCCCGGAGTTGGGAGACTGTCCGACGTGGCATTGACAGACCGTGATCGCGCAATCATCGAGTTCGAACGGACCTGGTGGTCCGAAGAGGGCTCGAAAGAGTCGACAATACGAGAACGTTTCGAACTCTCGACGACCCGTTACTACGAGATCTTGGGCGAATTGATCGACTCCGACGACGCCTACGAATTCGATCCGTTGGTAATCCGACGTCTTCGTCGACTTCGGGATCGTCGCCGCCGAGCGCGTTTCGAGCGACAGATCGAACAGCCGCCCGCACGATGACCCAGGGATATCACGCAGCAGACGATGGCTCTCTCGCTCGGTCAACGGGTGGGGCGGCCGCACGTGGGGCGATGCTCATCGCCGTCGCGCTCATTATTGGCCTTCTCCTCATGGCCTTTGCACTCGACGATCCGCAAACCGACCTGTCGACAGCAGCATCGAACACCGAGACTGACACGGGCGCGGACGCAGGTGGCGATGATGGCGATGGAACCGCCGACGCCGACGCGGCTGCAGGCGTCGATGACGACCCATCGGTCGATCTGGTCGATCCGGGCGACGGCACGATCGAAGATGGTGGCACACCCGCCGTAATTCCCGAAGACGACACCACAACCGAGACAATCCCCGAAGACCCCGCGCCGGGCGTCACAAGCCCACCATCGGAGATCAACGTCTTGATCGCGAACGGCACGGGCGCAGCCGGTGTGGCTGGCTCTGTGGCAGACACGCTGAAGGCTCAGGCCTACATAGCGAACGTCTCGAACGCTCCAAGCACCGCCGAGGCCATCATCTACTACCGCGTCGGATTCGACAACGATGCCCGTGCGATCGCAAGCCTTCTTGGATCACCGCCTGACATCATCACCCCGGCGCCTGACGACGGGACGATCGCCGTATCGGCCGAAGCCGTGAGCGATGGCCGCCTCGCCGCCGCACAGGTGATCGTGATCATCGGAGCCGACAACAACGTTCCGACCGGCTAAGGCTGCTCGCAAGAGCTCGTCGTAGGCCGCGCATGGGTATCGAGGACGTATTGCGAATTGCGGCGACAGACCCGGCGCGCTGCGCGCTGTTTGCCGATATGGATGGCACGCTGTCGCACATCATTGACGATCCAGCGTCGGTTGAACCAGTAGCTGGAGCTGGCGAGCTTCTGGCCGAGCTCGCATCTTGCTATGGGGCCGTCGCTGTCATTTCAGGCCGCCCCGTTGCGTTTCTCGACCGGTTCTTTGCCCCACCGATCGAACTCTCGGGTCTCTATGGGCTCGAGCATCGAACAGGCGACCGGGTGCTGATCGATTCGGCCGCGCTCGAATGGTTGCCAACAATGTCTGAGTGTGCCGACGATGCCCGCTCGAAGTTCGGTATCGAGGCAGTCGAGGACAAGCGCTACTCGATGACCGTGCACTATCGCACCGCCGATGCCGAGTGCGCGGCTCGAATTCTCGAATGGTCCGCCCAGGTCGCCGAGCGCACGGGCCTCGATGCTCGTCCGGCCAAGATGTCCGTCGAGCTACACCCACCAACCGAACGCTCCAAGGGAGACGTTGTCGAAGATCTACTGCTCGGCATACGTGCAGCGGTGTATTTCGGGGACGATGTCGGCGACTTGCCCGCTTTCGCCCGCCTCGGTCAGGCGGCCGATTCAGGCGAATTGGAAGCGGTCGCCACCGTCTTGGTGCAAAGCGACGAAACTCCAGCCGAGCTCTCTGAATTGGCGACCGACCTCGTCGACACCCCGCTCGAAGCAGTCGAAATGCTGGAGCGCTTTACGTTCTAGGTCTCGGCTTTCGTCGCCGCTGCGATTTGCTCGTCCAACCAGATGCGGGGGTTTCGTGAACGTGCGATTGCCTCAAGGTCGGCCGCGGTGTCGCTGCGCTGTTGAGGGTCGAGATCGATCGCATCGGACATTGCTTGACCGGTCTGAGTGATGTCGTACGCGTGGACTTCGATCGCGACGCCCGCCATGTCGTCGAACACTCCCGCTTCGCGGGTGAGAAGGAGCGACCCTTCGCGTTCGTTGACGATCGGTCCCTCGGAAGCAACGAGATTCAGGCCGTCCCGGATTGGATTCACGAGCAGAAGGTCATAGCGGCGAAGCAGAGCGACGGACGCGTAGTAGTTGTTCTCGACCGTGTAGTGAATTGGCGTCCACTCATCTGTTCCCCAACGCGCATTGATCTCCTCGATCGCCGACTGAACTTCGAGGCCGTATCGGGTGTAGTCGGAAACTCCGGTACGACTTGGCGAGAACGAGGCAACAAAGACCACCTCACCGTGGAGGTCGGGTCGCATGGCGAGCAGCTCGTCGAACGCCCAAAAGCCTCGAAGTAGATTTTTCGACAACTCGAGTCGATCGGTTCGCGCAATCACGGTTCGATCGCCGACGAGACTTTCGAGGTGATCTGCTGCGGTCTGGCAATCCTGTGAGGCTGCTACCTCGGTGAGCTCATCGGCGTCTGGGCCAAGTGGCGACACGAAGGTTTTCGTTGGTCGGACACCCAAGTTCTCTCGGCAGCTGGCGATGAAGTTGTCGCTCCAGCGACTGGAGTGAAACCCGAGAGCTCCGGCGGCCATGTAGCCGAGCAGTAATTCGGTTCGGGCAAGCTCGGGCAGAATCCGCAGCGCGTCGGGTGTGGCGAAAGCCGTGTGCGTGAAGTGAACGGTCGAGATGTCGGGCCGTTCGTCGCGGATTCGAGTCGTGGCGAGCGCCAGGTGGTAGTCCTGGAGCAAGACGATGGCGTTCTCGTCTGCTTCCTCGATGATCGTGTCGGCGAAGACGTGGTTGTAGCGCCGGTATGCCGCCCATGCGTCGTACCACTCCGAGTCGATGACCGGGGTTCGGGCACGGTCGTGAAGGTCGTGAAAGATGTACCACAGCGTTTCGTTCGCGATGACCCGATACGCCTTGTCCATGTCTTCTGGATCGAGGGCCAGAGTTCGGACTTTGAATCCGTCGGCTTCGATCATGCCGGACCGTGCGGCCTGGCGATCCCCATCGCTGAGCGCCGCGGCTATCCACGTCGTGTTCGTTCCGTGCACGAGCGGGGCGAGAGCCGATACCAGTCCGCCGGCGCCGCGCGAGGAAATCAACTCGCCATCGACCGAGGCAAAGGAGACAGGCCCACGGTTTGAAGCAATGACGATCGGTCGGGTCACGGCAACAGCCTACGGGTCGCTTTGCGACCCGGCGTCACCAGATCTACTCGTCGCGCAGCAGTGCTTTCCAGAGGCTCCGGTAGTTCGGCCACACGGTGACACCGTCGAAGTAGCCAGCGTCGTGTAGGGCCCGATGCAGAGTAGGCAAGTTGCGAAACGGCACTCCTGAATCAACGTGATGGGCAACGTGATAGCCAACGTTAAACGGCGTCATGACAAGCCCGGGAAGCCAATGCTGTTCGACGTGATGAGTGGTCTCGCGGCGATCGGGGGAGCGGGTCATCCCGCCGTGCTCGGCGATAGAACGAAGGCGGTTCTGCACGGGATAGAAGGTCACGTAGGGCAGAACCCATAGCAGCGGATAAAGCAGCGGCTCGCCCGCGAGCACGAACAGGGCAAATACAAACGCCTGGCCGGCGAAGAAGCGAAGGCTGATACTTCGAAACGGCGCTCGGAAGAGTCCAGTGAAGCGCGGCTTGAGCAACCTGTAGGCCGAGACTCCAGTTGCGTCACGACGCATCTTGCGACGGAAGCTCGGCCGGGTGATCGGATAGAAGGAATAGAGCAGAAAGTCGGGTTCGTTGGGGCCGAACTCGTCGCGGTGATGGTTCGAGTGGCCTCGTCGGTAGTGGTGCGTGCCGGTTCCGAGCGGCAGCCATCCAAGAATGTTGATGCCGACGGTGTCGTTGATCGTGCGATTCGAGAACAGGAGTCGATGCGCTGCCTCGTGGTGGAGGATGTACATGCGAACTTGCGCCATGCCGACAACAAGCGCGCCGACGAGCACTGCCCACCACGTGTCGAGCTGTGCAACGACCCAGACCACCGCAACGGGCCAGGCCAGTATTCGCAGGACGGTGAGCGCGTTGCGGGCGTCATCGATCTTGCGGAGTTCTGCCCGGAACTCCGGCCGAGGGCGTGCATCTTCTCGCAGTAGGTCGCTACTGGTGAAGGGCGCGGGGGAGAACTGGACCATGCCGCCTGTCATGGTCGCGACGAGTTCTTCGTGAGTAGGTGTTTCCACCGAGGCCATGGCTACAACGGTACGCCGTAGCGGGCTCGGCGTCGATGCTCTGCATGCGGGCGGCGAATCCGCCATGATGTCCAGATGCCCAATTCGCGCGTCGTTGTCGCTGCACCGGACAAGTTCAAGGGGACAGCAACCGCCGCGCAGGTTGCCCAGGCAATCGCCGATGCGGTCGAAGCATCGGGGCGACAAGCTGTTCAACTACCAATGGCCGATGGTGGCGACGGAACGTTGGCTGCACTCGGTGGAGCGAATCGAGAGTCCGAGGTAACGGGCCCGCTCGGTCAACTCGTTGAAGCGCCATGGCGCCTCGATCGAGGGACAGCGGTGATCGAAATGGCAAATGCATCGGGTCTGGTGCTCGCTGGTGGCAAGGAGTCCAACGATCCGCTCGGGGCCACCACGGCAGGCGTGGGCGAGCTCATCGACGAGGCGATCGACGGCGGTGCCCAGAAGATCATCGTGGGCGTGGGTGGTTCGGCGACCACCGACGGCGGCTTGGGCGCGCTAGAGGCGATTGGGTCACGGGCACGCCTTACTGGAATCGACTTGATTGTTGCGTGCGACGTGCGGACTCGCTTCCTCGATGCCGCCACGGTCTTCGGTCCACAAAAGGGAGCGTCGGCCGCTCAGGTCACGATGCTGACCCGTCGACTCTCCGCGCTCGCCGATCGGTACAAGACCGACTACAACTTCGAGGTCGCCGAGCTGGATCGCTCGGGTGCCGCGGGCGGACTCGCCGGAGGTTTGGCAGCGATGGGAGCGTCGCTCGTCGATGGTTTCGACGTCGTAGCTGAGCACGTCGGCCTCGACGATGCCATTGCCAACGCCGACTTGGTTATCACCGGCGAAGGGTTCTTGGACGAGGAGTCGTTCCACGGAAAGGTCGTTGGCGGGGTAGCGGCCTTAGCGTCAGCGCACGGGGTGCCGGTGATTGCTATCGCGGGGCAGGTCTTTGACGATGTCGGGACTCGAATCGACTCCATCTCCTTGGCTGGCGAGTTTGGCTTGGGTCGGGCCTTGGACGATCCAATCTCCTGTGTCCGCGAGGCGGTTGCCAACCGGCTGTGACGGCCTAGGATTGGCACTCGCATATCGAGAGTGCCAGCTCTCGAACCTAGGAAGGTAGTCACCGCCGTGGCGAAGATCATCAGCTTTGACGAAGAGGCCCGCCGTTCACTTGAGAGCGGCATGAACCAGCTCGCCGATGCGGTTCGAGCCACGATTGGACCCAAGGGTCGCAACGTGATGCTCGAAAAGAAGTGGGGTGCTCCAACGATCACCAACGATGGTGTCTCGATCGCGAAAGAGATCGAGCTCTCCGACCCCTACGAAAAGATCGGCGCCGACCTCGTCAAAGAGGTTGCGAAGAAGACCGACGACGTCGCGGGCGATGGCACGACCACCGCAACGGTTCTTGCATGGACCATGGTGCGCGAGGGCCTTCGCAATGTCGCTGCTGGCGCGAACCCCATGTCACTGAAGCGTGGCATCGAGGCTGGTGTCGAGGCCGCCGTTGGCTCGATCGAGAAGATGTCGGTCGAGGTCGACACGAAAGAGCAGATCGCCCAGGTCGCAGCGATCTCGTCTGCTGACCCCGACATTGGCAAGACCATCTCCGATGCCATCGACAAGGTCGGAAAAGACGGTGTCATGACCGTCGAAGAGGGCAACACCTTCGGAATGGAAATGGACCTCGTCGAAGGCATGCGCTTCGACAAGGGCTACCTCTCCCCGTACTTCATCACCGACCACGATCGAAACGAAGCAGTCCTCGACGACCCGTACGTGCTGTTGGTGTCGAGCAAGATCTCGAGCATTCGCGATCTCGTGCCGATACTCGAAGAAGTCATGAAGCGCAGCAAGCCAATCTTCGTGATGGCCGAAGACGTCGAAGGCGAAGCGCTGGCGACACTGGTCGTCAACCGCGTGCGCGGCACGTTGCCCGTCGCTGCGGTCAAGGCTCCGTTCTTTGGTGATCGTCGCAAGGCCATGCTTCAAGACATCGCAATTCTCACCGGTGCGCAGGTCATCAGCGAAGATGTTGGACTCTCGCTCGAGACCGCAACCCTCGACCTGCTCGGCAGCGCGCGTCGAGTGGTCGTGACCAAGGACGAGACAACGATCGTGTCGGGCAAGGGTGACAAGGCCGAAATCGAGGGTCGCATCGCCCAGATCAAGAGCGAGATCGAAAACTCGACATCGGACTACGACATTGGGAAGCTGCGCGAGCGCCTCGCCAAGCTTTCCGGTGGCGTTGCGATCTTGAAGGTTGGAGCCGCGACCGAGGTCGAGCTCAAAGAGAAGAAGCATCGAATCGAGGATGCGGTCTCTACCACGAAGGCCGCAATCGAAGAGGGCGTCGTTGCTGGCGGCGGCGTCACTTTGCTTCGAGCGGAAGACGCGGTTCACAAGGTCGCAAAGAAGCTCGACGGCGATGAAGCTACCGGCGCAATGATCGTTGCCCGTTCGCTCTCGGGGCCACTGAACCAGATCTCGCTGAACGCCGGCTATGAAGAAGGTGTCATCGTTGAAAAGGTTCGTGAGCTTGAGGGCAACGTTGGATTCAACGCCGCGACCGACGAATACGAAGACCTGATGAAGGCGGGCATCATCGATGCCGCCAAGGTCACCCGTTCAGCACTTCAAAACGCTGGTTCGATCGCTGCACTGTTCCTCACGACCGAAGCAATCATCACCGACGCCCCCGCCGAAACCGCCGACGAATAACGTAGAAGGCCGCCATCCTGGCGGATGACGGCCTTCTGTGTATTCGAACTAGGCGTGCTATCTCACTCGTTCCCGGTGGCTCAACTGGCTCTCGTGGGCCTTTGTCTGCCTTTTGGTGAGAGAACGTGAGGGGATCAGCTCGTCATGTTCGAGATCTTGTTGTGAAGAAGCGATTTGCGTTCGTGTGACAATTGCCACTGTTTCGCGCGACGGGCCGTTTCGTCAAATCTCCGCGCACGCCAATCTTGATAGACGTGCTGGATCGAGGGTTCTCTGACCGACGTCGAAGGGGATTCGATGAGCCACTTTCGCCTTTCCTTGCCATAATTGGGGTCCGGGGAGGCACTTAGCGGCATGAGGCCGATCGAGAGTCACATAGCGGTTCTCGGCCCGGTGGGCCTACGAAGCGACGACGGTTTCATCGCAGTTCACGGTCACCAGGGGGCGTTGCTGGCGGTCCTCGCGGCGAACTACCCCAACTCCGTCGAACAAGATCGTGTCATCGCTGCGCTGTGGCCGGTCAGCGCTCCTGTGTCCGCGAAGAGGGGCTTGGGGGTTGCGCTCCACCGGCTCCGGAACCGGCTTCGCGATCCGAACATGATCATTACCGAGGGCAACCGCTATCGACTCAACGTGCGGCCCGAAGAACTCGACGCGAGCCTCTTTGAGGCTCAGATGGACCTTGCTGGTTCCGAGGTGTCAGATGCTCGGGTTGAACGTCTCACTGAAGCGCTCGGACTGTGGCGCGGCCGCCCGTTCCAACCGGTTGGCGACGATCCAGCATTTACCGCGGCGAGTTCGGAGTTAGTCGAACAAAAGCGTCTTGCAGAAGAACAGCTTCTCGAATCCCTACTTGAGGTCGGACGAACCAGAGAGGCAGCAAATCGAGCTGCGAGCTTTGTTGAGGCAGAGCCATATCGCGAGCGTCGATGGGAACTGCTCATGCTGGCGTTGTATCGATCGAGTCGACAGGCCGAGGCATTGCGAGCAGGGCAGCGTGCCCGCCGGACTCTCGGTGACGATCTTGGCCTTGAGCCCGGCCCTGAACTTCGGCGACTCGAAGCAGCCATCTTGCGTCAGGATCCGTCTCTTGCCGGCAGCGACAGCGGCCCTTCGACCCAGTTCGACCACTTAATCGAGTCGGTCGACGCTGTTTCACCGACAGTTCCCGTCTATAACTCCACCTTTGTTGGTCGCGACGACGAGATCGCCGTATTGTCCGAGACAATCGAGAACCACCCTTGGGTGGCGGTGCATGGGCCACCGGGCGTAGGAAAGACTCGGCTCGTGTCGCGCTATTGCTTTGGCGATTCGCAGCGCCGGATTATTTGGCTCGAAGGTGACTACCGAGATGCGCGCGAGGTCCGACTCCAGCTCGCGAGCCATCTCAACGTCCGACCGGACCCGAAAGACGACTTTGCTGGAGCGTTGCCAGCCCTGACGAGTGAGCCCACACTTCTCGTGATCGACAATCCTTGCGAATCGACAGTGGCACTCGTTCCACGCATCGTGTCGGCAAAGGAGATCGTCCGCGTCGTTACGATCACACGCCCGAAGCCCTCTGATGTGAGTTCTCGGTTCGACCTTCCTCTGACCGGGCTCGACAACGATGCAGCAGCGACGCTCCTGCTAACAGCTCCCGGGCTCGGCGATCAAGCAACCGCTGCTCGGGTCATCGACGAGATCGGCACGATGCCGCTCCACGTTGAACTCTTCGCAGCTCAGCTGAACTTTGCCTCGGTCGACGAACTGCTCGAAGACTGGCGTGGTCCGATCGGGCACGTAGACGACGCGCTTGCCCGCGCTCTCGATTGGTCTGTCGAATACGTCTCGGAGGCCGAGCGAGCCCTGTACGAGCAGTTCTCGGTATTTGCGGGTTGGACGTCAGCGTCGGACATCGCCGGTGGCGTGAACCTGCCGGTCGCTCTGGTACGCAAGCAACTGTCTGCGCTGATTTCAGCCGGGCTCGTTCGATCCTCGAGAACCGGCGCGGGCAACGGCCATGTCCGGTATCGCCTCGATTTGTCGATGCGCTCGCACGCCATGGAACGCCTCGTTGCCCGCGACGGGTTGGCGGAGGCTCGGGCGTTGCATGGCAACTACTTCTTCACGGTCGCCTTGGAATGCGGACGTCAAGCAGCAGGCCCCGACGAGCAGGCAGCGGTTGGACATCTACATTCGGCGGCGCCCCAGCTGCACATTGTTCTTGCGTGGCTGCTCGAGACCGGCGACTCGGAGCGGGCGGTCGAGTTTGTGCTGGCGCTACGGGAGTACGCGTTCTTTCGTTTGGACTTCGACACGATGGGATGGGCTGATCGTGTGGCTGATGCTCCGGGTGCAAAGGCATCGGACAACTATCCAGAACTCGTCTCGTCAGCCGCCCTCTCCTCATGGGCGTGCGACCGGATGTCCCGAGCTCAAACACAATGCGACGAAGCAATCGCTGAAGCCTCTGAACGGGGTTTGGCTACGCCGATTACGGCGATGCGAGCGCGGCTTAACGTGGCTGCGACGCGCAACGATCCACACGTCACGGTGGAGGCAATGTCTGAGCTAATGCGTGCAGCCGACGATCGCGGAACGGTTCGCGACATTGCTGATTGCCACGTCAATAACGCGATTGGAGCAACCTTTGTCGGGGATGCGACAGCAGCGATGGACGCGGCCATGCGGAGCCTCGAGTTGGCTGAAGGTTCCGAGAACCCGACCAGCATCGCGTGGGCGAAGTACGCGGTTGGTTGTGCAGAGCTGCTCGTTCACCCCGATCCAGCGCTCGTAAATTTCGCCGAGGCACTTCGTCTGGCGCGTACGGTCCAGAACCGATGGGTCATCTCCTCTGCTCTTTCGGGCGTCGCGACTGCGGCCCGACTCGGTGGTCGAGCGCGGGACGCCGCGGGCCCATTGCTTTCCTTGCTCGACATTTGGATTGGGTTACGTAAGGAGCGATTCTTTGCTCGGACGCTGAACGAGATAGCGCTCGTGCTCGTCGAGCTCGAACATCGCGAGGCCGCACGAACGGTGCTTGGTTGGGCTGGCTCGTACACCGCGGATCGGTTCCTGTTGCCCGAAGATCGGGCACGTCTACGTCAGGCCGTCAGCGAACTTCCGCCGCCGCTCGTCTCGGATCTCTTTGAATCTCGTGACCAAGCTGCGGGAGCGAAGGAGCTTCTTGTATCGGCCGGGGCTATGGCCAGTACTCGCGGTTGATCACCGTTGAAGGCTCATCGGTACCCTCGTCGCGTTGCAGTGGTCGCCGAAACGGACGTGATGACCCAAGCGCGAAGTAGGGCTTGAGCGACTCCCGACCAGCGGTGTTGATGAGCCAACGCGTTCCGCTATGGGTGAAGCGGTTTCCAAATCCGAAACTGAGTGCTTTCGCCATGAGTTTGGAGCGAGTTGCGCCGGGGCCGTACCCGACCATCAACGTGTCGACGACCTCCTCGTCGCCGATCACCCGCATCAGGCCGCGAGCCATCCAACTGGTTCCACGCGTGAAGCCAGATCCAACTCCGTCGAGAAGCCCTTCGGTGAGTCGAACCCCGCTCATGTTGCGTGCACGCTGGCGGCTGCGGATGTGTAGCGCTAACGCAAGTCCGTCCTCGTAGTTCGTGACACCGGTTATTGGGGCACCCAACAGATAACCAATTCCGAGCCAGAACCTGACGTAGGCATCACGATCCTCAGATGCCACCGTCAGATCGATGACGTCGAACATCTCAAAGACCGGAACACTGAAACTGAGTGCGGTCGCAAGAGAGTCCTCTTGGTTGATTGGGATACCGAGCACGTCGTCGTCCCAACCCTCCTCTTGGAGGTGTCGCGCAGCGACCGAGTGCATGAAACGAACACCAATAATCGAGCGCATTGCGAAGGGCTCATCGTCGACGGTTCCGGATCGAACGAGTAAGTCGGCAATGAACTGGGCCGTCTCCGCCGCTCGACGCATCGGGTCGTCTGCGAGATCGGAAACCTCGGCAATTACCTGGACTCCGCGCGCTGCTGCGTATGCGTCGGGCAGCGAACGCAAGAACAACCCGACATAGACCATGGTTTCGTTCGCCTGAAAGAAGCGGCGCGCGGCCGCTGTAGTTTCCGCGTCGAGCAGGCCGCCGGGCTCACTCTGCTCGGCCATACGCGCTCGAACGTCTTCGGCCACCCGGTCGTACTCGGCCTTGGTCTCGGGGTCGACGGCCTTCCTCATGAGGATTGTGCTTGCCGAGCGTTCCAGACGCGGATAACTCGGCACGCTTCGTAGGTCCTCCAGTGCGGTGTCGCTCATGGGGGACTGCTTCGCGATCGGGTAGGTGTGCGAACTCGCGAGCTTCATTCGCTCGACCTGCTCGGCGAGCTTCGCATCGAACGCTGGCCACTGTGGGGCGCATTTGAGGCCCAACGAAGGGTCGTCCTCGTTCCACCAGCCCAGTGAGCGCTGGTGCTCGGTGAAGAGCCCGAGAATGTACGCCATACGGTCGGCGAGAATGTTCCAGTTTTGTGCAGGCCCGCCGTCGACTCCGAACTCCTCGTGAAGCTCTTGGAGGAACTCGGCTGGATCGAGCTCCTCGACCAGTCGGGCCCGACGCATGGCCTTGTATTCGGCCGCGTCCCCGTCGTGGTTGATCGCTATCGGATTCGATCCGCGGGGAACGGGCTTTCCAACAGGCACCCGACCCCAGGGAAGGTCGACTCTCACGAAGTGGCGGGTGGAGAAGCGGATCCAGCGATCTTCAAGGGAGATCCGCCAGTCGCCCGGAGGGGTGTTGAGCCACTTTCGTTGCGTTCCGACCAACAGCCAGGGCCGGGTCAGGTTGCGCTGCCAGGAGCGGAACCCCATGGAGATAGCAAGCGCCAAGATTCGTTGTTCGTGCAGCGCCAGCAGGCTGTTGCCCATCAGCAAGTACTTGCTTCGTTGCTCATCGTCGTTCGTTGTCATGATTGCCCGTGCGTAGGCCTCGAACCCGAGCATGAGCAAGTGGTGTCGACGCTCGCCCACGGGGTGCTTTTCGGCAATACCGACCGTTTCCCAGAACTCCGTGCCGGCAGCGGCTTCGGTTCCTGGCGGAACGATAAGGACCTTTCGTAGCTGGAGACCAAAGTCGACAAATGCGTCTTCGAGCAGATCGACATCTGGGGGAGTGCCCGCGGGCCGGTTCCCATCACCGTGTGCGGCCCGGCCAACCGTTTCAAGAAATAGGGCCTGAGCTGCGCCGATATCGGCGAACACCTCGCGATTTCCATAGCCGAACGAGCGGGCGATAATCCCGCCGAGGTAAGGGATTGGAAGTGTGAGAAATGAACCGATCGTGTGACTCGCCCAATGACCAAACGTTGTCCACGTCGCGTCGGTGCCGACAAGTGTCGACATTTCTGTCGCGAGATCGAAGTAGGTCCGGGTAATGAGCTCGTTGCGCAGCCGACTGTCCATCGGAGTGAACGCAATGGCTTGAACCCGTGCCACCGTGCGGTCACGACTGGTGAGGTCGGGCTCCCATTCAAGGGCGGATCGCCAAGGTTCAGGCTCGCTTGCAGGGTTCAACATGGCCTTCCCGAATCGTCGTGTGTGGGAAGACAGTACCCGTCTAATGGCATGACAAATTCGGGTGTTAATCGGCTGATAATCGTCAAAAAGTATGCTTATTACCAGGTCGGCGGTTCCCACGGCGACGTGGTGATGCGAGTTGCGGCGCAAGGCACACTCTCATCACCACGGCGCCGCCACTTCTTGTTTTGGGCAGTGCGTTCTAGCAAATTCGCGTTCTAGCAAATTCGCGTTCTAGCTAATTCCGACCCGAGCTTCAGCGTTTGCCCACTGCGGCCAACGCTTCCGACTGTTCGCAGCCAGGCGATGCATAAGCGCAATCGCCGCCGGGTCGTCGTCACCGGGACGGACTTCGATGGCTCCGTCGGTGATCATTGCCTTGATAATCGCTCGACCGAGTTCGGTGCGAACAATGGTGAGGGTCCAATCGGTGACGTTGCCGATGCCCCCGGTCGAGATGTCGGCATGCTCGGCCGCGAAATCCGGGCAATGCGTGCAGCCAGTGCGTGTCCAGGCGTGGCACTCCTTCAGGTTGATCTCGTGATAATCGCCGTTCTTCATCCAGATCTGGAACACACCCTTGATGTTCATCTTGGCGATGTCTTCTTTGGCAATGCCGTACTTCACGCCGAAGAGTTCGTCGAACATCGAATCATCGAAGCTCTTTGAACACAGCAACCCGATGTTGAGTTTGATCCGTCGCGAGACCGGCTTGCTGGCGCCGCGGTGCCACATGATCGGCCCAATCGATGTTTGGCAGCTCATTCCGACAAGCCCGAGCCGTTGGAGCCCTTGGCCTTTGGCTTCGTCGAAGGCCATCGTGTTGGCCGAATAGGTGTAGCGGCTGCCCGCGCCGCGCAGGACTTCTTCGCGGTTGGTGGCAACCATGGGGATTGCCTTCCAGCCGGGAGATCCGTCGGGAAGGTTCTCGACTCCACTGGTCAGCGCGCCGTCGATGATGTCGTTCTCGAGGCACCAAATGAGCATCGCCGAAACAAGCCCCCCGTCTTGACCGATCTCATAGACAAAGTCCTCGCTCGCTCGAACGAGAAGAATGTCCGAGTAGATGCCCGACATCTCGTCGTCTTCTCGAGTGCGACCTTGCAAATGCAAATCGGCTTCGGTCTCCCACGATCGAAACCGGGGACAGGCCCTCGTGCATTCGGTGCATCCCTTCCCGTCGTGGGCATTGCCAAAGCCATGGGAACAGTCAGCCGGGCCGAGCGATTCTTCAAGATGGAACGGGGTGTAGGCGCCGGGTTCGTGCTTGTAGCCAATGACGTCGAAGGGGCAGACGATCACACATCCAGCGCACCCGGTGCAGAGCCCCGAGGTGATGACCTCGTCGTAGAGCTCTTTCCATTGAAAGGTCCAGGGTGGGGCGTCGGTCATGAGTGCCTCCAAGCTAGTACGGACGAGAACGTAGTTTTGGAGCGAAGCGAACAGCGTCGGGCGGTCACGGCGCGAGTGGGCGCCCAAATGGCATGTTGTCGGTCATGGTTCGCAGATGGTCTTCGGCAAGTTTGCTCGCGGCGACGAACATGTCGACCCCGGCGCCCTCGAGCTTGCTCATGGCCGCGCTGGTCATCGTTGTGATCTCGTCGAGGGAGTGGCCGAGAGCTCCGAGTGTTGGCCCCGCGGCACAGAGAAAGTCAGGCACGACGATCGCTCCGGCGCGAGAGCTGACCGCAAGCCCGCGCGCCGTCGTGGTTAGGGGTTGGAGTCCGATGATTGCTTTGACGCTTGTGTCCTCGAGGACAGCGTGATCGAGCATGCCCGTCTTTCCTCGAACGAATAACGCGTCAGCGCCGCTGGCAAGCGCAGCTGCGAGGTCGGGTTCAACCGTGGCCGAACGAGTGGCGAGGGCTGCCTGAAGTGCAGGCTCGTCGCCATTACTCGCAATCACGATGGTTTGGGCGTCCGGCGACAAGCACGAAACTGCCGAAGCCGCTGCTAGCTCCGCCGCGTTGGCCGCTGTTGGGCTGAGCGTCTCACCAATCTCCTCTGCGGCGAGCCCGAGGCTGATTGCGCCAGTGAAGTTGTTGGCCTTGGCCCATGCCCGAACCTCAGCGGCGAACGTCGCGATCGGGGTCTGATCGTCGCTGGTGCGATCGTGGTTCAACGCTGTTGCAGCGCCGGATGCATCGAGTCCGTGAATAGCGCAGGAGTAGGTGGCGTGGCGCACCAGATCGGTGGTCGTTCGCTGAAGCACCTTCTTTGCGCTGCGCACCGGTCCGACCAGCCGAGCAGCGCCTTCGATATCGACGATCGTGTACCCGTCGACGCTCTCGAGTTTCGCTTCGGTGACCACGGCGTCAGTCTGTCACTTCGTATGAGAAAGGTGTCAGCCGAGAGCAAGCGTCAGCCGACCGAGCCGCTACGGAACGACGACCTCGGTACCTTCGACGAGTCCCGAGATAGCGACAAGTCGGCCCGCCTGTCCAATGACCTCGACCTCGGTGGGCGTGGTCGTGTCGCCGTTAAAGACGTCGACGACCGTCGTGCCTGAATCGGTGCGGCGGATTGCCTCGGGTGGAAGCGTCAACGCATCGTCGATTTCGTTGACCGTCCACGTCAGGGTCACCTCAAGACCGTTCACCTGGGGTAGATCGTTCGATCCTTCAACATCGAAGGTCAGTTCGAAGCCATCTTCGACGCCGCGCACCGAGCGCAGATCAGCGGTGGTGGTCGAGCGGTCGGGTAAGCGAGCCGAGATCGACTCGGCTGAGAGCAACCCCGTCGGCAGTTCCGCCACGTTGACGACCATGGCCCGATCGGTCGAGGTGTAGGTGAATAGCGGCTCGCCGTCGGCAACGATGACGCCTTCAGTAGCGACGACCTCGATGATTCGGATTGGTCCACGAATGAACCAGATATCTCCGAGGTCGACCTGTCCCGTCACGACCTGCTCGGTGGCTTCTTGCCAGGCCTGAACAGCAGTGGTCGTGTCGAATCCCCACACACCGTCAGCGACGAGGTCATCGTCGAATCCGTTGGCGAGGAGATGGGCCTGCAGTTGGGCGACGTCGTCACCGCTCGTCTCGGAGTTCATCGTGCGCCAGGCAGCGACTTCGCCGAGAGCGGTGAACACTGCGGTCGAGTCGGTCTCGTACAGTTCTTCACCAGGTTCGATAATTTGGCCGAGTTGGGGCAACGCCGTCACCGCTCGCTCGCCGGGTTCGAGCACCGTAGTCTCGACGGGCTCGACCTCTGCGGTCTCGGCGTCTCGGCCCTGCGCGGCCGCTCCGGGTCCGGTCGTCTCGGCCTCGCCGGCCTCGCCGGCCTCGACGTCTCGGCCCTGCGGAACCTCTTCGATCACGATCGTCTCTACCGCGTCGACCCGGTGCGCAAACTCGACCTCGTCTTGAAAGCGGAGCCTGCCGGCCAGGGATTCTTCGTCGGTTACCGACGCCCGAGAGACCGACGCTGTCGAAGTGGTGGGTTCGGCTGCGACGGGTTCGGGTTCGGCGCGCCACCAGTCGTTTCGTTCGCCAACGAACCAACCAACGCCGAGCAATACGACGACGAGCACGATGCCGAGTACGGGACGCAGCGCGTTTGCTCGGGTCATGTCGACCTCAGCGCTTCGGTCGGAGCGAGGCGAGCTGCCCGGACAGCGGGGTAGAGACCAGCGATCGCGCCGATTGCGACGGCCGCGAGCAGACCACCGAAGATTGCCTCGGGAGGAATCACTGTTCGCCAGCCCTGGCGATTCGCCCACACGGCGGTTACTCCGGCACCAAGAAGCACGCCAGCAACGCCTCCTAGTACCGAGAGCAGGAGGGCTTCGAGAAGGAACTGTCGCCGGATGTGAGCTCTCGTGGCGCCAAGCGCGCGGCGCAGACCAATCTCGTTGCGTCGCTCAATGACCGCAATCACCATGACGTTCGCGATACCGATTCCGCCGACGAGCAAGGCAACGGCTCCGAGGCCGAGGAACAAGTTGTCAAAGGTCGATGACGCAGCCTCTTGGGCCTCGAGTGCATCGCTCGGCCGGACGACCTCGACCTCTTCGGGACTTTCGGGATCGGCCGTGCTCGGGAGCACCTGGATGACACTGTCGATAAACCGTTCATCGGAGCGCACGTAGATTGTTTCGGGACTGCGCGGCGTGTCGAAGAGTTGCTCGGCAATGTCGGGCCCGATGAACACCGAGCGATCGAGGTCGTCGAACAGTGCCGTTTCGACCTCGTCGGTCTGGTCGTCGAACGAGCTCAAGATGCCAATGACGGTGAACCACTGATCTCCGATGAGAACTTGCGTGCCGTCGAGTTGTCGAACACCCAGTCGTTGCGCCGCGACTGAGCCGAGCGCGACCGATGGAGTCGCGCCGCTCGAGGCATCGATGAACCGGCCGAGCGCCACCGTGCTATTCAGCGCCTCGACCAGGTTGGGTTCGGCTGTTCGCACCGACACGCCACCGGTTTGGTTCGGGTTGACAAGATCGTTGAGCAGCACCGATTCGTCGACCGACGCAACAGCCGAAACCGATTGAACGGGGCCGATTCGGCTGATCGCCCCGACGGCTGACTCGGGCAGCGTGGCGTCGCCGCCGCCGAAGCCTTGGCCAGCCGATACGCGAAGCAGGTTCGTGCCGAGAGCCTGGATTCGATCATCGAGCGCAGCGCTGCCCGACTGACTCAGGCC
>CAZMYN010000050.1:4771-17387 GCA_964570495.1 uncultured Acidimicrobiales bacterium | reverse complement strand
GGATCGCCGGGACCAGGGACCGACAGTTCAATCCAGCCGGTCATCTCGGCGAGCTTCTCGGAAACTTCGCGCCACGCAAGTGGATCCCAACCCTGCGCAGAGGCAACGATCTCGCCGTCTTGGCGGATGAGGGCCAGCGCGGGGACCGTTGATATTCCGAGCGCCTTGACAGCGACTCGGTCTTCGTCGGAGAAGGTCAGGAATTCCTCGGCGTAGGGCCCAAGAAACGAGGTCACTCCGTCGGGTGGGGCCGTCGCCAACCACGCAACCCGCACGCCTGCGTCGCGATAGTGGTGGAACACCCGCTGCACCGTGTCGAGAAGCCATGAGCTCTCGTGGGTGTAGGGATCGATAGCGCCAACGAGCATCGGGAATGTCGTGAGCCAGTCAGAGAACGGTCGAGCGTCGCCGTTTATTGGATTTAGATCGGGATCACCGTCGAGCATTGCCACGGCCGAAACGGTAGCGGAAACGCCAGTAGGTCGCACCCATACACCCGCTATCGTCGAGAGAGTGCACCCCATTGAACGGCTGCGATATGTCGCCCGAGCTGGTCACGCTCCCGATCGTTACCTCGTGTCGGAGGCATTGCCTGCCTTCTCTGCGTTCTCCTCCTCGCCCCAGATGCTGCTCGTCGCGCTCCGACAACTCATTGGCCGCCACAAGGAATCTCCGGGCCTGTTGTGCCTTGGCGCCCTGATGATCAACGCCCTCGAACCATTGGAAGCAGGGTGGGATTTCTCCGAGGAATTGTCCGCAGACCGGACCAGCGACATTGCCGAAACAGTCGCGGTTGCTGAAGCTGGTGGCACCGACGTGATCGACTCAATTGCGTCGGGGCGTTCGCCAGACGGCGTCGAGGCGCTCTGTCCGCTCGGAACCAAAGCATGGCTTGGCGACTCGAAGAAGAACGGCCGCGCCGCCGTGGTGGTGACACCGCTCGGAACGCGCCTTCCACCGATGTTGTGGTCGAGCTTTCGCCGGGAGATGGGCCCGAGTTCGGGATCGAGCACCGAGCTGATACGGCTCGATGAGTTCGACGATCTGATCGGCCCTGACGGCGTATCTCCGCTCAGCTCGTGGTCGCCGGATTGTCCTGATGTTGCCGAGATTGCGCGTCGGTGACGTCGATCGGGTCGTGAAGATCGATCACGGGGCTAAACGACAGAGCCGAACGGACAGCGGCGATCACCCTCGTCTGGTCGGCTTCGGTCATCGAGGATCCGCTGGGTAGACACAGGCCGGTCTCGAAGTGAGCCTCGGCGCCCGAGCCCCCCGTGATCTGAGCGTCTTCGTAGAGGGGTTGTAGGTGCATTGGCTTCCACGCTGGACGGGCTTCGATCTTGTGTTCGGCGAGTGCGGCACAAACCGCATGCGGCGTTGCGAGCAGTGACTGGTCGAGGTGTGCGACGGTCAACCAGCCGTTGCCATTGCCCTGGGCGTTTTGAGGGGTGAAGCGCAACCCGGGGATCGAGCCAAGCTCGTGGACGTAGCGGCGGTGGATTGCCCGGGTGCGTTCGATCATTGCGTCGAGCCGCTCGAGCTGAGCAACTCCGAGAGCCGCAGACAAATTTGAGAGACGGTACGCATAGCCCAGGTCTCGGTGCTCGAAATGGCGAGCTGACTCGCGCGCCTGGCCGGCGAGGTGCTTGGCGTGGGCCACGAGGTCCGCTGGCCCGACGAGCGCGCCTCCTCCGCCGGTGGTGACGAGCTTGTTGCCGTTGAAGCTGTAGGCAGCCAACGTGCCGAAGGAGCCGGCGGGGGAGCCCTGGTGGTCTGCGCCGATGGCCTCTGCGGCGTCCTCGATGATTGGAATGTTGTAGCGGCGACAGATCGCCCCGATCGTCGTGTAGTCAGCGCACGACCCGTACAGGTCGACGACCATGACCGCAGCGGGACGGTGTCCAGCTGCATCCAGATAGCCGAGCGCGTGCACCAGCGATTCGGCGTCCATGTTTCCGGTGACTGGATTGCAATCGACAAAGTGGGGCGTCGCACCGACATAGCGAATGACATTTGCTGAAGCCACGAAGGTGACCGACGGGCAAATCACGACATCGCCTGGACCAATGCCGAGCACGAGCAGCGCGAGGTGCAGCGCCGCAGTGCCGCTCGTGACTCCGACGGCAGCTTCGGTGTCGGCCACAGAGCACAGTCGAGCCTCGAATTCGGCGAGCGCAGGTCCGGTCGGGGCGATCCAGTTTGAATCGAAGGCATGGAGCAGCGCGGCCCGCTCACGATTGCTCATGTGCGGGGCGGAGAGGTGGATTCGTTCTGCAGGGGAGTATGAGTCGTTCACGAGGTCCTCCAGGGTCTGGGCCAAACGGCCTAGTTCCATCGGTCGCTACGACCCGCCTTTGAGCTGTGGCACACTGCTTGCGCTGTGCACGAGAACGCCGTTCCGCTGGACCCTTTCGTCTCCACGATTCGCACGTGGTGGTCAAGCGAGGCGCGTGAGCTGCCATGGCGAAGCGTGCGCGACCCTTGGGCGATCCATCTGAGCGAGGTCATGGCCCAGCAGACCCAGCTCGATCGAGTCGTCCCAAAGTGGAAGCAATTCCTCGAACGCTTCCCGACCGTAGAGGCCGCCTCACGTGCCAGGGCGGGCGAGTTGATCGAACTGTGGGACGGGCTTGGCTACAACCGGCGAGCGCTCCTTTTGCATCGCTGCGCCCAGGAGATCGTCGCGACGTACGGGGGAAAATATCCACGCTCGCTCGACGAACTCCTCGCCCTTCCGGGGATTGGTCCGTATACGGCCCGCGCGATTCAGGCGTTCGCATTCGAGCTCGATGTAGCCGTCCTCGACACGAACGTCGGTCGTGTTTTGGCCCGCTTGACCGGGAAGTCACTCACGGCCAGCAACGCCCAAGCACTCGCCGATTCGCTAGTCCCGGCAGGGGCAGGGTGGGAGTGGAACCAGGCGCTACTCGACTTCGGCGCAATGGTCTGCACCAAAAGGACACCCGGTTGTGTGACGTGCCCAGCAAGGGCCATCTGCACGTGGCACGGGGTCGGTGTCGACCCTGCAGAAGGGTCAGCGGGGGTGAGCGTGCGTCAGTCCGCATTCGAGGGATCGGATCGTCAGGCCCGAGGTCGCTTGATCATCCACCTGAGGCAGGGCTCGGTAACACGCTCCGAGGCAATTGAGCTCATCGATCTCACCGAGGAGCCAGATCGCGCCGAACAGATCATTGGATCGCTGGAGAGCGACGGGATGGTCATCGAGCATCAGGGACGGCTCCAATTGCCATAGAACCAGGCGTTTCGGGGACCGCAGAGCGCGTCAAGTTCGTCACAGAATTGTTCGATCGGGTTGCACCAGTCCTATTCTCAAGAGATCACTAGACTCGACCGAACTAGATACGGTCGACAATGTTTAGAAGGGGGGCTCGACGTGCAGGCAGGCGTGAGAGTGTCCTTCTATGGCGTCCGTGGCTCGACTCCTTGTCATTGCAGCACCATGAACCGTTTCGGCGGAAACACCTCTTGTGTTGTCATCGAACGAGAGGGCGAAGCGCCGATCGTCTGTGACGCCGGTACAGGCCTGCGCTTCTTTGGTCTCGACCATGGTGCTGACTCCTTCGACGGAACGTTGCTGATCAGCCACCTCCACTGGGATCACGTGCAGGGGTTGCCGTTCTTTCCGCAGATGTTGAGCGGCGATTCCAACGCAACGATCTACGGGCCTCCCGAGGACAACATGTCCTTTGCGGAGGCTCTTTGTGATTTTGTGCGGCCACCGTATTTTCCGATCGCACTTCGCGACCTGCCCGGTGATCTGCAACTTGTCGATCTCGATAACGAGTCGACGATGGTTGGTTCGGCAAAGGTCACTGCTCGCCCGGTTCCCCACAATGGGAACACCAACGGGTATCGCATCGAGTGGGACGACTTCTCCATGGCCTACATCCCCGATCATCAACAGCCCGACGATCTCTCCGAGATCGCCGCAGGCGTCCAAGAACTCGCTGCTGGTGTCGACCTGCTCATCCACGATTCTCAGTTCACCGACGAGCTATTGGCAAAGCGCTCGGACTGGGGACATTGCACTCACGAATATGCCGTGCGCGTCGCGGAAGCCGTTGGAGCGTCACGCCTGGCGCTGTTCCATCACGACCCGCTCCACGACGACGATCAGCTCGACGGCCTCGTCGCCGGCGCCCGTTCGCTCGGAGCCGATCTAGAAATCTTCGGCGCCGCCGAAGGATTGAAGCTCAGTTTCTAAGCAGCCTGGCTCCTTCGTCGCGATTTTGGCGGCACGAAACTGAGCAGCTTCGTCCCCTTCGGGGAGAGCGTTCAAGCGGCACGCAGCCTGGCGCCGGAGGCGGCGTTTGTGTTGCTGGCTTGTAAAAGTGGCCTGGCACCAAATAGGTGTTTTGGTGCCAGGCCACTTTTTGCGCTTTGGGATCGAATAACGCGCAAAAACCATCACTCGTGCACGGGTTTGCTCGCTATTCGAAAGGCGACAGACGCCTTTTGGTGCCTGGCACCAAACTGGGCGGCGAGAAGTTCAGGCGCGACGTTTCGAGCTCAGCGTCGGCGGTTGGCGACGGCGGAGACGTAGGCGTTCTCGTGGACTTCGCCGGTGCGGCGAGGGGCGTACCGTTCGTCGAGTTCCGAGGCGAGCATCTTGGCCCCGAAGAGCTCTTCGTCGTGGGCTTGTTCGACCAAACCAAAGAGCTGGGCAAGAGCAGACGTGTCGCCTGTTGGGTAGATACGGCGTCCGTCGCTACCCGTCGTGGTGTTGAGAATCTCACAATGCGGTGCAATGTCGCTCGCAAGAATTGGCAAGGCAGCTCGACCAGCCTCGATCAAGGCCGTTGGCAGGCCTTCGAGGTGTGACGACGTGACAAAGGCGCCAGCGTTGGTCAAAAGCTCGGCCAGCTCATCGCCATAGAGCGGGCCGGTGAAGATGATGTTCTCGTTGCCATCGGCCAGGTCGTGAAGATGCTCGACATAGCTTTCGGTACCTGCAGCTCCGCCGATGATCACGAGGGGCATGTCGGTCATGGCGCCGTTGTAGGCCTGAATAATTTCGTGCGGGGCCTTCTCCGGGACAAGGCGACCCACCGACACGAAGTAGCGCTGCGGATCGAGACCGAATCGTTCGAGGCCGCTACCGGCCGCAACTTCGGGAATGGGGTGGGTTGAGTTCGGTACGACGGTCGTCGATCGACGGAACTCGTCGGCGTACTCGTCGGCGAGCGTCTGGGACACGACGAGGGTTGAGTGCGGCACCCGAGCACTGATCGTGGCGGCGAAGCGAAGAAGAAGTCGAGTTCCGCGGCCCCACTTGTCACGCTTGTCATCGCGGCCATGGACCGTGAGCACAACCGTCGACCTGGTGAGCAGTCGTGAAATCACCGACATCATTCCAGGGCCGAGCGCGTGGTAGTGGATGACGTCGTAGTCGCGTCCAACGCAATAGAGCGCAGCGCGAAGGGCGTGAACCATTGCGCCAACACCAGGTGAGGTCGACGCGGAGAGGTAGACGAGCCGGACACCGTCGATCATCGGTGGGTGCTCTTCATAATCTTCCGAGCGACAAAACACGGTGACCTCATGGCCCCGCGAAACAAGCTGTCGGGAAAGAACATCGACGACGGTCTCGACTCCGCCGTAGTTCGCGGGCATACCGCGCGTGCCGACCATGGCGATTCGCAAAGAATCTGTCTTACGCCGTTTGATCACGTCGGTTGCCCCTGAGGTGCTATCTGGAAAATCATGTTGATAACACGACGATATGCAACCGTCCGCGCCCACAGCAGAGGTCTGCGGCCCTGATCGCGATGGGCCGAAATACCTAGCCTCATTGGGGTCCCGCTAGTCATGTCAGGCGATCTTGCGCATCACTGCGGCGTAGCGGGCTGTGCGTTCGACATAGTTCTGTGAGTTCAGCAGGTTCAGCTCCACAGAATGAGCATTCTCACGGACTTTCGCCGGTACGCCCAACGCCATTGCGTTGGGCGGAATGGTCTTGCCGCCGGGAACGAGCGCGTTTGCACCGACAAGCGCACCGCTGGAGACGACCGTCCCGTGCAGAATGACCGAACCAGAACCAGCAAGTGATGCGTCCTGTAGCGTGCAACCTTCGAGGTGAGCGTTGTGGCCGATCGTGCAGTCGTTTCCGATCGTTGTCGGGAACTCGTGTGTGCAGTGCAGCACAGCGCCGTCCTGGATCGATGTGCGTGCACCGATCGTGATGGTGTTGTCGTCGGCTCGGATCACCGCACCAGGCCACACGGACGATTGTGCTCCCAATACGACTCGGCCGATCAACACGGCCTCAGGATGCACGAACGCGTCGGGGTGAATTTCGGGTTCCCACCCATCCTCTAACGCGTAGATCGCCATGCCTAAAGCTAGAACGATTTGGCGCCCGCGAGAAATCAACCCCGCACAGGACTTCACCCACATTTTGTTACTCCCCAAGGTTGGGGCATTTAGCGGAACCCGCTTACACAAACCTCAGCTACTCCGAACAAAGACAAAGCAAGTCACACACTTGTGGTTGCACGACCCGGCTCCCGCCTCGGGACTGCAACGAACCGGACATATTTCCGTCAAAACGTGTCTGGTTGAGATGAAGTGAGGCGGTCCCTGCCGGGGAAGGGCAGAGACCGCCTCGCTCTATCTCTCGCCGCAATCGCACATTCGCTTCGCTCGGTGTGCTCTGCGGTTTGCCGGAGGCCCGCTTCCGTCGCTCGTCCCTCGCTCCTGGGGAGCAAACAGCGCCGCTGGCGTTCAGTCGCTGGTGCCTACCAGCCTCGAAGCAGCCTGGTGGGTTGTTTGAACTTCTTGGCGATGACGCCGAGGCTCTTTAGTTCGTCGGCCTTCGGGAGGTTGGCCGCGCGGACCGCCGAGATGTAGCCCTTCATGACCTGGCCAGCGAAGCTCAGGTCCTGGGCACCGTGCTCTTTGAGCTCATCGAAATTCAAGCCGTTTCGGCCCGAGTTCTTTGCATGGCTGCGAGACGCAAACAGCGGCTCGGTGATCTTTTGGAACGTGCCGCGGGTTGCCATCTCGACGAGCAGCGTTCGGTCGCCGCCGTAGAACGCTCCGTGCAGGCGCGTCTTCATCATGGTTTCGCGCCGCATGATTCCGAAGATGTAGAAGTTGCGGTGATTGTTGTTGATGACCGCGTCGATTCGTTGGTGAGGGTGCGGCGATTGGAATCTCTCGTCGCCGGCAGGAGCTTCGAGGCGAATCGCTTCCATAAAGCCGTCGCCGCCGAGATACCCCTGATCCATTTTGAGCATCGGCTCGCTCTTCGGGTCGATCAGTACGGCGTCAGAATGTCCAATGACGATCGCTGGATCGGCGTCCATCATCGCAATGACCTTCGAGAGGTATCCGGGTTCGATGCGATCGTCGGCAGCCGCCCAGCGGAACAGTTCGCCGTTGGTCAGCCGGAACAGGCGGTTGAAGTTTGCGGGGCCGCCGACGTTGGTGTCGTTTCGGCTGTAGCTGACCCGCGAGTCTGCTTTGACGAACTCGTTGACGATGTCGGGGGTTCCGTCGTCTGAACAGTTGTCCGATACAACGAGTTCGAAATCGGAAAAGTCCTGCTCGAGATGGCTCGTGATCGCCTCGGAAATATAGTCGGCGCCGTTGTAGACGGGCACGCCGATCGAAAGTCGGCGCGGCGTCATGCGTTCGTGGTGATCTCGGCGGTGGGCTCGCCAGCAGGCAACTCAAGTCGTTCGAAATCGGGTTCTGGTGATGGTTCGGCCACCGACTCACGGTTACCCCACGTGAGCACGGCCAGGAAGGCGATTCCGATGTTCATGTACCACCAGACAATCGTGTTCAACAGCACGTTCTCGGTGATCAGCTGAGCAGCGACAGAGAACAGTGCGGCGATCACGCCAACGCTGATGAGTTTCGTTTGATAGTCGAGCTCGCCGCGTCGTGCTTTCTGCCAAGTTTTGCGGGCTGCGTAGATGCCGAGGAAGAAGACCGACAAGAACCCTGCAGCACCGATGAGGCCGCCTTCGAGATAGGCCTGAAGGAAGCTGTTGTGGGGATCTTTCGCAGCGAACGTTTGCGTCTTGGTGGCGTCGATGCCGATTCCCGTGATCGGGTTCTGGAAGCCGAAGCGACCCCAAATTTCGTCCCAGTAGCCAATGCGCCAACCAATCGAATCGTCGGTCTTGACGCCGCCGTTCTCTCCGGTGGTTGCGAAGAGGTTGTCGATACGGCTTCGCACGCCTGGAACAGCAACTCCGACAGCCGCAGCGCCACCAGCGATGACGACGACGAGCTTCCGATTGATCCGGGCTGCCATGAGCAGAGTGCCGATGAGGAAGCTCGCCCACGCTCCACGAGCAAAGGTGGCAATCAGAAGGAATCCACCGAGGCTTGCGGCTGCAAGAACGAAGAGCTTCTGTTTCACGTCGACGGTCGGGATCACGCCGATTGCGATCAGCACCACGAACACCAAATACGTCGCAAAGGTGTTCGGGTGGGCGAAGGAGCCATCGATTCGAACGAGGCCCGATCCGCCGGGGTCGAGCGTGCCGGTAAAGAAGAACTGGACGAAGCCGGTGATGATCGGGACGATCATGCCAATTCCCGATGCGATCAGCAGCTTGAAGAAGAACTTTCGATCTTCGAGGATGTGCTGTTCGATCGCGAGGTAGATCAATACGACCGACGCCAGGCCAAAGAGCGCAGCTTGGGAAACGCCTCGGTCGACCGACGTGACGAAGCTTGGCAAAAAGCCGACGAAGAACGCAATGAACGCGTAACCCATCGGGGTGATCCGCTTCCAGTTGCCGGTGAACTTGAGGCTGACCAAATGCAGGAACGTGACGCCGATGACCAAGATGCCCAAGATCGCCGAAGGTTGGAACGTACCGAATTCGTCGGCGATCAGGTCGTCGAGCGCCGGGCGTACGGCAAGCGTGATGAGTAGGAACCACTGGTAGCGAAACAGCCCGACCAAGGCAAGGATGCCCGCCACGACGAGGGTGCCGCCCAAGATGACGAGTGGTGTGTCTGGCGACAGTGACTGGAATGCGAATGCTGCGGCGAGGCCAACTCCGAGTGAGAGGAGCAGCACAAAGATCGACGCTGGCCCAGGTGTGGGGGCGGGAATCCGCTCCGCCTGCGTTGCCTCATGGTCGACGCGTACCGAGATCCGGTCTTGTTCTCGAGGTGGCGTGATGATGGTCATGGTTGGCTTTCGAAAGCGAGCTCGTATCTCCAGTGTCGCAGGTGTGGAGCCAATTCTGCCTCCAGCTGCCGTTGTTGGAGGTCGGTGAGGTCGCGGCGCCACTTGTCGTTCGAGCTGCGGAAGCCAAAGTCGATAACCGATTGGTTGAATTCGTTCGTGTATTCGAGCTCGGAGAACTCGGTGACCATGGCAAAAACGCCGGTCGGATCAGCGCACAGGTCCTCGTAGCGGATCTCCAAGAAACGATCGCTCGGGATCAGCGCTGTGGCCTTCACCATCGCGTCGAACATGTCGGAGAGTTCCATTGCGCCGAGGGTCACGAAGGAACGGCCAGAGGCATCCCAGCGAGCTTGCTGCTCAGGAGTCATGTCGAGACCGCGCCAGCCTTTGGTGCCCTTCCAGCCTTCCCAAAAGTCGATCTGCATGATCGAGTTGACGACCGCTCGGCCATCGCGCACCACGTGGATGAACTTCGCGTCGGGGAACGCAACGTCGAGGTAACCGGTGCGCGGCCAGCCGGTGATCTTGTGAAGGGGAGTGGGCCGCTCGTCGATCGTGAGCCGTTCCACAGCGTCTTGAAGGTTCGCCTTTGTCTTCTCGGTGAGATCGGTGGCGAGCAGATCGCGGAAAGGTTCGCTAAAGCCGGGGGCGATTCGCTCCCAGTACGCATACGCCTCGCTTGGTTTGAGGTGGCCCGGTTCGATGACGCCGCGCGCAAGAGCGCTACCGATGACCGGCGAGCTGAGCCCTCGAAGAACTGCCGCGTTGAGTTTCTCCGCGCCAGGCCAAACGTCGAGGATCTTTGAGACCCAAGAGACATGCGGGTGACGTGCGAAGCAATGATGGAACGCGGTGGACCCGCTCCGCCCAGCCCCAACAATGAAGATCGGCGGGTTGGTCATGTGGCTCAACCTGCCTTGCTACTCGCGTCGCGTCCCCATCGCCCATCCTTTGAGCGCTTCTTGTCATCTGGTTCGTCGTCGTCGGGTTCATCGCCGTCGACGACGAGTTCGTCTTCGTCGGCCAGGATGTCGTGCTCGGAAGCCGGCGTCGCGAGAATTTCTTCATCTGGTTCGTCGTCGGGGATCTCTTCATCCACGACGACCAGCGGAGCTCGTGCTCCCTCAGGGAGGGCTGGCTGTGACTCTGCTGCGAGTGCGCCGGCAGCTTCGAACTGTTGGGCTGGAACCAGCTGCTGCTCTGGCTTTTTGCGGAGAGCGTCGTAGATCACGAATAGCAAGATGACGAGTAGCGCTGCGGGAATAGCAAACAGCAGCAAGCCAGTGAGGAGTCCTGCAATGCGAGAGGTCTCTTCGGTGACGACCTCGGAAATAATGATTGGGTCTTCGCGTTCGGTTGCGACCAGAGCGAGCGCTGCTCGGGCATCGCGAATGTCGTTGCTTCTATCGGCGAGACGCAAGTTCAATGCGTCGAGCGCAGCGATCTCGTTGCGGTACGCCCGGTCGATTGGTTCGAGTCGACTGGCATTCGCCCGAAGTTCCTCAAGCGGAGGAGCGGGCTCGGGGACCTCACGGGTCACGGTGTTGCCGTCGGCGAGCGTGATGGTTTCGGTCGGCGGGTTCCGGAGGAAATCGCGACGTGCCGCGAGATCGGCGATCGCGAGGTCATACGCGGTGGCTGGGTTGATGAAATCGGCTTGCTCGGTCAACTCGGCGATGATGGCCTCGGTGTCAGCGAGCGATTCCTCGATCTGTGCGGCCGATGCCTCGTGGCCGTTGAGATCCTTCGTCAAGGTGACGGTCATTGTCTCGATGGAGGTCTCGACGGCGATCAGCTGTGCGTCTTCGGGGCGTCCGGCAACAACGTTGACGTCGACGTTGGCTTGAGTTTGGCCGGACTGGTTGACCGTGATGTTGTAATCGTCTTCGATGACGAGTCCGGTGCGCTCCTCGACCGCTTGGGCGGTCTGGGGAAAGTTGGCGGTGACGGCCAGTTCCCGGGCGAAGAGGTTGAGCTCGGCAGGTTGGAAATCGTCGTCGGCGATCCGCTGAGCGTTGAAGGTATAGCGAGCTTGAAATTCTGCCGGTGCGCTAAGCGCGTTGAACAGTCCGAAAGCTCCAGCAAGCCCAGCTACAAGAGCGAGCACGAGAGGGCGCCACCCCGTGAGGTGGAGAAAAGAGGACAGTTCCCCTGAATTTTCGCGCTCGCCATTGGTCATTTAGTGAATTTTCTTTCTCACACGCCGTCAAGTCAGGCTATTCCCACAACCACGTGCTGCGTTAATTACGTTGCTGGTTTCTCGCGTGGATGCGGCGTTGTGATTTTCTTCGGTCGTTCTGATAGTCACCATAAGTCAAAATGCGATGTTGTTGCTGGGCACTCTGGCCTTGATTGGCAAGGATTTTTCCCGATTGAGACCAATGACACAAGCCGTTGGTTCAAAGGGCCCAGTTTTCGCTCGCCCGAGCGAGGTCCAACCATGTTCGTGATCCTGCGACTTGTGCATTTTGCGGCAATCTTCGTGATCCCGGTCGTTGGACTATGTGTGGTGATGTGGACCCTCGTTCGCTCGGAGGGTCGGGCAGTACGATTCGCGCGCGGTTTTGGAGCTACGTGCGTGCTCGTCGGCGCGCTTGGCTTGTACTCCACCCACATCGAGCCCACGTGGTTGCGAGTCGATCGAGTAGCGCTTGATGCGCCAGCCCCAGGGACCAGCGACGGGTTTCGTGTCGGTGTGATCGCCGACATCCAGACCGACGAATTTGGCGAGTACGAACAGCGCGCGGTCGACACGCTCATGGCCCAAGAGGCCGACATTGTCTTCGTCGCTGGCGACATCACCCAGGTCGGGGCAGACAGCTACGACCAGCTTGCCGCCAATGCGTCGGACACCCTCGGCACGCTCGATGCTCCGGCAGGAGTGTTCGTGGTTTCGGGCAACACCGATCCGAGCGCTTCGGCGATCGACTCGATGTCACGGGCAGCCGAGCTCACGCCGCTGAACGATCAGGTATCCGAGATGATGATCGAGGGTCAGAAAGTTCGCCTGCTCGGTATTGCCTGGCCGAACAATCGGCGCGAACGCGTCTCCGAACTCATCGTCGAATTCGCAGCGGCGTCGCGTCCCGACACGATCGATATCGTCCTGGCTCATAGTCCCGACATCATCTTGAACGTGAACGACCCGGCGAGCATCGACCTCATCGTGACCGGGCACACCCATGGCGGGCAGGTACAAATCCCGGGTTATGGACCGTTGTGGAACGTGACCGAACTTCCCCGCGAGGTCGCCGGCGGCGGTCTGCATGAAGTTCGTGGAGTGCCGCTCTATGTCAGCACCGGTGTTGGCGTGCAGCGTGCCGATGCACCGCAGGTCCGTTTCGGAGTGCGGCCCTCGGTCGGCGTCATCGACATTGGCTAGCCGGATCTCCAAGTCGCTGCTGCTAGCTGGTCCAAGTCGCTGCTGCTAGCTGG
>CAZMYN010000050.1:0-4671 GCA_964570495.1 uncultured Acidimicrobiales bacterium | reverse complement strand
TCCAAGTCGCTGCTGCTAGCTGGTCCAAGTCGCTGCTGCTAGCTGGCCAGCACCGCCGCAGCCGCGTCGACCGTGGCGGCAACCTGAGCACGCTGCTCGGAACTGATTGCCTCCGCGTGGTTGAGCATTGCGGCATTGGTCATTGCTTCGAGCTGGGAGTGGGTGGCTCGCTGCGCATCGGTTACTTCCATGGCGCTGGCATAGCCAAACGACTCCTGATCGTTGGGCCGCTTCAATTGATGTGCGACACGGGAAGGCAATCCCAGCGCGGCCGACCCTGCCAGGTGAACGCTTCCGCGAAGCTCGCGGTGAATGATCGACTGGTGCATGAACGCAGCCGCGGGATCTTCGGGGACCTCTTTTGTCATGAAACCGGCAAACAGTGGCAGGCCAGCGGGGTCGACTGCAGCTGCCATCTGCCCCATCGCATCGGCTGCTTCGGCGAGCCCGTCGACGTCACCTAGCTGTTCTGCGCCGATTTGGTAGGCCACGTTCAGTTGAGCTGCAGCGGTGTCGGCGAAGTTCGCCCGTTCCTTGCCGGTCGTCCACATCTTTGCCAGCAGGCCCGGCTCGAAATAGCCGAAGGAGGCCTGGACCACTTCGGCCTCAACATCACCAAGAACCCCCGCGCGGCCAAGGAAGTAGAAACGGAAACCATCGATCCCCAGAGATTCAGCTGCTTGTTTCGCTGCCGGGTGAAAGTAGTGCAGTGCCCCAATGTTTTGAACTTTGGGGGAGATGGAGGCAATGAAGTCTTCAGGCGTCATTGGGCGAACTTAGCTGTCCATCCAAGCCGCTAGCTGACCGCGCCGACCTCGCGATAGATGTCGAGCAGTCCTTCAAGGTATTGCTCGCGAGTGAATCGTTCCTCGACAAAGGCCCGGCCCGCTTGGCCCATTTCTGAAAGATCGGCAGTGCTCATTGCTTGCATGGCGCTCAGCTGTTCGGCGAATGAGTCGACGTTGCCCGCGGTTGCGAGCAGGCCCGTTTTGCCAGGCACGATGAGCTCGGGGATGCCGCCGAGCTCCGAGCCAATCACCGCGGTGCCGAGGCCGTACGCCTCGAGGATGACGACCGGGGCGTTTTCGTAGCACTCCGATGGAAGAACCAAGGCTTTGGCTGCACGAACGATGTCGAAGAGGGTGTCGCCGGTCTGATAGCCAGCAAATTCGACGTCGGCGCCGGTCTGTTCGACGACGGCGCGCAGCTCGTCTTCCTGGGGGCCAGTTCCGACGATCGTGGCAGCAACTCCGGAGGCAGCGACGGCCTTGACGAAGGTGATGAGGCCCTTCTCTTCGGACAGGCGGCCAACAAAGACAAAGCGTTCGCCAGGGGTGTAGTCCGGAACCATCTGCGACACGTCGACTGCGTTCGGGAGGTAGCGGGCCTTCTCGCCCGGCAGGCCCCACTCGATGAGCTTGTTCATGTGGAAGTGGCTGGGAAGGACGAACCGATCGACGTTCTTGCGGTAACTGCCGATCGTGCGGTGAAGCGTCGTCTCCAACGCAGCGACGGCCGACAGCGGCAACGACCCTTTGAGACAGCGTTGCTGCACGGCGTTCCAGGTTTTGCCGCCCTTGCATCGTTCACAGACTCCGTCGCTCGCCAGCATGAGCTTTGAGGGGCAACCAATCTTGAGATCGTGCACCGTCATGATCGACGGCACACCCTTCTTTTGGATGGCGCCGAAGATGGCGGGGGTGAGGTGGTGATACACGTTGTGGGCATGGACGACATCGGGCTTGACCGCATCGATCAGGCGGCCGATCTCGCGGCGAGCCTCAAGTGAGTACACCGACTTCACGACCTTGCGGGCCTTCTCAACCGGCTTGTAGTCGCTCGCGAAATCGATCTCTTCGACGAAGTAGTCGTCGTACTCGGTCTCGAAGTTCTTGTCGTACTCCATTGCGAAGGGCACGATCGTCCAGCCACTTGCTTCGAGCAGCTCGTTCTGGTCGAGCATGACGGCTTCGGCTCCACCACGCCGGTAGTAGTAGCTGGTTACAGAAATCTGTGTTGGCACGATGTCCTATCGACCTCTCGACTGCATCCGTACAGTCATCCTCAAACTACTGGGGACAGGCCCCATAAACGGGTGTTAATGGGGACAGGCCCCATACGGGCACTAAGAGGAGAGTGCTTCGGGGAAGCTGATCTCGTAGAAGCCGCGTCCGGTGGTTCCGACGACGAGGCGTTCGGGGTTGGCCGGATCGAATTCTGCGGTGCGCAGTCGGGTCATGGGGAGTCCGTCGACGATAGGCGTCCAGCTGGCCCCTCCGTCGTTCGAGAGGTGGACGCCGGTTGCCGAGCTGATGTCGTTGAACTGTGGTTCGGTGGTCACGACGGCGAGCTGCTGAGGATTCTCTGGGTTGACGGCAACCCCGTGGGCAAAGAAGTCGTCAAAGAGCTGGGTCCACTCGCCGCCGTCGAAGCGATACATGCCTCCGTCGCCCTCGCGGAAGGCAACGCCATAGACGACTCCGGGCTCTGCCTGGGACGTGTACAGGGTGGTGATTCCCGCGGGCGGTGCTCCGGCCGGGTTAAAGCTGGTGCCGCCGTCGGTCGAGAGCAGCGTGCCGCCGCTCGTCGATACGAACACCGATCCGTCGGGAGTAACAGCAACGTCGCGTGCGCCAGAGATGCCCGGTACCTCGCTGAAGGAGTCGCCCGCGTCGTCGCTGCGATAGAGCAGCTCGCCGACCACGGCAAAGACGAGGTCGGTTCCGTTCGCGTCGGTTACGGCCAGGCCTGCCGCGCCGCCGGTGACGTTGGAGACTTCGGGCAGACCGGCGCTGGCTCCCGCGGCCAGCCGGAAGGTCGATCCGCCGTTGTCGCTGATCCCGATGCCACGGAAGTTCGAAAATTGGCCGAGCAGAACGTAGATGCGGTCGGGATTGTTGGGCGAGTATGCAGCTTCGACGCCGCCACCCCATGCCGAGATGTCTTGGATGGTGCGGCGCCACGTCAATCCGCCGTCGATTGTTTGGATGAAATTGCCGCCGTCAAAGCCGAGGAGCGTGACGTCGTTGGGGTCGTTGGGGTTAAAGACGATGTCGGTGCTGACCAAGCCGCTGTAGCCGTGGCCGCTGAAGAAACCCTCGGTGTCTTCGCGGGTGGTGAGGTCGGTCCAGGTGGCGCCGCCGTCGGTGGTTCCGAGCAGAGTGTCGTCGCTGCCGATAGCGACTCGGTCGGCGTCGGCGGGGTGAACTCCAATGTCGAAGGCCCGCAGCGCGCCTTGGTAGGGGTTGGGTCGCCGGGTCGTGGCATCGGCGATGATCGACCAGGACGAGCCGCCGTCGTCGCTGCGATAGATCGCTGCTTGACCCGGTGCGACGTTTGAGGTGTAGAGACGGTCGGGGTCCGATGGGGCCACGACGATCTGGTGGAAGCTGCCCGTGTTTGCGGCGGTCGAGTTCGAGACGATGCTCAGGCCCTCGTTGGCAGCCTCCCAGCTCGCTCCTGCGTTCGTCGTCCGCCAAATGCCGCCTGCGACGATCCGTCCGTTCACTTCGGGCCCATCGCCCATCGACACCCAGGCGGTGTTGGGGTCGGTTGGATGTGCGGTGATGTCGTAGGGATTGCCGTGCGGAAGGCCCTCGGCGCTTTGGGTCCATGTCGCTCCACCGTCGGTCGAGACGAACACGCCGCGGCGAGCAACGGCGCCGTATAGCTGGGTGCCGTTCGCATTGAACGCCGCGGCACGGATGTTGCCCGCCGGAGCAACCGTACTGAGCTGGGTCCACGACGAACCGCTGTCCAGGGATTCCCAGACCGATCCGTCGCCCGTCCATTGGCCGCTGCCAGAAGGATCTACGGCGCCCGGGGCTTGCCAGTCACGCTGGTTGCCGTTGAAGGCAAGAAGGTGTGAGTTGTTGTTGGGGTCGATGAGGACGGCTTCGGTGGCCAATGAGTATCGAGCCGAAGAAATTTCGGGCATGCCGTTGCGGCTGAGCGTCCAGTCGATGCCGTCCGTCGATGACTGCGGGCCCGAGAGGCTGCCGGTCCAGATCCGGCCGTCGGCCGACGCGGTCGTGGTGATGTCGCCGATCTCCCACGAGGCAAGACCGGTGGTCGATTGCCAGGTGTCGCCGAAATCGTCGGTGACCGCAATGCCGAGCAGGTCGCCGCCGACGAAGAGCCGGTCGGGGTTTGCTGGATCGAAGGCGATCGAGGTAATGCGTCCGCCGACGCCGGGTTCGGTCAGCTTGGTGAAGCTGCCCGAAAGCGGTTCGGGCTCATTTGGAGGAGTGGGGGTGACGACGGTCTGACCAAAGCTCGAGTCGGGGGACGTGGCGTCGTCGTCGGCGCTGCCGGTGCCGTCAGTCGTGGCGCTGCCCGAATCAGATGGTGTTGCGGCGTCACCTGGTTCGCCAGCGCTTCCGCTCGAGGAGCACGCGGCGGCGAGGAGGCCCAGCAGCGCAATGAGACAGGGAACGAACAGGCGCGAACGGGCGGATGTGGGGGCGGGCATTATCGAAGAAGGATAGCGCTAGGCGTTCGGAGAGTAGGAGCGCTATGCCGGGGGCTAAACCCCGGCGAGTTCCAGTTCGGAACGGCGGAGTCTGCGTTCGATGTTTATCCCCACGAGCGCCGTCGCGGCGACAGCGGCGGGCACGCCTGCGGCGAACGCCATCGCGATCGCGACGGGCACGTTCGATGTCGACTCGACGG
>CAZMYN010000049.1:0-17464 GCA_964570495.1 uncultured Acidimicrobiales bacterium | reverse complement strand
CAGCAGCACCCTTGGCCTTATCAGCAGCACCGGATGCAGCCTCGCTCGCCTTCTCCTTGGCAGCAGCGGCACGGTCCTTCAACGAGGCAGCCATGCCTCCTTCAGATTTGCCACCTGCATCGACATCGGCTCCATCGCCCTTGCCGGTTGCCTTGCCCAGCGCATCGCCAGCAGCGGCTTTGGCTGCGTCGGCTTTGCCCTTCAATCCTCCGGTGAGGCCTCCAGCCACACCTCCAGCGGCGGCTGCGGCGCCCGCAGCCTTGCCGCCGATGCCACCAACGCCATCTCCAGCGTCACCGGCCGAGCCCTTGAGCTTGTCAGCCATATCGCCGAGTTTGCCCTTCGCGTCTCCCAGCTTGTCCTTAGCGGCGTCCTTCGCCTTATCGGCTGCGTCATCAACGCCGTCAGGAAGGTTCTGATCGTTGTCACTCATGTCTGCATTCGCCCGTTCTGGAGAGGTATCTAAAGGATGCTCATGTGGTTCGACGCATTAGGAGGCCTGTAAGTCGCGACACAGCCAATGCGAAGTCCTCGCATGTCCGGGCATGAACTTATGTTGACGAGGCAGGATCTTGCTAGTTGCGCTGACCTCCCCGCCAAGATTGCCGCGCAGAGTGCTGAGGATTCGATAATTCATACGCATCGTAAGATCAGGAGGGCGATCAGCCGAGGTTCCCCAAGTCCATAAACACACTTCGCGTGGCGCGCATCTCCGTGAAGTACCGTAAGCCCGTGACGCGAACCGACCTTGAGCCACTTGCAACACGTGCGGCTAGCGGCGATGCACGGGCACTCGATGAACTGTTGGCTGCAACCCAACCAATCGCCATGGCGCACTGTCGCAAGTTCCTTCCAAATCCATTCGACGCCGAGGAAGCAGCTCAAGACGCTCTTCTCGCAATCTCACGGAACATCGAAGGGTTTGCTGGCCGCTCCAAATACACGACGTGGATCTACCCGATCTGCACGAACGCATCGATTGACTGTTATCGCAAGCTCAAGCGACGCCAGTCCGTTCTTGAGGCACCGGTCGATCGTGCAGCGCCCGGCTCAACTCCATCGGTTGTTGCCGGTGCGCGAATCGACGTTCTCGAAGCGGCCGAGAAGCTGGACGAAGACGTCGTCGAAATCGTCTTGATGCGAGACCTTCTCGACATGGACTACGCCGAGATGGCCAAACTTCGCGGGGCGAAAGAGGCCACCGTCAGGTGGCAGGTCGCCGAGGGCCGCAAGAAACTCCAACACCTACTCTCGCCGCTGCACCGCGAGCCGTAGCCGCCGGTGGCTGAAGTAACAATCTCCAATCCCAGCGATCCACGGATCGAGGTGTTCCAGGGCCTGCGAGACCAGGCGGCACGCCAGCGCAGAGAACGCCCCGGCGGAGACATGGCTGGATACTTCATTGCCGAAGGCGACCTCGTTATCGAGCGGGCGGTCCACCATGACTTCGCTCTCGAATCGGTGCTTATTGCGGATCGTCGGACAAAGCCCTTGCCCGAAGCTGTCGGCGACGCAACGGTATTTCGCGCAGGCGACGAGGTGCTCAGCAAGATCACCGGTCGGCCTGAACTGCGCGATCCAATCGCCTGTTTTGTTCGACCGACACTCCCCAGTGCCGAAACGCTGATCGACGGGCTCGAATCCAACTCGGCCATCGCGGTGCTCGTCGACATCAACAACCCGAACAACCTCGGCGTCATCATGCGCAACGCGGCCGGCCTCGGGATCGATGCCGTCCTCCTCGATCCAACCTGCGGGGACCCGCTCTATCGGCGAGCGATCCGAGCGTCGATGGGTCAGGTCTTTGCCCTGCCCCACGCCCGGATCAGCGCACTGCCCGAAAGCCTCGACATGTTGCACGACGCGGGCATCGAAACCATCGCGCTCAGCCCATTTGCCGCCACCGACCTTCGCTCCTTCGACGCCTCCGACAAGACAGCGCTGCTTCTCGGCGCGGAGGGTCCAGGTCTCCCCGAAGCCGCGATGCGCGCAGCCACCCATCGAGTTCGGATCTCGATGTCCCGAGACGTCGATTCGCTCAATGTCGCAAACGCCGCGGCGATTGCGTTTCATCACCTCGGCAAGTGAACGGGTAGCGACTACCCGTCGGCTGAGAGCAAACCGATGTTCTCGTAAGCCCGAGCCAGAACACCTGCCGCGACTTCCTGGGCCTTCTGCGCGCCAACGCCCAATAGGCGTTGCGTCTCACCAGGGTCGCCCGCGAGCTCGGCGTGGCGCTCCTGGATGGGCTTCAACAACTCGATGACCGCCTCTGCGGTGTCGGTCTTGAGCGGGCCGTACTGGCTGTAATTCTCGGCGAGTTCGTCGGGTGCGGTGCCCGTACATGCCGACAAGATTTCGAGCAGGTTCGACACGCCTGGCTTGGACTCGACGTCGTAGCGAACTTCACCGTCGCTGTCGGTAACCGCACGCTTGAACTTCTTCTCGATCTTCTTCATGTCCTCGAGTACGAAGACCGTGCCCGGGCTCTCCCCCTCAGACTTCGACATCTTGCGTTCGGGGTGCTGCAGGTCCATGACTCGGGCGCCCGCGGCAGGAATGCGATGCTCGGGAACGACAAAGGTGTCGCCGTAGCGAGAGTTGAAACGCTCGGCGATATCGCGGGTGATCTCGATGTGCTGACGTTGGTCGTCGCCCACGGGCACGACGTCGGTGTCGTAGAGCAAGATGTCGGCAGCTTGGAGTGCGGGGTACGTAAACAGTCCAGCCGAGACAAACTTGGTCGAGTCGCGATTGGACTTGTCCTTGAACGCGGTCATTCGGCTGAGTTCGCCGTAGCTCACGGTGCTCTCCATCAACCAGGCAAGCTGGGAGTGCTGAGGCACGTGGCTTTGCACGAACAAGATCGACCGCTCAGGGTCGATGCCGACGGCCATGAGGAGCTGGGCCAGCGAGATGGTGTTCGCGCGGAGGACTTCTGGTTCCTGAGGCAGCGTCAATGCGTGCAGGTCGACAACGCAATAGACCGCATCGTGGTCGTCTTGAAGCTTCGACCAATTGATGAGCGCCCCGAGCAGATTGCCGAGGTGAAGATCACCGGATGGTTGGATGCCACTGAACACTCGTTTCATGGGTGTGGAGGCTATCGCTTCACCCTGACGAGAGCTGACTAGGAACTGCGGCCGCGGTACTGGGCTGATCCGCCGTGGGTGTTCTTGTTGAGACGCTTGCCCAGGTGCAAGCCCTCCAAGATGAGCTCGATCGCCGATGCCTGCACCGCGGGATCGGACGCGTCCACGTCGTCGTCTTCGAGAAGCGCATCGATCGCCGGTTGTAGCGCAGGCACCTCTTTGACGAGGCGCACGTAGTCCTCGGGTGCCACGTCAGCGCCGCAGTCGACGGTGACACCGCTCTCGAACGCCTCGACGATGGGCCCGAACAGCATGGGGTCGACCGAATCCACGAACGTCGTGTGAACTGCCGATCGCACGAGCGCGTCGATTACCTTGCCCTCGCTGCCGTCCTCGAAGGCCTCGACCTCGATCTTGCCCGACGTCGTGGCAGCGATCGCCGAAAGGTCGCCAATGCGCGGAACCGCAACGTCGTAACCGGCAGAAAGACTGCGCCGAACCGCATTGGCCACGATTGCCTCGTAGTTCGACACGCTCAAGCGAACCGACACACCGGAGCGCTGGCTGATCTGGCTTGACTCGCGCGCCTGCTGGGAGAACTCCGCAATGACTTCGAGCATGAACTCGGGAACCCGCACGTCGACAACGTCGGCCGGAGGAAGCACTGCCTCTTGGCTGACGATGGTCATCTCGGTTTCAACATCGAGGGGATAGTGGGTACGGATCTGTGATCCGAAGCGATCCTTCAACGGCGTGATGATGCGCCCGCGGTTCGTGTAGTCCTCGGGGTTTGCCGAGGCGAAGAGCACGACGTCGAGCGGCAAGCGAACCTTGTAGCCGCGGATCTGCACGTCTCGTTCTTCGAGCACGTTCAACAAGCCGACCTGGATTCGCTCGGACAGATCCGGAAGTTCGTTCATGGCAAAGATGCCGCGGTTGGTTCGCGGGACCAGGCCGTAGTGCAAGGTCAGTTCATCGCTGAGGTAACGACCTTCGGCAACCTTGATCGGGTCGACCTCGCCGATGAGATCAGCGATCGAGGTATCGGGTGTTGCAAGCTTCTCGCCGTAGCGGTCGTCGCGATGGACCCAGTCGATGGGAGTGTCGTCCCCGTGTTCTGCCACGAGCGACTTCGCGTGCGCCGAGATGGGATTGAGCGGATCATCGTTGATCTCCGAACCCGCAACGATCGGCATCCACTCGTCGAGCAGATTGGTCAGGCTACGAATCATTCGGGTCTTGGCCTGGCCGCGCTCACCGAGAAAGATGACGTCGTGTCCCGCGAGCAATGCGTTCTCCAGCTGAGGAAGGACGGTGTTCTCGTATCCCAGCACCTCTGCGACGAGCGGCTCACCGTTTCGAATCCGAGCAATCGCGTTGCGTCGTAACTCTTCGGCTACCGGGACCGAGGTCCAGCCGCTCGCAACAAGTTCGCCAAGCGTTGTGGGTCTAGTCATCACTCGTTGTGTATCACAGCCGCCGACCTCGCCGTGCGTCGCCCACTACGGTGCACGGTGGGGTTGAGATAACGAAGAGAAAATGGGGAGTGTGACGCGATGGAAGCACTACGGGTTTTGGTCGCTGACGACAACGAGCTGAATCAGAAAGTGCTCGTTGGTTATCTCGAATACCTCGGTCATGGTGCCGAGGCATTCGCGTCGGGTGACGAGGCGCTGACCGCGCTTCAAAAGAGCCCGTTCGATGCAGCGCTTTTGGACATCCAAATGCCCGGACTCGACGGTTTTGGTGTCGTTACTGCGCTGCTCGACTCGGCCAAGAGGAGCAATGCTGCCGTGCCCTTTCTCGTTGCCACGACCGGAGTCGTTCGATCCGATGGCGACGAGCATTTTCTAACCAAGGGCTTCGACGCCTATCTCGCGAAACCCATCGAGCTCGAATTGCTCAAAGCGACCTTGGCTCAGGTACACCCTGATCGCTGAGATCTAACGCCGCATCTACCTGCGGCAGTTTGATCGACATTGCCGTGCCCGATCCCGGGGTGCTGTGGATTTCCAATCGCCCGCCGTGCGCTTCGGCGAACGCCTTGGTGATGGGAAGGCCCAAACCAGTCCCCGAGCGACCCTCGTCGAACCCTTCAGCGCCGAGTCGACCGAAGGGACTCAAGGCGATTTCGATATCCGATGGTGACATTCCCTGTCCGGAATCGGCGACCGTGATCGTGACCTCACCGCTCTCATCGCGAGATGAAGACACATGCACCGACCCACCCTCTGGCGTGTACCCAATTGCATTGACCACCAGATTGATCAGCATCTGACGCACGCGCCTGGCATCGACATTCGCCTCGAAGGCGGGACGCTGATGCGATTCGGAGAGCCCGACATTGACCGCAGCGGCCTGAGCACCGACGAGACGAAGCACATCGGAGATGAGGTTGGCAATGTCCACTGGCGCACGATCGAGTTCGATCCGATTGGCCTCAACCTTGGCGAGGTCGAGGCTGTCGCTAACAAGTTCGCGCAGGTGCGCGGCAGCGCTGCGAATGTCTTCGGCGTACTCGACATAGCGAGGGTCGTGTAGTGGGCCATGTGCCTGAAGTCGGGTGAGTTCGGAGAGCCCCATGATTGCGTTGAGGGGCGTTCGGATCTCGTGGCTCATCTTTGCCACAAAGGCCGACTTTGCCTCGCTTGCATCGAGCGCTCGCTGTTCGGCTGCTCGACGTTCGGAGTTCTCTCGACGCAGGTCGACAGTCGCGTCGGCGACGCGTGTCTCGAGACTGTCGAGCAACGCCACGTTGGCGCGCTCTTTTTGGGACAAGCCAGCAACCATGTCGTTGAACGCGACGGACAAGTCTGCCAGCTCGGCAACCGACGTTTTTGCTGGCTCGCTGTTCACAAACTCGCCCGCCTCGACGTGTTTCGCACGAGAGCGCAGCATCCGCATTGGGCGGGTCACGCTGCGACTGAGGAGAAAGAACAACAGCATCGCCGCGAGCGACGCGCTTCCCGCGAGGATCGTGTTCTGTTGCTGAGTGGCCCGAACCGGGCCCAGAAAGTCCTCCTCGGCGAGGCTGACGCCGAGGACCCAGTCTTCAATACCGAGCGGAGTAACAATGCCGTGCTCGGCACCTTCGTCGTCTTCGACTCGAAGAAACTCACTATCGGGCGAATCGCGAAGTTCGCCGAGCGCCGCCGCGATCATTGGTTGACCAACCTCGGTCGCGGTGGAAAGTCGGAAACCGTCTCCGTCGGGTTGTTGAATTGCCGAGCCGTCGTCCACCGCAATAACAACGTCATCGCGGCTTGCAATGAATGCCGACCCGTTCTCTCCGAGACTCAGCTCTTCGAGGAAGTCCGACAGCGATGCAAGCTCGAGGTCGACGCCGACGACTCCGGCGAGATCGCCATTGTTGTCCAGCACGGAAACTGCAGCGGTAATCCCCGGTTGCTGGCTAGAGAAGAACACGTACGGGTCGGTGAAGACCGCAACGTTGGTTTCCGCGGCCTTTTGAAACCATGGTCGAGCCCTGGGGTCGTAGGTGTCGGTGTCGTCAAATTGCGTTTCGACGATATCGAGCGTTGAATCTCGAAACCTGAGCTCGACCACTCGCTCGTCCTGGGTCGTAATGAACTTGGTTCGAAAACCCGACTCGATCAGCTCGTCGCTGCGACTTACGAACGTGAAGTCACCATCGACCGTGCCATAAAAGACGCCCGACGCTTGCGGCGCTGTTGCGAGAACTCGATCGAAGTGCTGTTCCAGATCGACAGAATCTGAGATGGCGCCATTGCTGATGAGATCGGCCGTGAAGCTCGCCTCACGAACCGCACCTTCGAGGTACTCCTGTGAACGGGCGACCGTACCGTCCGAGACGTTGACGAGGGTCGCCTGCATCCCAGAGACGATCCCATTTTCGGTTGACGCCCGTTGGGTAAAGAGAATGAGGGCAACCACCGCGCTGAAGAGCACAAACATCGCAATGAGTATGTGGCGGATGGATATTCGCATGACGTCTTGAACCTTTCCGGTTCACCCCTACCAATTCCGATCGGTCAAAACGAATCCGAACTGAGTCACCGCACCCATCAATCCGGGCGGTCTGCCGTCGACGTAGGAGTATGACGATTGAGCTGATCGAGCCTTGCAAGAAGATCGCCAGACTGCACGGAGAGCTCGATGGCGACACCGAGTTCGTGCGCCACATCATCGAGCTGTATCGAGGTGAGGCCGATGCCTTCGCGAGGGCAGTCGCCGATGGTCTATCGCACGATCAACTACAAATTCTTGCGCACAAGCTCGCTGGCTCGAGTGCACAGATCGCGCCCGACAACGTCCTCGACGAAATCCGGACGGTTGAACAATTGGCGGCGCAAGGTGCCTCCAGCACGCACGAGCTCGACGTTGTTCTGTCAACGTTGCCGCCACTGGTGGGTGCTCTCGAGCAGTGGGTCGAGACCTGCGACGCGGGCTAGTGCGCGCTCGGATTCGGATCTCGTTCGAGTCGATACCCAACACCACGAACTGTGGTGAGTTGAAGGTTCACCAGCTTCTGTCTCAGCGTCCGCACATGGGTGTCGATCGTGCGACCCGAACCCAACAATTCTTGCTGCCACACCTGCTCGTAAATCCGAAGGCGGTCGATGGCCTTGCCTCGATGAGACACAAAGAGCCACAGCAATTCGAACTCTAGGTGCGTGAGGGAAATCAGCTCACCGCGCTCGTCGACGACCTGACGAGCGTCGCGGTCGACCGCATAGCCGTGGGCAACCGCGTTCTGCGGGCGTGAATCTGGAACGCCCGCTCGACGGCGCACGGCACGGATGCGGGCGAGGATCTCACGGCGCGGCATGCGCTTATCGACAAAGTCGTCGGCGCCCAGTTCTAACCCGAGCACACGTTCGGTGGAGTCGTCTTTCGCGGACACGATGATGACGGGTGTGTCGCCATCAAGGCGGATCTGCCTGCAGATGTCCATGCCGTCGACATCGGGTAAGCCCAGGTCGAGCAGTATCACGTCGGCGTCGGTGTCGGGCAGAAGAATCAGGGCCTCTTCGCCGGTGTTCGCAACGCGGACGTCGTAGCCCTGCTTGGTCAAGTAGCCAGCGAGCATGGCCGAGTAGACCGGTTCATCCTCGATCAGCAGCACCCTGTCCATAGGAGGACACTACCGATGGCACCTGGTTCGCCGAGGGACCACCGCGGCGGTCTATTCCGTCGGTACTTCCGGATTTTCGACGGTGATTGCTGATATTTCGGTCTCGCCGTCTTCGGAAACAATCACGCCCGTTTCGAGAACGACCTCTTCTTCGATCTCGGCGACCGGGGTGGTTTCTTGGGTATCGACTACTGGCGTCTCCGCCGGCGTGGGAGTACCACTGGGGCCAAATCCGAGCGCCCCAATGATCATGATCGCCAGCACTACGAAGGCACATACCGCTAGCGAGTTCTGAAGCCACTCGGGTAGTGAGCTTGAGGCCATGTTGCGATCGGTGAGGTCAATGTCAACCGTGCCACTGGCGTTCGCGTCAACGGTTTCGGTCACCGGGTCGGCCGAGGCCGGCGGGAACAGGTTGCGTTCGTCGGCAATCAACATTGCCGACACTCGACTCAGAAGGTCCTGAGCAACGAACGGTTTGGTGGTGTAGTCGTTGGCTCCGAGGTCCAAATATTCGATTGCGCGCACGGCGTCGGCATCGCTGGACAGAACGAGGATCGGGGTGTCGCTGTCCTCGCGAATTGCCTTGCACACGTCGTAGCCATGCATGTCAGGGAGGTTGAGGTCAAGGATTACGATCTCGGGGCGCACTTGTTCGGCGGCTTTGATGCCGGCAGTTCCATCCTCGGCAACAACAACGTCAAAGCCGTGGTTGTCGAGGAGCCGGGTCACCAGCGCTGACGCGATTGGTTCGTCCTCGATCAGTAGGACTCGGGGTGACGCGGGCAGCTTCGTGGTCGCCGTAGACGGATTAATCGGAGTAGCCATACCTATGAGTTCGGCTACCAAATCCGACACCACTCGCGCACTTGGCACAATCCTCATCAAACTTGACGCGATCTTGACATTGGGCCACTGCTGCGGGTGATTTCGACCCCGACAGGTCACGCCACTTCAACTGAACGTTCGTTCAGTTGCTCGCATAGGCTGACGCAATGAACCGCATCACCCTGTCCCCGCGCATTCGAATGACGCCGTTCCACGACTCGACAGTCGCCGCTGGGCTCTCCGACATCAGCGTCTACAACAAGATGGTCATGCCCACCTCCTACGGCGATCTCAAAGCCGAGTACGACCGGCTCATTAACGGCGTCGCGATCTGGGACGTGTCGGTCGAGCGACAAGTGCAGATCGCAGGCCCAGACGCCCACGCGTGTGCCCAGTACTTCACTTCTCGCGACATCACGAACCTGGTCGAGGGGCAAGGCAAGTACGTCGCGATGTGCGACCACGAGGGCCGCATTCTGAACGACCCGGTGTTAATGAAGCTGAGCGGCAACCGCTACTGGTTCTCGATTGCCGACAACGACATGTTGTTGTGGTGCAAGGGCATCGCCGCCGAGAAAGGCTTCGACGTCGTCGTCTCCGAGCCCGACGTGTCGCCATTGGCCGTGCAAGGCCCAAAGGCCGAAGACCTCATCGCCGAGCTCTTCGGTGACCACATTCGCGAGCTCAAGTACTTCTGGTTCATCGAGACCGACCTCAACGGCATTCCCCTCGTACTGAGCCGCTCAGGATGGAGCAAACAAGGCGGCTTCGAGTTGTTCCTCCAAGACGGGACGCGCGGCAACGAGCTGTGGGACCTCATCGTCGGGGCTGGCGAAAAGTACGAGATTGGTCCCGGCGCGCCCAATCACGTCGAGCGGGTCGAAAGCGGCCTGCTGTCGTGGGGCGGGGACAACACCCCCGACTCGAATCCACTGGAAGTCGGAATGGCTCGCTACGTCGACACCGACACCGAGGTCGACTACATCGGCAAGGCCGCTCTGCAAGCAGTGGTCGCCAACGGAGGACCCGAGCGATTGTTTGTCGGGGTGAACGTCGAGGGCGAGCTCACCGAAGCGTGGCCACTCCCCTCTCGCACGCCAATTCGCTCGGACGGCCAACAGGTCGGAACGCTCGGCGCCATCGTGCACAGTCATCGGCTGGGCCGAACGATTGGGCTCGCTCAGATTTCACGCTCGGTCGTCGAGTCAGACGCGACAGTCGAGGTCGAGACTCCCGAGGGTCCAAAGCCGGCCTCTATTCAGAAACTGCCGTTTCTCTAGGTCGAGTCTGCTGTCGGACCGCTCGCAGCCGCTGCGTTCGCGTTGACCACGATGTAGACGCCGACGACCACGAGTGCACCCCCGAGGAACTCGGCCGCGCCGAGCAGCTCGCCTCGGATCAACCAACCAAAGAAGACGCCGAATACCGGAATCAGATATGCCGTCGAGGCTGCGACGGTCGGTGTTGCTCGCTTGACGATCGTTGCCATCAACGAGAACGTGACCGCGTTGGCGGGAATCGCTGCGTAGAGAAGCGGAACGAACAGACCGATCGACCAATCCGTGCTCGCCGCGCCTTCGATGATCAGCGCGAACGGAATCAACACGAGCGCCGACATGATGAGCTGTACGCCGACGAGCATGATTGGTGAGACCTTCGTGAAGTCCTGCCACTTCAAATACACGGTGCCGAACGCCCACGCAATGGCGCTCAACAGCAGCGAAACAATTCCGACGGTCGTGCTTTCCCCTCCAAACGATGGACTGGCAAGAACGACCGTTCCGACGAAGCCGACGCCGAGTCCGATCTTTCCGCGCCGAGACGTCACTACCTTCAACAGCACCAGCGATAGCACGGCGGTGAACAGTGGCATGGTCGACGCCACGAGCGAGCCGACGCCTGCGGTCACTCGATTCACCCCGAACACAAGAAGTGCGCTGGACACGGTGGTGATGCTCAGGCTGACCATGAAGATGTCGAACAGTTGGCGGCGATCCGTCGGCAAGCGCTCACCTCGACTCGTGGCGAGGACGAGCAGGAAGCTGCCGCCGATGATCGTTCGCATCCCGGCCAACAAGAACGGTGTGGTGTGGTCGAGCGCGAATTTGAGCGCAGAGAAATTCGCTCCGATGAGCGCTGCGGTGAGAACGACAATGCCGAGGAGTGCCCGGTCGTTCACTCCAGGATTCCCACGGTCTCGTCGCCGGGTTTTGCGACTGCGCAGCTTGGATTGTCGGTCATCCCGTAGCTGGAGAATGGCCGGAATCCCAAGAGCGCGAGGTAGGACTCGGGGAGCCTTGCCTTGACCTCGCTGCGGATGCCGAGTGTGTGGTTCATGAGCTGGCGCACCATGGCACCAGAGAAGTACGTCGTGATGCCGACCCGCGGCTCATCGGTGACGTTGCGACCAGCCGCGTGCCAGGTCCGACCATCCCAGGCAACAACCGACCCGGCGCTTCCCTCGGCAACGACCTCGTCGTAGGTTCGATCGGCGCGTGGTTGTTGGCCGCTCAGATGGCTTTGCGGCACAAAACGAGTGCCCCCGTTCTCGACCGTGAAGTCGGTGATCATCCACATCACGTTCGTGATGAGCGGCCCGGTGATCGGTTCGGTCGACGGGGCGGGATCACCGTTGGTCGCCGGGGCTCGGCCGATATCTCCTTGACGAACCCAGTCCTGGCCGGGGAGCTGCGGCGGCGGCATCCACCACTGATCGGCATGCAGCGGCATTGTCTTGTTGCCCGCGTTGGTGATGTGCGCGTCGAACGACGACAACAGATAGTCGGGTCCGAGGAGGTGTGTGGCCAATGCGTCGGCGACGGGATGGGTAGGCAGCTGGAGCAGAACCTCGCCCTTGTTGATCAGCTGATACACCCACTGATTGACCTCGTCGCCCTCGGCCTCTGCCTGGTACGCGTAGTCGAGGTTCGCGGCGCGTTCGGCACGAGCCTGGTCGATGACCCGGTCGCGAATCGCTGTCGTCGTGGCCTCATCTAACACATCGGGAACGATGGTGAAGCCTTGCTCGGCGAGTTCCTCGCGAGCTCGGTCTAGGTCGGGCGACGCGCTCATCGGGGCATTTTCGTCGACGGCGGAGCTCAACACCAACACTGCGCTGACCAGCGCTCTCGCGGCTTGCCGTGAGACTATGGGGCCGTGAGATCCGTCGGCCTTCCCCAATTCGATGGCGAGGACGTCGACGGACCGGCCCCGGTCGTGCAGGCGACCTCAAGTGGCAGTACGTGGATCCCGATCGTTGGAATAGTCGTTCTGGGGATCGCGCTCGTGGTGGGGTTGACGGCGCTCGACGGTCAGTCCGCGGATTCAGAATCGGCTACGACACCCACGACAAGTACCCCGACCGCAAGTGCGGACAACACGACCACCACAACCACGGTTCCCGCCGCGCCGCTACTCAACCGCACTGCGGAAAACCTGGCGAACCTCGGTTCGGGAGCGTCGGTGTTCCTCGACGAGTTCGACGAACTGGACGAGCTTCACTACTTCGCCATCGAAGACGGGTTCGTTCGATTCGATTCGAACAATCGCTACTTTTCTTTTTCAGACACCGGAGGCGATTGGACCCCCGAGGGCATAAGCCTCGAACACGGCATGCCCCTCGCCGCGATCGAGACGGCGCCCGATGGCGAATCGGGTGTGATCGTCTTTCGATCGGCCGATGGCATCGTCTTTGCGCCCGACTTCGAACTCGACTCGATCATCACCGTTCCGGCCCTCCCCGAAGCCCAGATCGACGAACTGGTCCTGGGCGCCGGGGTTGGCTACGTCACGGTCTCTGAACCAACGGTCGACGGCGGCTCTCGATACTCGGTCTTAAAGCTCAACCTCGTCGATGAGTTCGGCGTCGAGAGCCTCGACTTCAGTGCCGATTTGGGTGAGGAACGAAACTTCGAACGCTTGCGCAACGGTGTGGTGCTAGCCGACGGGACCATCGTGAGTATTGCGACCGATCGGGCAAACTCGGTAGCCACGCTCGTCGAATTTGGGATCGACGGACTGTCCGAGGTCGAGCTTGACGACACCAATATCTTGAGCCTCACACGGACCGCCGAACTCCGAGCCCGCGGCACCGACCTCATCGCGATCGATCGCGACAGTCTCGTGTACTCAAAGCGCCTCGACCAGGGCGGATTTGAGGGTTCGACCCTGCCCGTCCATCCCGTCCTGTCCAAGTCGAATGCCGGCGTGTTGGCCTCGATCGAATTGCTGGACGATCAGACCATCTTGCGCGTGTGGCCTTCGGGAGGTTCGACGCTGTGGATGTCCTCGACGAACTTCACGACGACGATCGAGATCACGCTCGACTCGCGAATCGAACCGGTCGAGATCGTCGAGCTCAACACGACCGAGGCACTTCTCGCCACTACCACGACCGACGGCGAGCGCTGGCTGATCGGCGTGCCTTTCGAGGGAAGCGCCGAGTAACTAGAACGCGGGCATGACCTCGGAGATGAAGAGCTCCATGCTTCGCTTTTGTTCTTCTAGGCCAAGGCCCATGCTCGCGTAGTAGATGAACGAGTCGACCCCGAGCGCTTCGTAGGTCTTCAGCTTTTCGATTACCTGGTCGGGTGTGCCCAGGAGCAAGTTCTCGTGAAGCGATTGCGGGTTGTAGTCGACGTGGGCGTCGAGCTGCTCTTGGGAGCCGAGGGCCGGGATACCTTCGGTGACTTGGCCGTCGCCGGAGAACAACGTGCCAAACATTCCGAGCTGGCGTTGGGCTGCACGAACCGGCACCTCCCAGTCAGCGGCGTCTTCGTAGACGGCGGCGTGGCGCATCATGGCCCACTTCGGCTTTGCCGCGTTCGGGGCCTTTGCAAGTGCCTCGTCGAGGTGAGCCCGGTACTTCACCATCTCCTCGTGCGGTCGGGCGATGGGCCACGACATGATGTTGCAGTCGTTGGCAATGGCCCAGTCGAAGGTGATCGGCGAACGAGCAGCAACCCAAATCGGCGGGTGTGGTTTCTGCAATGGCTTCGGACACGAGGTTGCGGTCGGGAACTGCCAGAACTCGCCATCGTGCGCGTAGTCTCCCGCCCACAATTCCTTGAGCACCGGCAACATCTCGGCCATGTACTTGTACGCATCGGACTGCTTCAAGCCCGGTCGCATGCGATCGAACTCTCGCTGATATGCGCCCGAGCCGATTCCGAATTCGAGACGCCCGCCGCTGATGAGGTCGGTGAACGCTGCCTCGCCGGCCAGGTTGATTGGATGCCAGTACGCAGCGACAGCCACGGCGGTACCAAGACGAATCCGGTCGGTGTGTGCGGCCCACCACGTGAGGATCTGAAACGGGTTCGGCGCAATGGTCATCTCCAGAGCGTGATGCTCGGCAGCCCAGACGGTTTCGAACCCGCCCTGGTCGGCCATCTGCACCATGTTGAGCGTGTGCGCCTCGACCTTCTCGATGTCGATGCCTGGCTCAAGTCGTTCAAGGTTGATTGCGAGCTGAAACTTCATTGGACTCCTTCACAAATTTGAAGACTGAATAACGCTGAGCGTTACTCATCCTTCAAATTTGTTGCTATCGGGGTGCGGACAGGCTGCTGCCGAGCGGTTCACTCGACGTGTTCATCCACACGGTCTTGGGGCGGGTGTAGTCGTACATGGCTTGGAAGCCGGACTCGCGGCCATAACCCGAGCCTTTCATGCCGCCGAATTCGGCGACGGGCGAGATAACTCGGTAGGTGTTCACCCACACGATTCCCGCACGGACCTTCTTGGCGACGCGAAGCGAGCGAGCTGAGTCGGAAGTGAAGATGCCTGCCGCAAGCCCGTGCTTGGTGTCGTTGGCCATTGCAATGACCTCGTCTTCGTCGCGGAACCGGATGACCGCAGCCACCGGACCGAAAAGTTCGGTGTCGACGATGCGCAGGTCTTGGCTCGGACACTCAACGATTGTTGGCTTGTAGAACAACCCGTCGAGACCTTCGGGTCGCTCGCCACCGGCATGGATCGTGGCACCTTCGCTCACGGCGTGCGCGACTTCGCGTTCGCAGGTTTCGAGCTGACCGGCCGTGCACAGCGGACCCATCTGCGAGCTTTCGTCGAGCGGGTCGCCAATCACGATCGTCTCGGCGATGGCCTTCATCTTCTCGATGAATTCATCGGCGATGTCCTCGTGCAAGTAGACCCGGGACCCAGCCACACAGCTCTGGCCGCTGGCGGCGAAGATTCCGCCGACCGAACCGTTGACCGCGCTGTCGATGTCGGCGTCGTCGAACACGATGAACGGCGACTTGCCACCCAACTCGAGCGACACCTCAGCAAAGTTCTCTGCCGAGTTTCGAATGACGTGCTGGGCCGACACCGGGCCGCCGGTGAACGACACTCGAGCAACGAGCGGGTGTGAGGTGAGCGCACGGCCGCACGGTTCGCCGTGGCCCGTGACGATGTTGACGACGCCGTCGGGGATGCCCGCCTCGGCAATGAGCTTGCCGAACTCCAGCATCGCGCCCGACGCATGTTCCGATGCCTTCAACACGACCGTGTTGCCCGCCGCCAACGCCGGCCCCATCTTGACCGCGGTGAGGAACAGCTGGCTGTTCCACGGCACGACCGCAGCCACGACGCCGAGAGGTTCGCGGTGCGTGAACACGAACAGGTCGGGCTTGTCGATCGGCAGCGTCTCACCGCCGATCTTGTCGGCTGCTCCGGCGTAGAACTGGAAGTACTCCGAGATGTACTTGGCTTGCCAGCGAGTCTCGGCAAAGAGCTTGCCGGTGTCGCGAGCTTCGATTTGTCCGAGGGTCTCCGACGCATCGGCGAGAAGTTCGGCCAAGCGGCGCAAGGTTCGTCCTCGCTCGCTCGGGGTCATTACCGACCACGGTCCCTCGGTGAACGCGCGGTCAGCCGCGGTCACCGCCGCGTCGACGTCGGCCTCGGTCGCTTCAGGAACGGTGCTCCAGACCTCGCCCGTGGACGGGTTGATGCTGTCGAAGCGGCCGCCGTCGGAGGCGTCGACCCACTTGCCGTCGATCAACATTTGGTAGTGGGTGAGTTCTGTCTTGGTGTCAGCCATTGGCGTCGTCCTCGTCTGCTGCATTGTCTCGATGTTTGAAGGAATCTCGTCGGAAGCTATAGAGCGCATCGGGATCGACAGCGATGTCGACTACCGACGGCTTGTCGCTCGCGAGCGCGGCTTCGATGGCGCCGCCGACTTCGCCGAGGGTTTCGGCTCGGAATCCAGCTGCTCCGTAGAGCTCGGCGACTTTGTCGAACGGCGGGCTGGAGATGTCGGCGCCGATGTAGCGCTCGCCGAAGAAGTCTCGTTGGTAGGCCTTCTCGGCGCCCCAGCACTGGTTGTTCATCACGATGGTGGTGGTGTTCAAGCCAAAGTTGACCGCGGTGCTGAGCTCGCTGATCGTCATACCGAACCCACCGTCGCCCATGAGCGACACGACGGGGCGGTCGGGTTGAGCACACTTGATACCCATGGCCGCTGCAAAGCCAAAGCCGACCAACCCGAAATCGAGCGGGCTGAACAGGCTGAGCGGCGAGTGGTAATTGAGCGCGTCGGTGACCTGGAGACACATGGTTCCGGCATCGAGCGTGATTGCGGCTTCGGGTGGAAGCACCTTGCGGAACTCTCTGAACAACCCGCTCGGCTGGATGGGATCGGTGTCGACGGCGTCGGCATCGCGTTGGGCGAGGTACGCGGCGCGCTCTTCGACGAACGTCTCGGCCCAAGCCTCGACGCTCGCGCGGGCCTCCAGCGTGCCGAGCGCGGCAACCAGCTTGGTCGCGGCGTCGCGCGCATCGGCCCAGATTCCGACGGCCACCGGGAAGAACCGTCCAATCGCCGTCGGCTCAATCTCGATCTGGATGATCTGTGCGTCGGCGTTGATGTTGTCGTAGCTGTAGAAGGTCGAGTTGAAGCCAAGGCGCGTGCCGAGCGCAACGATGACGTCGGCTTCTTTGACCAGCCGCGACGCGACCGGGTTTCCACGCGGACCCATCTGGCCGGCGTTGAGCCGATGGCTGAACGGGATCGCATCGCCGTGACCCGGCGACGTGGCGATTGGACAGCCAACCGCTTCGGCGAGCGCGAGCGCCGCCTCGTGGCCCGCGGTCGTCTTGATGCCGCCACCCGCCACGATGACTGGCTGGCGAGCGTCGCGCAGCAGCGCCGCTGCGGCCTCGATCGAATTTGCTGCCGCTGCTGGTGTGGTGCTCGGCCGGTACTGGTCGGGGGTCTGCGCAGGTTCAAAGTCGGCGGTCCCGGAAAGGACGTCGCGTGGAAGGTTGATCTGCACGGGTCCCTGCCGTGGGGCCATCGCCACTCGGAACGCTTCACGCATCAACTCGTCCACCCGGTCGGTGGACGGCACCGTCCAGGTCTTCTTCGTGATTGGGGTGAACAGCGCTTGTTGGACGACCTCTTGGAAGGCGTCGCGGTAGCGATGGC
>CAZMYN010000048.1:0-17472 GCA_964570495.1 uncultured Acidimicrobiales bacterium | reverse complement strand
AGGGATCGATCAGCCGCCGATGCTGATGATGCCCTGGGTGTCGATGTCAGGAAGCTCGCCTGCGAGCTCCTGGATCTGGGTAAGGCCACCAAGGCCGTCAAGCTCGTAGACAATGACGCTGCCGCTGAGACCAGCAAGCTGGTACAGGTAGTTACCGTCTGGGCTGACATCGAGATCGATGAAGCCGTCGGTGGTGCCAAAGACGCCTGGGCCGTCGGTTGCGCCAGTGCTGAAGCCGCTGACGCCCTGCGCTGCGATGGTCTCGATGACTTCGAGAGATCCATCGTCAGCGAGGCGGACGCTTGAGATGCTGGCGCTAATGGCGTTCGACACGTAGAAGATGTCGGAGCCATCACCGTGGCCGAAGTCGATCCAGCAAGCGGTGAGCTGCTGTCCGGAGGTGCCGAAGTCGTTGTCTGCAGCGCGTGCTCCGTCGGTGAAGGCAAAGTCGCCTTCGGTGATGGTGAGACTGCTGTCAGCGCCAAGTTCGTAGACCGTTACCGATCCTGCCTGGAGAGCAGGAAGAGCAGGCGGGGCACCTTCAGAGTTGAACTCACGTGCTTCGGTTACCACTACGAACTCACGACCGTCTTGGACGGTGATGTCGAAGTCGATAGCCGAAGGAAGGTTACGACCCTCAGAGTTGCCACGAAGCGTTGGGGTGTTGGTGTCAGCGAGCTGCAAACTTCCGTCCCGGAGGATGTTGAAGCTGTAGACCGAAGCCTCAGAGTTAGCGCCAGGAAGCGCTACCGAACCAGACGTGATCGAGCTGACGATGATGCGATCGCCGTCAGCCGAGAAGTCGATGTTCGCTGGACGGTTGTCCAGGTCAGCTGAGAAGCCAGTTGCAACGAGCTCGCCCGAAGCGTTGATGGTGAAGCCAACAACGTTGCCTTCATCGTTTGGCTCTGCACGCTCGGTGCCAGCTTCGCCGAGGGCGAAGCCGTCACGGTCGATGTTGGTGACAAAGACAAGCTCACCATCGACAGCAAGGCTGTTTGGTCCAACGCCACCGGAGTCAACAACGCTGACCTGGGTGAGGGTGAAGTCGTCGTTGATCTTGAACGACGTGATCGTGTCGCTGCCAGCGTTGACAGTCAGCAGGAACTGCTCGTCCTCGGTGACGATGACCGAGTCAGCCGAGATCAACGGATCGAGGCCCTCGCCGCCATCAAACTCGGTCGAGCCGGCGCCGCCGGTTGCGAACTCGCCAATTGGCACGAGCGTGCCGTCAGCGAGACGACCGAACGAAGCAATGGTGTTCGCATCGAGGTCGTTGGTTCCAACAAAGACAGCGCCAACGAAGTCACCTGTTGGGGCTGGATCTGGAGCCGGTGCTGGAGCTGGATCGCTTGAACCTTCAACTGGGATGAGCTCCCATGCCGTGTCTGGACGGATCTGACGTGACGTGTCGACGTTGAAGTCACCACGGAAGTCGGCGTCGACCAAACGTTCGAAGTTGATGTTCTCGATGCGGTACGTGCCGTCTCCGTTATCGATCAAGTTCCACAGAACGTCATCGGTGTTGTCGGGGCTGACGTCGACATTGTTGTTCTCGCTGTCGGCGTCAAGGTAGTAACCGGTCGATACCGACTGAAGGATGTATCCGTCGTCGGTGCCGATGAGGTTCCACTCGGTGTCAGCGCTTCCTGCGTTGGCGGTACCGACGTTGCCGTCAGCACGAACCTCGAGGTAGCGACCAAAGTTCTGGTCCTGGACCAAGAAGGTGTTCCCAGCATCGTCACCAGCGTCATCTGCAACATCACTGCCGTCGAACCGTGGTCCAACAGCCGAAACGGTGTTGATCGCGTCGCCGACGTTGATGGTGATTCGAGCTACGGGCTCGCCTGCATCAATTGGGCTCGTGACGGTGGTTCCTGCGGCGGTCTGGATTCCAATGATGTTGTCCAGTCCGGGGTGAGGACCTACCGCGCTGCTGGGATCGTCAGTTGACGTTCCGCCATCGGTACCTGTTGGGCCGAGAGAGAAGCCAGCAGCGCCAAGTGCGTCGTTGACTTCGGTGCCGGAGTCGTAGATGTCTTCGGCGAACAGGTCGATGGTGACCTCTCCGTTGAAGTTGCCGTCAGCGTCGAACAGTTCGTATGCCAATGGGTCTTCGTTACCAATGAATCCGTCGTTCGATGGGATGATCATCGACGCGAACGAGAAGTATCGGTACGCCTGAGCGTTTCGAATGTCGATCGATCCTTCGACCGTCTCTCCTGGGGAGATGAACTGGACGTTTCCGTTGCCGATGGTTGCCTGGAGGCGACCTTGCTGAGCAAATTCAGCGCCCAGAGCTTCGGTGTTGCCACCCTCGGCAAGTGACTCGAGGCCTGGCGTTGCGCGCTCGCCGTTGTCGAACAGGTCGAATCCTCCATCGTGGAGGCCTACCCATGGTTCGGTGAAGAAGAACCCATCAGCTGGTTGCAGTACCTCAAATGAGAACTGAACGGCCTCGGGCGCATCGCCACCACTGGATTGTGCGGCGGCTGGGACAGTCGCGACTGTTGTCGCAACCAGGAGCCCAGCGAGGACGGATCGCCGGAACCTCCTGCCCTTTTTCAAGCTTGGTAAAGCCATAACGTGCAACTCCATTTCGTATAAGGGGGGGGAACGAATTTCCCGCTTCCGGCAAACTAGCTAGCCACTTTCGCTATAGCTAGTGAAATATTACGGAACGGCTTCATATGTATTACGAAGATCTGTCCAGCCCTTGAAAACAGACGCGTCTCGGCCGCTCGCGAACGAGCTCGCCTTCACTTCTATGGCGTTGGAAAATCAAGGCTCAGCGGGCTGATCCGCACCTAAGCGTCCTCCCCGATCTCGATCCGTCGACGGTGAGTTGTACAACAACCACGGAGGGCAGCAATAAATATTACGAATTTGTGAACTGGCCGACATATTTCACTTTCCGTGATCCTGCAGTTTCGCCACGATCTCTTTCTGTGGTCAATTTCGGGGTCGGTGAAACGAGCGATCCAGATCCACCCAGAGTCCCACGCGTCATACTGGTCAGGTGTCCAGTGACCAACCTGTGGAGATCCCGCTAGCCGGGGGTCGCGCCAACCAGGGAGCCGTCGTGCGCATCGGCGACCAAGTCGCCCGCCCCTCATACCCCCAGACCCCGACGGTCGAGCACTTCATGACGTATCTGCGCGCGACGCTCGGGGACCACGTCCCGCAGGTGTGCGGTTCCGACGATGCGGGCCGCCAACGTCTCTCCTACATCGAGGGTCGGGTTCCGATCGCGCCGCATCCTCCGTGGGCTTACGACGACGATCTGCTCATCGATGTTGCGCGACGCCAGCGACAACTACATCTCGCGGCCCAGGATTATGTCGCCCAACCCAACGCCGTGTGGGCAGTGTCTGCTGGTGACTACTTTCCTCCCGATGCACACGGCACCCTCGTGTGCCACAACGACCTCGGATTGGCGAACACGATCGTGCACCCCGATCGCCCCGAGGTCGTCGGCTTCATCGACTTCGATTACTCCCGACCGGTGGACCGCCTGTTCGACATTGCGGTCGCGGCACGACATTGGGTCCCGTTCGGTTCGCTCGACATGGCCACTCCCCTCGACCTTGATCGCGTTGGTCGCTTCCATCTCTTTTGCGACCAGCACGAACTGTCGGCAAACGAGCGCTGCCAGGTCGTGGACTTGGCGATTGGGTTTCTCGAACATGCCCGCTCGAACATCAAGAACCTTGCTGAGCAAGGCAAGCCCGGGTTCGCCGAACTCATCGCGAACGGCTACGAGCAAACCAACATCGCCATCGTCGAGTGGATCGACCAACACCGCGAGCAGCTTGCGCTCCGAACTCACGGTTAGGTCGTCATCATCACGAACAACGACATGCGGGCAACCGATAGTGACGGGCTCAGCGCATCATTCGAACGCTTCGACAACAACGCCGCACGACCCGATATCTGCGAAACGTTCGGCTAGTAGTCCAGCTCATTCGTGCCCACGCTCGCCATGACGTACCCTCGAAATCAGGCAGCACTTTCTTGTGATACCCACTAAACAAAGACGGCCCACGGTGGCCTTGTAGGGGCAATGGCTGAGGCGACCCAAGCATTTGACGAGTGGTTTCGCACCGAGCACCCCCGCGTGCTCAGTGCGGTGCTCATCGTCTGTGCTGGCGACCTACAGAAGGCTGAAGATGCCACGAACGACGCCTTTATCTCGGCGTACGAGAAGTGGCATCGGGTATCGAAGATGCAATCTCCCCGAGCGTGGGTCACGAAAGTAGCGATCAACCGGGCCAAACGCCTGTTTGTAAGACGCCGACCGAACGTGGCACTGACAAACGACGATTCGGCCCTGCTCAGTGCCGAAGACCCCGCCGTCGACCACGAGCTCTGGGAGGCGGTCTCGCGATTGTCCGTGCGTCAACGAACAGCGATTGTTCTTCGCTATGTGGACGACCTTCCACAAGCAGCAATCGCGACCGAGCTCGACATCTCCCCGGGAACCGTCGCCGCGACCCTCAACCATGCCAGACGAAATCTCCGTATCGAACTGGAAGGTGAAGCGTCATGACCAACGACGAGCAACACGACATACCCGAATTGCACGACCGCCTTAGCGGCCGACTCTCAAGCCCCAATCCCGAATCGATTCGCGGGGAAGCGGCCCGCCGATCCGAAACCAAGCGCCAGACCCTGTTGGGCGTTGGGGCGGCCGCGGTTGTCGTCATCATCGCCGTAGCGGGCATATTTGCGCTCAACGGCGACGACACCACCGAGACCGCCACCGCCGACACGACCGAGGCCGCGAGCCAGCTAACCGAGGATGTGGGACTCTCCGCTGCGGGCGCAATCGCCGACGACTCGGCGCCATTCGAGGTCGAGCCCGTCCCTGTGCCGGGAACGATCCCGCCCACGATTGACACGGGTCTCGTTGTCGTCAAGGACTTTTCGAACTTCGAGAAAGACCAAGCAATCTCGCTGGTCGAGGCGGATGGATTCGTCGTCGAAGTCCAGTTTCTGCCTGTTGACCCCTCCCGCCCCGAAGGTCGAGTGATCGACCAGTTCCCTAAACCCGGTGCGATTGGCGAACCTGGCAGCGTGATACGGATCATTGTCGGCGAGCTCGACCCTGAGCTGGCCGGCACCGACCTTCCCGCCAATGCAGTGGTTCCCGACATCGCGGGACTGGAATTCAACCAGGCTCTCAACGAGCTGTTCGAGCTCGACTTTCGGACCAGTCGCATTGATGAGCCGAGCGCCGATGTGCCAGCGGGAACGGTCATCAGAACCGAACCGGCGCCCGGCGATGAGCTCCTCGAAGGGTCGTTCGTGACAATCTTCGTGTCGAGCGGACCGGGGCCGGTCACCGTGCCGAACGTGGAAACTCTGCTGGCTGGCCCAGCCCAGCAGGCACTCGTTGCTGACGGCTTCGAGGTCGTCATCAACGCAGCTCCCACCGACAATACGGCCGAAGTCAACCGGGTGGTTTCTCAGACACCTCCGGCCAATGTCGAGGTCGAGGCGGGCAGCATCGTGACGATCACGATTGGCGTGCTACCCGCTGACGTGAGCCCATCGGACCTTGCGGTGCTGGTGACCGAGGCAAACGTCGACGGCGCACCCGGAAACGAGTCGATCTGGCTTGCCTCAGATGGCACCCTCCACGCCGGAGACCTGAGTGCAACTGCTGACTTTTGGGAGATAGAGCAGTCCTATTTCGACGAACTCGCCTCGCTCACGACCGCGACCTTCGACGACGACACGACCGCCATCATCCTGGCCATGCCCGTGCCCGACGAACCAGAAGACCCGCCCAACGTCTTTCAGGTCTTTCTCGTGAGCGACGGGCAACTCGACCGTGTGTTCAATTCAACGATCGGCGCCCAACAGGTCACGCCAACGTTCCCAGGAAACGGCACGGTGACATACATCGAGGATGGTTGGACGGCCTGCCTTTTCAGCGGCGAAGATACTGCGGCAATTCACGAGATAACGCTGTCGCTTCAAGGCCGGCTTGTCCAGACCTCGCGTCAAGACACCGGCGACGTGCAGGACTGCAATCAGCTAGCTGGCTGATTCTCCTCTCCCAGGAAGGGAGAGTCAGCTGGTAAGGCCAGAGACGACCGTCTGGATCTCGCGCAACCCCAGGGCGAGTTGATCGGCCAGCGACTTGAGGTCGGTTTCAGCGATGTCGATTTCGATCGGGACGTCGATCTTCACCGGCACCTCTGCGCTGATCGGAACGGTCTCGCTGATGGGCACGTCGACGTCGAGCTGGATTGGCACATCGACGTTGACGGGCACTTCGACATTCACCGGCACGCTCACATCGACCGGCACCTCGAAGCCGAGGCCGGTATCGATCTCGATCGTCGTGTCGACGGTTTGGTTGATCGGGAGGGTCTCGTCGATCACCACCGTCTCGTCGATCGGGAAGGTGAAGTCGCGGTCGATCGTGATCTCGGTGTCGATCACCACGGTCTCATCGATCGCCACGTTGAACTCGAGTGTCGAGTTCGAGAAGTTCTCGAGTTCGGTGATCGCTTCGGTGAAGCCCGCATCGATCTCGGGTGCCAGCTCGGTGATCTGGCGGGAGATCTCCAACACCTGCGCCGAGACCAGCGCCGAGCCAGCGGCTCCCTGTTCGACCCGCACGAGGTCTTCTTGGGTCTGGGCGAGGGCGTTCTGAGTCTGGACGAGGTCATTTTGGGTGTTGTTCATCGAACGCACCACAAACCCAAGCGCGATCAGCGCTCCCAGTAGCCCAATGGCGAGCATCAGGACCACGGTCTTCATCCAGTTGTCATTTTGAACTTCATGGGGTTGTGACATGACGGGCTCTCCAGTGGGCGATGATTCAGATCTTTGGGATTTGATGAACAGGGCAACGAGCAGGCCGAGCGCTACTACGGCGGACGCGGCGAGGAAGGTCTCCGAGATTGCATCGGCGGTGAGTTGTGCCGATGCTTCGGCGATGGCTTCTTGGAAGCCCGGGTCGGTGATTGCGGGCAGTTCGAGCTCTTGGCGCAGCTCGTTAAAGCGGCCGAGACCCCACGCGGTCAGTCCCGCGAGTCCGACGCTGAGGCCGACGAGGCGCACGACCATAACAATCGCAGCAGCGGCGCCGCGTTGTTGGGGAGGCGATGCCTGCACGACCGTTGCGGTGGTGGGCGCAAAGACGAGGCCGAGGCCAGCACCCAAGAGCGCCAGCTGAGCAGCAGCGACGATGTAACTGAGATCCGGGTTCCAGGTGACTCCCATCAACAGCAACGCAACCGCCGCCGCAGCCATGCCGAGCACGGTTGGCGGCTTGGTCGAGAAGGACTCCGAGAGGCGGCCGCCCGTCCACGACGCAACCGCCATCGCTGCGGTCATGGCAGCGAGAATCCATCCGGCGAACACCGCTGAGCGCTCGAGGTCGATCTCGACAGCGTTCACGAAGATCGGCACGTCGACCATCGCAATGATCAGCGCGGCACCGACCAACAGGTTGACGAACAGCGCGATCTTCAAGTTTCGACCGCGGAAGAACGTCGGATCGATAAGCGGATCGGACGCGCGCCGTTGGTGCCAGACGAACAGTCCGCCCAGAACCGCCGCAACCGGGAACAAGAGGCGGAAGTCAAAGCCGCTGCCGCCCTGCAGTTCTTCAAGACCCGAGACGCTTTGAATTTCGGCGTTCCCGAGCAGAGCGAGGTCGAGAACGATGAGGGTCAGCGCGAGGAGAACAGCGCCAGTCCAGTCGACGCTCTCGGAGCGATCGCGGCGGTCTGCATCGACACCGTCGAGCGCCCACCACACAAGCGCCATGCCCATCAGTGCGAGCGGCACGTTCAGCCAGAACTGCCAATGCCAGCTCAGGAAACGGACGAGCAGCGCGCCGTAGAGCGGCCCCCAAACCCAGCCCATGGTTTCGATCGCGCCGAGATTGCCGAGCGCTCTCGCCCGTTTGTCGTCATCGAAAACATCGCCAACGACCGCGAGCGCCACCGGCACCATTGCTCCCCCACCGAGGGCCGTCAGCACGCGGCCGACCAGGAACGGCGCCATCGACGACGACAGCGGAATGACAATCGTTCCGACCAGGAACACCCCGTACGCCGACATGAACAGCGCGCGCCGACCAAACACGTCGCTTAGGCGTCCGGCGAGCGGCATGACCGACACGAACGCGATCAGGTAGACGTTGACGATCCACGACGCGTCGTCGAGACCATCGGGGAGTGTCAGTCCGAGGTCGTTGATGATCGGCCGCAGCATCGTTGTGACGACCGTGAGGTCGTCAGCTGCGACGAATACCGCAAAGCCGACGACCCAGAGAATTGCGTTGGGTGACGCCTTGCGTGCCGGGGCCTCGGTGCTCGTCACTCTTCTGGCGGGAGGATCTCGAACGTGCCGCCGTACTCGGTCAGCTCGAGGATCCACTCCGATACGCCGTCGTCGAATTCGGTCGAGAATTCGATCGCGGAGACCTCGGCGGTGACCGGGTGCAGCCACAGATCGAGGTCGATGTCTTGGCCACGCACAAGTCCGGCGGTGATTGCTTGCATGCGCTCGGCCGGTGCGGTGCCCGTCAGGTGATAGCGGGTGGTGTCGTTTCGCTGCTCTTCAGCAACGAACGTGATGTCGGTCAGGTCTTCGATCAGCGGCTGCCAACCACCCCGTGGATCAAAGAACATCGAGGGGTCGATGTCGAAACCGGGCGGAAGCGTTTCGAATTCGCCGGTTACCGGGTTCGAGAGCCAGATCTCTTCGTCGATCGCGATAGCGCCGAGCTCGGTGCGCAGCGATCCGTTCACGGTCACACCCAAGAGCGCATCAGCAGAGGCGGGAGCGCTGAAACGTCCGTCGAGGCGGTCGAGCGATATCGATTGCGCCGGGTCGATAAAGACCGGCGCTCCGGAGCGGTCCAGCCCGAAGCGAACGCTCGTGACCTCGCCCATCGCCGTGGCTGCAAGGTCTTGCAGACCGACCGCGTCGGTGGGCAACCTCTCGCCACCCAGATCTTCGCCCCCACCACTACAACTCGCGAGAAGAACTGCGACGAGCAGAACAAGCCGTTGCAGTGAAACCATACGTGTCACGGTAGCGGCGAGGTCAACAGCAACAGCGACAACCACTTCAAACCCACGGGTTTGCGCTAGCTGATGTCGCCTTCGATGACAACTTTGTTTCGTCCCGAGGCCTTCGCTGCGTTGAGGGCCTGGTCGGCCGCATCGAGCAGTGTTGTTGATTCGTCGGCGGGAGCTTCGGCTACACCGACCGACATCGTCACCCGGCCGAGCGGCTGGACTTCCTCGCCCTCGAAGCGAGTCGCTTCGACGGCCTTTCGAATTCGTTCAACGACAACAGCAGCATTCTCGACGGTCGCACCGGGCAGTAGCGCCACGAACTTCACACCGCTGTAGCGGTAGACGACATCGGTTTCACGCAAGCTCTCGGCGATAAGACCTGCGATCGAGCGGAGCACTTCGTTTCCTGCCTGTTTGCCGTGGGCATCGTTGTAGAAGCGGAAGTTGTCGATGTCGAACATCGCCAAGGAAACCGGCGTCTCCTCATCGCTTTCTTCGGCAACATCGTGAAGGTCCGCATCGAAGCGCCGCCGATTGCCGACGCCGGTCAGCCCGTCGATGTCGCCGGTCAGTTCTTGTAGCCGACTCGGCTTCTTGCGAGCTGCATATCCTCCGGAGACAAATCGTCTGAGCGCACTGAGCGTTTCGGTATGTCCGCCAGACACCGCAATCAGGCCAACGACCTCGTCCTGATGGACAACGGGGACAGCCGAAATGCGCTTCAGCTTCACCAACCGCTTCTCGCGATGGACCCGAGTCATCAAGTCAGCACCGACCGTGATCGGCTTGCCAGATCTTGCTTCGATATCGTCGAGCACGACGACCGCACCTTCAGCTCCGACGAGGTGCTCGGCATGGTAGGCAGCCTCTGCGCACAGTGCGTCCATCGTCCGCGAGCCGTGCAACGCCGTCTTTGCGTTGCGCAGTTCGGCTTCGGTCGGCTCGATGACGATCGCTGCTTCACGCTTACGGTTCGATACGACGGTCAACGCAATGAGACCAGCCACGATGGCGAGCGCTCCAGCAATGACCAATACCAAGGTGGCTTGGCTTCCACCAGACGCGGCGGGCTCTTGGAGAGTTCGCCCATTCTGGGCGCCTACCTCGGTTGCGAAAAACGCCACCAACGGCACCGCAATGAGCGCAGCGGTGAGGGCACGAGCCCCCTGAGTCTTCAGAGCCATCCTGAGCCATCGGCAATTCAAACTCGCCGGTAACGGGCCAGATGACCTACGCGTCGACCTAAGAACCACTCATCGTGACATCGGCGATAACGAGACTCACTCCAGCGGCCGACATTGGCAGCCAATCAATATCATTTCCGACAGCCTGAATGTCGCCGAGCATCTTTTGAAGAGTCGACGCGATGGTGATTTCGCGCAACGGCTCGCCGAGCGCGCCATCTTTGATGCGCAGTCCTTCAGCACCCGTCGAGAAGTCGCCGCTGACGGGATTCACGCCCGAATGAATGCCGGCGACACCCTGGATGAGAACACCATTGTCGATACCGGCGATGATCTCTTCTTGGCTCTGGGTACCGGGCTGTAGTGCAAGCGCTCTGGTTCCCACGCGGGGCACCGAAGAGTAGCTACGCACGGCCGACCCGGTGGATGACGTGTCCATCCGGCGACCCGTATACGCGTTGTGCACGAAACTGTTCAGCTGGCCGTTCTCGACCAACACATTGCGGCGGCTCGCCAAGCCTTCCCCGTCGGTTTCACCAGCAGTGAACGCCTCGATGTTCGTCGGATCATCGACCAAAGTGAACAACGGCGATGCGACTTGTTCGCCCATTCGTTCAGCGAAAAGCGAGTAACCCTTGAGCACGGAGTCGCCGTCCATCGTGCCGCCAAGCACGCTCAAGAACTGCGCGGTGACGAACGGGTCGAACACGATGGTGACCCGTTCGCTGTCGGGCTGGATCGCGCCGAGCATCCGAGTGGCTCGCTCGACACCGTCGGCGGCTGCCTTGTCGATGTCGAGCCCGTTGGGGTCACGACCCAAGCTGAACCCAAAGCCGATCTGGGTGTCGTCGCCCTCTCTCGCGAGAGGCGACACCGAGACGTACGAACCAGACTCGCGGCTCGTCGACTCGATCCCCGACGTGGAGACGATTGCGCTCTCGCTGATCGAATCGGCGTAGTCGGCCGACTCGATGCCCATGATGCGCGGATCGCCAGCGAGGGTCTTTGCCTCGAGCTCCATCGCGAGTTCGATCTTCTTGTCGGTCGCCATCTTTGCGACCCGCTCGTCGTAGAGGTCGAGCGCGGGGACGTCGATGCCGTCGGGTTCGGCTAGGCCGAGGAACTCGTCGGGCGTGCCAAAGGTCGCGTTGTCGCGCGCCTCGGCAAGAGTCTCGGCGAGCACGTCTTCGTCGAGTGACCCGGCGTAGGCAAAGCCTTGGCGGTTGTTCGTGATGACCCGAACACCGACGCCGTGCGATTCACTGGCCGTGAACTGTTCGATCTCGCCGTCGTAGACGCGAATCTCGGTGTCTTGTTCGTAGCTGGCGACAACCTCGACGGCTTCACCTTCATTCGCCCAGCCAAGAACCTGCCGGGCAATATCGAGAAGTTCTGCCATTACGCAGCGGTACCGCCGACGGTCAGGCTCGTGACGCGAAGCGTTGGTGTGCCGTCGCCAACGGGAACTCCCTGGCCGTCCTTGCCACAGGTACCGGGGTGGCCCATGGCGAAGTCGTTGCCGAGAGCGTCGATTCGGTTGAGCACCTCGGGTCCGTTTCCGATCAGGTTGCCCTCACGGATTGGATCGGTGATCTTGCCGTCTTCGATCAGGTACGCCTCGGTCATGCCGAAGACGAAGTCGCCGGTGGCGGTGTTGACCTGGCCGCCACCGAGCTGCGCGACGTATACGCCGTTCGGGGTGGAGGCAATGATGTCGGCGGGGTTGTCCTCGCCGGCGGTGATGTACGTGTTCGTCATGCGCACCATTGGCAAGTGCTGGTAGCTCTGACGACGCCCGTTACCGGTGGTCGGGCGACCTTCCTTGCGGGCTCGGATCTGGTCGTACATGTAGTCGGTGAGGATTCCGTCCTTGATCAGCACGTTGCGCTGGGCGGGGCGGCCTTCGTCGTCGATTGCGAAGTTGCCCCATTCAGCCGACATCGTGCCGTCGTCGATGAGGGTGACGAGCGGGCTGGCGACCTGTTCTCCCATGCGGCCAGCGAACACCGATGCTGACTTTGCGACAAGATCGGCTTCAAGGCCATGACCGCAGGCTTCGTGGAAGAGCACTCCTCCGCCGCCGGGTCCTACAACAACCGTTTGAGCACCGCTTGGAGCGGGGCGTGCGCTGAGCTTGGTGATTGCACGCTGGGCTGCGGTGCGGGCCATCTCGGCAACGTCGTGCTGGTCGAACGTTTCGAAACCAACGGTGCGTCCGTGGCTTTCGCGGCCGGTCTGCATGCCGGTATCGCCGACGGCGACACAGTTGACAGCGAACAGGGTGCGTACCTGATCGTCGCCGGCGAGAAGGCCATCGGAGTTCGCGACGAGAATGTTGCGACGGCTATCGCCGTAGCGGGCGCTGACCTGGGAGATGGCGTCGCCCGTAGCGCGTGCGGCTTCGTCGGCACGCTGGAGGAGTTCGACCTTGGTGGCCTTGGCGACCGACTCGGGGTAGGTCTCGACTTCGATGTCACGGGTTGCGTGCTGGCGTTCGAGGGTGACCTTGCGGACTCCGCCACCGCCACCACGTGCAGCTGCGGCGGCAGCTTCGGCGGCCTTGCGAAGACCGTTCTCACTGAGATCGGCCGTGTGTGCAAACCCGGTGGTGTCACCAGCAACAACTCGAATACCAGCGCCGCGGTCACGGCCTGACGTGAGCTCTTCGATCTTGCCGTCGTCGAGGACAGCAGAGGAGCTCCGCTTGTCTTCTACGAAGACTTCGGCGAAATCGGCGCCACCTTCGATTGCGGTATCGAGCGTGGAAGCAACGAGGTCATCATCAAGCACAGGACGAGCCTTTCATCGGAGGTGTACTCCAATCTATCGACCACATTGGCTTGCGGTTGACGAAATCCCACCGGCGTTGACGCAGGGGTCTTAGGCTGACCCCCGTGGCACTAGAACTCGGACTCACCGGAACCGCATCGATGACGGTTACGAACGAGGAGACCGCGCTCACTCACGGAACCGGCGATGTCGCCGTCCTCTCAACGCCGCGCCTGCTGCAACTCATGCAAGAGGCAACGATGGACGCCCTCAAAGGACACCTGCCCGAGGGCATGATGACCGCTGGCCTTCGCATCAACCTCGACCACCTCCACGCGAGCGGCGTTGGCACCGTCGTCGAATCGAACGCGACCCTGACCCGCCTCGAAGGCCGCCGCCTCATCTTTGACGCTGAAGCTCACGCCAAGAATCGCCTCGTAGGCACCGGCCGCATCATTCGCGTCCAGATCGGCAAAGAGCTCTTCCTCGAAGGGCTCTGACCCCTACGGCGGCAGCGACTCCGTCGCGATTTTGCCGCCTGCGGGCTGCAGAGCGCGCCTTCCCTTCGGGAAGCGTTCAAGCGCCACGCAGGCTGATCGCCAGAGGCGCGGTCAGCGACAGCGGGACGTGGACCAGCTAAACGCGAGAGCCTGTATACGCCCAAACAGATCGCCAGCTCCCCAGGAGCGAGGGACGAGCGACGGAAGTGGGCCTCCGGCCATCCGCAGAGCACATCGAGCGAAGCGAATGTGCGATTGCGGCGAATTACTGTCTATGGATTTGGTAGCGGGCGGCGCCGTTTTGTTCGACGCGGTCGGCTGTCGTGAGTGCGCCGCCGACGATGATCTCCGAGTCTGAGGGCGTGACCCCCGGAATGACCGCTACGGCGTCGAGGCCGCGGATCGAATCGATGTCCGGATCCCACGGGATGATCTCGCCGGTCGTGCCGTCGACTGCGGTGAGCTTCTCGAAAGCAACGTGTGAATCGGGGTAGTCGTTGTCGTTGGCTGGTGCGAAGCCGGGCTGGTAGTCGCCAACCGATTCGTAGTGACCGCCGAGAATGACCATGTTGGTCCGGTTGTCTACGTCGCAGGCCTGGATACCGCCATCGGTCACTGGGCCCCACGGCCGACCGTCGACCATCTGCGCTGCGCCGGTCGCCAGATCGAACTTGCCGTGATTGAACTGGTTTGGTCGAGGCTGAATCTTTGAGAACTGTCCGTACCATTCGCCCTGGTTCGGGTTGGCTACGCCAGCGTCATGGTCGTACGCCGTCCAGGTCAGTCCTGGTGTTGGCGAGATGACCCACCAGTCACCGCAGGCCAGGATTGCGCCGTCGTTCATCAGGGCGATGTCTTTGATCTGCGGGATCGGGTCGGTTCCTACGTTGTTGTCGCCGATGCTCGGGTTGAAATCGAGGAGTTCGCCGGTCGTGAGGTTGAACGAAGCGAGCGAATTCCGGGGCTGTCCGTCGACCATCTGGAACGAACCACCGATGACGAGCGTGTCCCCGGCAAGCTCGAACGCGAGCACTGACGCAAAGGGGTCGCCGCCGTCGACACCGATCGTTGCCTCGACGACGGGTCGGAACTCGGTGTCGGCGCTGCCATCGGCTCCGGCCCCGATGTTGAGCCTGATCAAACGGTTCGCAGGTGCACCGTCGGCTGAGCGAATGCCGCCGCCGGCGTAGATCCAGTCGCCAGCGATTTCTAGGGCAGAGACACTGCCTTGCAGCCGCGGGATCCAGCTGCTGTCGATTTCGCCGGTGAGTGGATCAACTCGGATGAGCTGGAAGTTCGCGTCGGCGAGCTCGGCTGGGATCTGGGTTCCGATCGCGCTCGGGCTGATGCGGAACTTGCCGCCGACGTACAACCAGGTTCCGTCGTAGGCAAGAGCTCGGACTCGTTCGTTCTCGACGGTGTTACCGACCGGAGTCAAAGAGTCGACCTCGATCGGAACTTCGAAATCGGTGACGGTTCCGTCATTGAGGTTGCAGCCAAAGACTCCGGCGCGAGCAACGCTTTGGGTTGGCTCGTCGGCTCCGGAGTTAACCGGTGCGTCGAAGGCCTGCTGGAAACGGCCACCCAGGAACACGATTGGGTCTTGGTCGACCTCGGCGTACTGGACTGCACGAACCCACAGCGAGGAGAGGTTCACGGGGTCGGCATCGGTGCGCTCGAGGAGCTGGCCGTTGGATGCGAAACGATCCTCGTCAGCAGCCTCGGTCTGACACATCAACGAGTTGACCGACGGGCGAATCGGGTTCTCGGCTGCACGGCACTGCTCGGCCAATGACCATTCCGCAGCGCCGATGAGCAGCGCCATACCGTCTTGGGAAAGCGTTGCGTTGGTCGAGCTGTGAGAAGGGAACGCGACACGGCACGCAATGGCACGATCGGTTGGGTCGACATAGGGGAAGCCGAGGTTGTCGCCCGCATCGAATGCGATGAGCGCTGCGCCATCTGGGCCGTTGGCCACGACGTCAGCAGCACGGTCACCGGTAGGTGCTTCGTCGGGTGTCCAGCTTCGCCCAACGGAGAAGCGATTTCCGACGAACAAGTCGATTTCGCCCGTTCCTTCAGTCACGTACTGCGCAATGGGGTGCGAGCGGTCGACATCGATCGACGCCAGGTCTTGAAGCGGTGTCGTTGGCCCTTCGGCAGGTTCGGCCAAGCCCAACGCCACCCAGTTCGCGGGCTTCATCGCGATGACCGGGACCGTCGCTTTGAGCATGAAGCGCTGGAACGCTTGGCTCGACGTTGAGGCGGAGATGACCACGAGATCCGCGTCGGCGAGGTGAATAGCCTCGAGGTCCTCGTCGTTGGAGATGATCAGGTCCGAAAAGTCTGCGAGTGCGCCCGCAACCTGCAACTCCACTTGGTTGGCGCCTGCGAGCAGGCCGAGAATTCCCTGACCGGGACGAGCCTGGAATACGCCTTCGTCGAGATCGCCAACGACGTAAACGATGGTCGGCCGATCGCTCGGCTGTTCGTCAAAGGCACCATCGGGGGTGTCCAATAACGGTGAATCGGGATCATCATCGCCATCGGGATCACTACCATCCGCGAGCGCGAGCTCACCGTCAGTGGCTGGAGGGTCTGTAGCCAACGATGCAGACCGCGACCCGGAAAGCACGACATAGAAGGCCAGCGCAGCGATAAGCGCGCCAACGAGCGCCACCATACTCCACCGAACTCCTTGTGACTTGGTCACGCTATGCATTGTATCTCTTATCGATCCTCACAAACGGGTCGGAATGGGCAGATCGCACCCATTTTGGTTGGAACGCAATACAGAGCGGGTTGAATGGCTTCATGTCAACACTGTTGGATCGTCTCAAAGAACTCGAACTCCGGACCCGACCGGTCGATCCCCACTCCGCTGCAGCACTCGCCCGTCGATGGGACGCGCTTCCTGAAGCACAGCAAATCCCGACCCAGGTGCTCGGCCGACGCACTACCGGCTGCGAAGGCACCCATGGCGTCTTTCCAAAGTGCGACTTTGCCTGCAAGCCCTGCTACCACTCCTCGGACGCGAACAAAGTTCGAGTTGACGGACCGCACACGCTCAGCGAAGTCGAGAAACAAATGGCCTTCGCACGCGAAACAAACGCGACGACGAGCTACGCGCAGCTGATCGGCGGCGAGGTAAGCCTCCTCGAGCCCGCCGATCACGCCGCGGCGCTTCAGATCATGAGGAACTACGGTCGCAAGCCAATGAGCTTTAGCCACGGCGACTTCAGCTACGAGTACCTGCGCGACATCGCCCTCGACTCCGACGGCGAACCGCGCTTCGACGAACTCTCCTTCGCGTGCCACATCGACACCACCATGGTTGGTCGCACGGGTATCCCAAAGCCCGAAACCGAAGCCCAGCTGAACCAGGTGCGCGCCGACTTTTGCGCGATGTTCGACCGCCTCGAACGCGAACACGGCGTGAAGTCGTTCCTGGCCCACAACATGACCGTGACGCCGGCCAACGTTGGCCAGATCGCCGATGTTGTCTCGGAGTGCTACGACCAGGGATGGCGCTTGTTCTCGTTCCAGCCCGCGGCATACATCGGCAACGAGAGCCGCTGGAAGGAGGGCTTCCGCGAAGTCACCTCCGACGTTGTTTGGGGAGAGGTCGAAGCCGGCGTCGGTACACGACTCCCCTATGAAGGCCTTCATGTCGGCGACACGCGCTGCACCCGTTCGACCTGGGGCGCGTGGATTGGAGACGACTTCGTACCTCTCGTCGACGACCGTGATCCGCTCGATCTCGACTTTGTCGCAACCGCGCTCGAAGCCTTCCCGGGCAACATGATCAACCTGCCGACCAGCGTCGCCACCCTGCGAATTCTTCGCTCGGTCCTGGCAACCCCGGCAGTTGCTCCCCAAGCCGCCGCGTGGCTTCGCCGCTACGTGCGCCGTGCAGGCGGACTCGGCAGCCAGTGGAAGTCGGTGCGCCCAATGACCTTCGTCATGCAC